>JANPLC010000407.1:0-31110 GCA_031426335.1 Planctomycetota bacterium
GCCGAGGCCAACATGGTCTCGACCGCCGCCGGCTTCTCGAAGCAGGGCTACATCCCGGTGGTCGACACCTTCGTGCAGTTCGGCGCCACCAAGGGCCTGCTGCCGCTGACCATGGGCGTGTTGTCGCAGTCGCCCGTCATCGCGGTGTTCAGCCACACCGGTTTCCAGGACGCCGCCGACGGCGCGTCGCACCAGGGCCTGACCTACCTCGCCGCCAGCGGTTCGATCCCGCACGTGCAGCAGTACTGCCCGGCCAGTGCGGAAGAGGCGGAGTGGGCCATGGGCCACGCCATCGCGACGTTCGCCAAGGACCGTCAGGCCGGCCACCATCCGGAAGCGACGTTGTTCTTCTGCGGTCGTGAGAACTTCCCGGTGTCGCTCAAGCCTGCTGGTGTCGAGTACGCCTGGGGCAAGGCCATGGTCGTGGCCGACACCACCGCCGGCAAAGCCAAGTCGGTGGTCATCAGCGCCAACGGCTCGCTGGTCACCCACGCGATCAAGGCGGCGGAGAAACTCGCCGCTGACGGCATCGGTGCACTCGTCCTCAACAACGCCACGCCGAATCATCCGGACGTCGCCGGTCACCAGGCCGCGTTGGCCAAGACCGGCGGCAAGCTGGTCACGGTCGAGGACCACCAGGCCCTCGGTGGTGCTGGTGCGATGCTGCTGACCAAGCTCGCTGCCGACGGCAAGTTGCCGAGCGCCGCGAAGGTGCTGGGCGTGCAGGGGGAGTTCGGCCAAAGCGCGTACACCGCTGACGAGCTCTACAACAAACACGGCATCGGCGTGGCGGGCATCATTGCCGCGGCCAAGGCGATTGCCTAATCATGACGGAGCCAGGAGTTCCTGCTCCTGTCGTTGACCGGGTGCCGCTGCGCGGCACCCGGATGGCGTTGTACGTGGTGTTCGCCGGCTTCGTTGGGTCGATCATCTTCGCCATCAGTGCGCTGATGCTGCACCTGCAGGCGGTGCGTTTCTCGATCGCCGTCGGCTTCGTTTTGTTGTTTTTCGGCCTGTTCAAGATCTGCATCGCTATCGACGCGGTCACTGCGCCGCCGGCGGTGGCACCCGAATCGGATCGCCGCCAGGAGACCGGATCTCCTGGGGTCTTCCGCCTGTGGGTGGGCTACAAGCTGACGCCTGCCGCACTGGCGATTGTCGCGGCGGTCTACCTGTTCGTGGTCGGATCCGCCGCCCTCGACGCCCTGGTGATCGCTCGCTGAGGTCGACCCAGCGTGGCACGGGCGTCCCGCCCGAGGGGGTTTCGCGCAGGACATTCATCGCATGATCATGTGTTTTTCTCTGCACCTTGGTGCCTGACCACTAGCGGGACCGTGCGGGATAACCGCGTGGTACGCGGGATGGTTGTCTGCCGACGCAGCACCCACTCGCATGTTTCCAAGCGGCAACCGGCCACATACTCCGCCGTCAGTCGGGGGGGTCATGTCGCGCTGCATGGTGCTGAATGCCAGCTACGAGTTCCTCGCCATCGAGGAACATTGGATCGACGCCCTCGGTTTGGTGCTCTCCGGAAAAGCGGTGTCGCTCGAAGAATACCCCGACGTGGTGCGCGGTCAGCGCTGTACCTTCCATCTGCCTGCCGTCGTGTTGATGCGCTACCAGGTGAAGACCCTGCGCCGCCGTCAGGTGTTCAACGTGCCGACGCGCAAAGCGGTGTTCATCCGCGATGGTTTTGAATGTCAGTACTGCGGCACCAGAATCAGCATGACCACCGGCACGCGTGACCACGTGATCCCGCGCAGTCGCGGCGGCCCCGACACCATGCTCAACGTCGTCACCGCCTGCCGCAGCTGCAATGTGCGCAAGGACGACAAGCTGCCGGACCAGGTCGGCATGGTGCTGCGCAATCGTCCACGCGCGCTGACCGAGGAAGAGAAGATCCAGTGCCTGATCAAAATGGTGCGCGCCAAGGAGCGCAACGCGTGGATGGGATGTCTGCGGCGCTTGGGCCTGGGATTGTGGGCAGCGTAGGGAGCGCTTGTTACGCTGGTGGCTGACCGTTGGTAGGTCCGGCAGCGCGAGTCGCTTCACTAGTCGCGGCTGCCCGCTGGAGCAGATAGGTCATCCAACGTTCGGTGATCAGCAGGGCACCAATTACGACGCCAGCGCCGAAACTCATCCCGATATTCAGGAACGTCCATATGGCAGGCATCTCATCCGACCGATAAAGGCAGAAGGCGATCCACAGCGGGAGTCCTATCGCCATGCCCCACAGCTCACCACGTACGTGTTTCCTGGCGGTGGCGAGGGCCTCTGGGCTTTGCGATTCGATTTTTTGGTAATCCATGACGCGGTTCCGACTGTTGGGAGAGAGCGTGCCAGGTCGAACAGGACCACCAAGAGGCCGCCTCATTGGCCAGAGTCAGGGCAACGTGGCTAGATCGGCGCTTGTAAAGGACAAAGACATCCGAATATGCTTTTATTTGGCCCTGGTATCCCCCACAGTCACCGCTCCATGTCGCACCCAGTGGCCTGGCGCCGGGTGCGACGGATGAGGACGTCGCCTGGAGACGTCCGCTGTGTGCGCTGACGGGCGACGTTGTGCCAGGTCCTGGTTTCCCGGCGCCGGTCCAGGCCGCCTGGTTGGACCTGACCGAGGGACAGCAACACATCGCCGCGGCGATAATGTCCCACCTGTCACTCAATCCGGCAGCCGGGGCGGCAATGGTGGATCTGCAACGCGAACGTCTGCGCGCGGGAGCGCTGCGGCGTAGCGACGATATCGAAACGCTCGCTGCGCTGGTGCGACTGCTGGTTGGACGCCCGCTCACCACCAGCGCGGAAGTTCATGACATTCATCGCGCTTACGAGCACCTGCGCCAATGCCATTGGTGGCCGAGTGGTCCGGACGATCTGCCGCTGGCAGCGTTGCTGGTCGCGGGCGCCCCCGATGGTGACCAACGGATCGCACGCATCGAGGAACTGCACTCGGCGTTGTCAGAGGGGGATGAGGTCCCAGGGGATCCGTGCGCCCTCGTCGCCTTATGTGGTTGCGTGCCCGACCTCAGCAATGCGCAGGTGGTGGTGCGGCTTTGTGCCCTGCGTACCGAACTGTTGCTCAGCGGCATGGCGGTACAGGAGGCGGATAGCGCCATGCTGCTCGCGCTGGTGGTCATTCCAGGTGATCCCGAAAAGGTCATGAGCGCATTCGTCGCCGAACGCAGGAAGCATTCCCCCACGCCGAATACGCCCGTAGCGCCTCTCACCATCGCTTTGGCCGCTGATGCGGTGGTGCTGCGCCATCTGAGCGGTGTCGCCCGCCAAGTTTACATCGCCTCACTTGCCATTCGCGCTTGGTTGATCCATCGCCACCATCAGCCACGCCCCTCAACCCGAATCATCCGTCGGTCGTCCTGACCATCATCACCATTCTGGAGCTTCCCATGAGCCACGACATCCATCGCCTCATCCCACTGGAACGGTTTCGCGACATCCTGGGCGAACTCGACCTCAACCATCAATCGTTCACCGACGCATTCTGGATGCGTTTCGCCGCGCAGGCCGCGGTGTTCCAGTCCGAGGCTCCAGGGCTGCTGGCCAAACGCATCCAGTTGATTGCCGATCACCTGCTGCAGCACGCGGCGTGGTACAAGCCGTTGGCCTCGCCGCTGCGTTTCGTGGTGGCGGCGCTGCTGCTCAAGCAGCACGCCCGCCTGAATGATTTTCTCGGTGAATACCACCGCGTCGGCGAGATGCTCGACAAGGTCGCTCTGCGCCACGGTGGCCGGTATGAACCGCTGACCGTGTTGATCTTGATGTCTGCTCAGGGCCACGACTCATTCAGCCTCGTCGAAGCGGATCGACTCAAGGTCCTGCACGGCCAACTCAAGAAATTCCATTGGTGGCTCACCGGCAAGGACGACCTCCCGGCGATAGCCGCGCTGGCGCAGATCCCAGGGAGCGTCGACGTCATCGCCGCCAGCACCGAGACGATCTATCAGCGGCTCACCGCGGCCGGCTGCATGAAGGGTGATCACCTGCAGACTGCGGCGCACCTGCTGCCGCTCACCGGCTTGCGCCCGGACGATGCCGCCACCCGCTGGTTGGCGCTGATGCGGGCAATGGAAGCCGAGCATGCGACTTTGCTGCCGGCGCACTACGATGCGCTGTCGATCCTCAGCCAACTGGAACAGCCGGCGACAACGGTGGTCGCACGGCTGTTGGCGGTGCGCCGCGAACTCGATCTTGCTACGCCGGACCTGGCGGGCACGTCGAGTCTCAGCTTGGCTGCCGATCTCACCGCGCTCGACCTCATCCGTTACCGTGCGGACGGCGTCAGCCCCGTGGCGCCGGAACTGCTGCCGCAACGGCTGCACGCGCTCAGCCTTGCCACCATGGTGCAGATCAGCCAGGTCGAGATCGACTTTGGCGCCGGCATCGAGGCGTTGCCGCCGGTGGCGTGGCCGATGTGAGCGGATGGACGCGACGGGAACCGCCGATGTTTGCGCTCTGCTACCGGCGTCATGAATCCTGATCATGGATGCGTGGTGGACCTTGGTGGTGCTGGCGGTCAGCTTGGCGACCGACGCCATGGCCGTGGCGATCGCCACGGCCATTCGCGCGCGGCAGGTACCGCTCAGCGGTGGCCTCGCGTTTGGCGTCTGGTGTGGTGGATTTCAAGGACTGATGCCAGCGCTCGGATATGCCGGAGCCCTGGCATTCGGCAGCTGGTTGGCGGCGGTCGATCACTGGATCGCGTTCGTCGTGCTCGGTGGCATCGGGCTGAAACTGGCACTCGACGGCCTCAAGACGGAAAACGCGGCGGCACCAGCGCCGTGGCCTGGCTGGCGTCTGCAAGTATCGCTCGCCCTCGCGACCAGCATCGATGCCCTGGTCGTCGGGGTGACGTTGCCCGCGCTCGGACTTGGCATCCTCGTGCCGGTGCTGGTCATCGGCGGGATCACCCTTGTGCTGGTGCTGTTCGGCGCGTTCCTCGGCCGTCACCTGGGCGTCGGCATCGGCCGCTGGGCACAGGTGGTCGGCGGCGTGCTGCTGATCCTGATCGGCACGCGCATCCTGGTCAGCCACCTGATGGCTGGATGAGCCGTCTCAGCTGGCGCTGACCGCCGGCTTGGGTTGGTAGAGGCACGTCGGATCACTGGCGAAAGGATCGCCGGTGAGTCCGAAGGTGCGGCTGCGGCTGCCGCCACAACGATCGTTGAATTCGCACACGCCGCACTTGCCGCTGAAGGTATGCGGCTGGCGCAGACGGACGAAGAGGTCGTGGTGGCGATAGACCGTGGCGAGGTCGTGCGTGCGCACGTTGCCGGCAACCAGCGGCAAGAAGCCCGACGGGCAGATCTCGCCGGTGTGGCTGATGAAGCAGAAGCCGTTGCCGTCGTTGACGCCACGCGGAGCACGCAGGGAACGCGTGACGATCTCGACCCCACGACGTGCGCGTTCCTGCGCTAGCACCCGGTAATACGGCTGTCCGGCGGTGGTTTTCACATCGAAGGTGGTGGCCGGGTCGAGTGCGATGTTGGCCAAGCGACGATACAGTTGTTCGTGTTCGCCGGCGGAGGGCACCACCGCTTCAGCGTCGCCCACGGCGCGACCGGTTGGCACCAGGATGAACACCGACCACAGGGTCGCGTTGAGCCACCCCACGGTTTTTGCGAGGTGTTCGACCTGCGTCAGATTATGGCGCGAGACCGTACTGTTGATTTGGATCTCCATGCCCAGGTTGCGCGCGGTCTCCAGCGCCTCCAGCGTGCGGCGGAAGGTCCCGTCGACGCCGCGGAAATGATCGTGGGTCTGCGCATCTGCGCCGTCCAGGCTCATGGCCACCCGGCGAATGCCGCTGGCGAACAGTTCGCCGAGGGCCTGCGCGGTCAGCAGCGCTGTCACCGACGGCGTGATAGTCATGCGCAGGCCGATGGCGGTGCCGTGGCGGATGAGTTCATGCAGGTCCGCACGTTTCAGGGGATCGCCACCAGTGAGCACCATCAGCACCGGACCGAACTCCTCACGCACCCGCGCGAGTAGCTGCAATCCCTCGGCGGTGGTCAGTTCTGCCGCATCAGGTGTCGGCTGGGCTTCTGCGCGGCAATGGCGGCAGGCGAGGTCGCAGGCGCGCGTGACTTCCCAGATGACGATGAAGGGCGCGAGGTTGAAATCAGCGGACGGGCGCATGGGACTCGAAAAGGGGTTAGGGGTTAGGGGTTAGGGTCGTGGGCTTAGGTCAGCGAGGGCAAGTTGGTTGTTTCACCGATCAGATCCGTCGGTGGCGTCAGCGCGGTCGATGGACCTGCGACCCACCGCTCTAGCCCCTAATCCCTACTCCCTAATCTCATCACTCCCCCTTGGTTACCAGGGCCTCGGTGGAGGCTTCCTGTTCACGCAGGAATTGCGCGATGGTTGTTGCGCGGTAGGTGGCTTCGACCTGCGCGCGGGTGTCGTCCAGGCGCCGTCCCAGGGCATCACGCGGCACCGCCAGTTGCCGACCCGATGGACGCTGGCCGTCGGCGGCGATGATCACCTCCATGAAGGTCAACGCCTGTGGTGACCGCGTCAGGACGAAGCCGCCGTTGGGACCGCGCTGGGAACTGACCAGTCCCCCACGATTGAGTTGTTGCATCACCTTGGCCAACGAGCCGGCGGGAATTCCCGTATGTTTGGCGATGCAGTCGACGGTGCAGCAGTTTCCTGGGTGACTGGCCAGGTAGACCACGGCGCGCAGGGCATGTTCGGCAGTGAGTGAGATCATGGGGAACGCCCTCCGAGGGTGTCGATGACAGTTTTGGCGGCGAGGCGTGCGCCATCGCTCGCACTCAGACGCAAATCGAGTCGCCACACGCCGTGGCGCGTGAGTGGAATGGTCAGTGGCTGGGCGACATCGACCCACACGACGGTGCGGTCGGCTCCTGGCGCATCCGGGCGGTACAGACGCACCTCGCCCGCACCGCTGGCACCGCCGCTGATGCTCAGGTGCAGCGTGTTCGCATCCGGCGTGGCGACCGCCAGACGCAGGCCACGCGCGGTGAACGCTTCGGCAGCGGCTTTGTCGGAATCGAAGTGGATGCTCGCGGCGTAAGCCTGTTCCTCGACCTTTTGCGGATTGACGCGTCGGGCGACCAGGATGATCGCACCGTTAGCGATCACCGCGGCGCCGATGACGAACACGGGAAGCCACGGCCAGAAATTGAACGGACGAGCGGCAGGTGTGGTCATGGTGTTGTCGTCAGCTCAGTAGGTGATCGGGGCTTCGCGTTCACGCGTAGAATCCGGTGCCTTGCCGCTGCGTTCGCCCTGGCGATTCAGGCTCACCAGGTAGATCGTCAGGTTAGCGATGTCCTGATTCGATAGTTTGCGATTCTGCGCTGGCATAGCGTTGTTGTTGGCACCCTCGCGGATGATTTTCGCGATCGCTTCCATACTGCTGCCGTGGATCCACCAGCGATCGCGCAGATTGGGGCCAGAGCGATTGGCGTCGCTGGTGCCATCGACGCCATGGCAGGTGGCGCATTCGCTGGTCGCATACAACACTTCGCCACGCGCGACCCGGTCAGGTGCCTGCGACAAAGCGCGCATCGCTGCTTCGTCGAGTGGGCCAGTGTCCTTGGAGGCGCGTAGCTCGGCCAACGCTGCGAGATCGGCTTGCAGACGCTCCGGGCCAAGTTTGGCGCTGACCGACAGGTGCATGGTCAGGAGGTAACCGACGCCCCACACCATGGTGAGGAAGAACGTCGCCGTCAGCCACAGCGGCGGATCATTATCGTATTCGACGATGCCGTCATGGACGTGTTCCTTCGGCACATTCTTGCGCGGCGCGTCATCGCTCTGGGCATCTTGGCTCACGGCTGCTCCTTTCCGTCCTTGGTCACTGGCGTTCCGTCATCGAGCGGCATGGCTTCCATGCGGCTGCGGTGCTGCTTTCGGCGATCAGTGACGATGTAGAGGATCACCAGCAGGGCGATGCCGAAGAACAACACCAGCGCGATCAGAGGGAGCACGCTGCCGGAGGGAGTGAGAATTTCTTTGAGCATGTCAGTGTCCTGACGCGGTAGTCGTCGGCGAAGGATGATTCAGATCGCGGCCCAGGCGTTTGAGGTACGCGATCAGCGCGATGACCTCTTTCTTTTCCAGATCAGTCTTGCTGGCGAGCGCCGGTTGCTGCCGCAGTTCGTTGGCGATCACGTCGGCCTGCGCGCGGGCGTTGGCTTCGGCATTGGCGATCTCCGTCGTCGTATAGGGGGTATAGATCGGCGGCGCAGCGAGCACCGCCAGTTTGCGCGAGACGGTCGAGAGATCCATGTCGTCGCGCGTCAGCCACACGTACGACGGCATGATGGTACCGGCGACTAGGCCCTGGGGATTCACAAAGTGACTATAGTGCCACGCCGCGCCGGGACGGATCAAACCTTCACGCGCCAAGTCGGGCCCGGTGCGTTTCGAGCCCCACAGAAATGGACGATCGTAAATGTGCTCGCCCATACGGGTGTATTCGCCCTGGTAGCGTTCGGTTTCCGCTCGCAGGGTGCGCACCAACTGCGTGTGGCAGCCCGAACAACCTTCGCGGATGTAAAGGTCTCGTCCGGTGAGTTCGAGCGGCGAGTACGGTCGCACGTTGGCGATCGGCGGTGTCAGCGCGCCCTGCACCAGGCTCGGCACGATTTGAAAGAAGCCGCCGATGCCCATGGCGATGGCACTGAGCACGATGAGCGCCAGGGGCCAACGCTCGACCAGACCATGGAGTGCCGAGGTCCGCGCACGCATGTCGGGTTGCGCGAGAGCCTCCTGCACCGCCGGCAGGTGGGTGGTTTCCGGCACGAAGCGCACCGACTGCGCGTCTTCATTCGCCAGCAGCGTGCCCGAGCGTATGGTGCGCCAGATGTTGACCACGCACAGCAGGACACCCAGCAAGTACAACACGCCGCCAGCGGCACGCACCCAATACCAGGGGATGGTGGCGCGGATGATCTCCATCCAATCGGCGTAGGCCAGACGACCGTTGGGGTCGAAGTGGAGCTGCATCCACCCCTGCATGATGCCAGAGACCCACATCGCCACGAGGTAGAGCAGGATGCCAATGACCGCGATCCAGACGTGCACGTTGGCCAAGCGCACCGACCACAGCGACGTGCGGTACAGTCGCGGTATCAGCCAGTAGATCATGCCGAAGGCCAGCAGGCCATTCCAGCCGAGCGCGCCACCGTGCACGTGACCGATGGTCCACTCGGTGTTGTGCGCCAGCGCGTTGACCGAACGCAGCGACAGCAGGCAGCCTTCGAAGGTGCACACACCGTAGAAAGCGATCGCGGCGACGAAACACTTCAGCACCGGATCGGTGCGCACTTTGTGCCACGCGCCATTCAGCGTCAGAAAGCCGTTGGCCAACCCACCCCACGACGGCGCAATCAGCATGACGCTGAACACCACGCCAAGTGTCTGTGCCCACTCCGGCGTTGCCGAGTTCAGCAGGTGATGTGGACCGGCCCAGATGTAGAGGAACACCAACGACCAGAAGTGCACGATCGACAGACGGTAGCTGTAGACCGGACGTTCGGCGGCTTTCGGCAGAAAATAGTACATCAGGCCAAGGAACGGCGTGGTGAGGAAGAACGCCACCGCGTTGTGGCCATACCACCATTGCACCAGCGCGTCCTGCGCTCCGGCGAACAGCGAGTAGCTCTGCGTCAGCGTCACCGGCAGCGCCAGTGAATTGACCACGTGCAACATGGTGATCGCCAACACAGTGGCGATGTAGAACCAGATCGCGACGTAGAGGTGGCGCTCGCGGCGTTTGAAGATGGTGCCAAACAAGTTCGCGGCGAACACCAGCCACACGACCGCGATCAGGATGTCGATCGGCCATTCCAGCTCGGCGTATTCCTTGCTGGTGGTGATGCCCAGCGGCAGCGTCACCGCCGCCAACACGATGATCAGTTGCCAGCCCCAGAAATGGATGGCCGAAAGCTGGTCAGAGAACATCCGCGCCTTCAGCAGGCGCTGGCTCGAATAATAGATGCCGGCAAAGATCGCATTGCCGGCGAAGGCGAAAACCACCGCGTTGGTGTGCAGTGGCCGCAGGCGGCCGTAGGTCAGCCAGGGGATCTCGAAATTGAGCGCCGGCCACACCAGTTGCAGCGCGATGATCACGCCAACCAGCATGCCGACTACGCCCCACACCAGCGTGGCGATGATGAAGTTGCGTACGATGCGGTTGTCGTAGGCGAATGATTCGAGGGTGCCGGCGGCGGCTGCGGTCTGACTCATAGGGGCTGACTCATGGGGTCTGACTCATGGAGTTCCTGATCCTGTGGGCGGCGGCACGTCTCGTTTGCCGTCTTGCTTGGGGCTGGCGTCATCGGTGAGCATGCGGCGCGCCGGCGTGTCGAGGTCGTCGAGCTGGCCGGAGCGGATCGACCAGATCAGTGCTCCGACCGCGCCGATGAACAGCAGCAGGCCGAGGCCGGTGAAAACGAACAACATGCTCATCGCTGCGCTCCGTCAGTGGGATAGCACCGGCCCGCATAAAAAGCAAACGGATATTTATGTCCGAATAGTCTCTTTGGCGCTTGAGACAGGAAGCGTCGGGCCACACTGCCGGCAATGGCCGATCCGCTCCCTTGGTGGTACCTGCTCGCTTATGGCCTAGGTCTTGGCCTCGTCTGGACCTCTGCCCACTGCGCCGGCATGTGTGGTCCGCTGATGCTGGGACTGGGGTTGCATGCCCCGGAGTTGGCCGAGGGCGGCACCGCGCGGCGCAGTCTGGGAATCGTTGCGCGCGTCGGGGGCTACCAACTCGGGCGCGCCTTGGTGTACGCCGTGGTCGGTTTTGCCGCCGGTTGGTTGGGCGCTGGCGCGGTCGGTTGGGTGCAGTCGGGTACCGAGATTCTTGGCGTCGCGCTGGGCGTGGGATTTCTTATTGCCGCTGCGTTGCACTTGCGTCGTCCGGTGGCCGTTGGTGTTGGCGAGCGCCCGCCGCTGAGTGCGCGCATGGGCCTGTGGGTGAATGCCCACGCGCCGCGTCAGCCCTTGTTGCGCTCGCTGGTGCTGGGCATCGGCATGGCGGCGTTGCCGTGTGGCATCGTTTTCTGGGCCGTCGGCTTGGCGGTCGCCACCGCTGATCCGTGGTCCGGTGCGATTCTGATGGTGACGTTGGTGGCCATCACCACGCCGGCGCTCGCGGGCGTGGCGTTCTCGCCGCTCGCGATGCTCGCCGCGCCGGTGCGTTGGCGCGCAGCGTTGGCGGGATGGGCCGGTCGTTGGCTGGCACCGGCGACCTTGGCGCTGTCGGGCGTAGTGATCCTTGGCACTACGATCGCGCGCCACTACGGCGTCATGGGCGCCATCTGCCCGCACTGCGGTTGAGCGGATGCAGTCCTACATGCGTCCCGTCAGTACTGAGATCACGTGCCATGGGCGGGACACCAAAATTCGACAGCGTAGAGCGGTTATTGCCGCCCCGGAGGGGAGGCTTGGAAATAGCCCGGCACTTCAGTGCCGGGAACGTGCTTCGAATTTCGCAAGTCCCGGAGGGACGGCTGAAGTTACCAACGTTTCAGTCGTCCCTCTGGGACTAGATCTATTTTTGGCGTCGCGTCCCGGCACTGAATTGCCGGGCTATTACCATAGCGTCCCTGTGGGACGCTTCTTTGCCTTCAGCCGTGGCGGGTTGCTCGCGCCACGCTTGGTCTACGCATGATGATCCCCTGCGCCCATTGCGGCATTCCGGTCGCGAGCGACCAACCCGACGCGCTGCCTCAGGCAACCGTGTTCTGCTGCAACGGTTGCCGTGCGGCGCATGCGATGATCACCGGCTGTGGACTTCAAGACTACTACCGCCTGCGCACCACCATCGGCGATCGGCCAGGGGATCCCGCCGGTACCGTGGCCTTTGATTCCCCGGCATTCAACGAACGCCATGTGCGTCTGCGTTCTGACGGACTCGCAGAGATCGCGTGGTTCGTCGAGGGAATCCATTGTACTGCCTGCCTGTGGCTGCTCGAACACCTGCCGGTGCTCGATGCTGGTGTGAAGCAGGCGCGCTTAGCATTCGGTGAATCACGGCTGGCGGTGGTGTACGACCCAGCGCAGACCACGCCGGCGAAACAAGCGTCAGTGTTGGTGCGTTTGGGATATCCCGTGCGTCCCTTTGCCGACGACGATGCCCAGGGCCGCACCGAGGTCCGTCGCCTGTTGTTGCGTGTCGCCATCGCTGCCGCATCTGCGATCGGCAGCATGCACCTGTCGGTGAATCTTTACGCCGGTGAATTGACGCGTGATCTAGACGATGCCGGCGCGCGGTGGTTTTCGTTCACCGCGTTGTTGATCGCCGCACCGGCGTTGTTGTGGAGTGCGTCGCCGCTTTACCGCTCCGGCCTCGCCGCGCTGCGTCTGGGGCGCATGAGCATCGATTTGACCTCGACGCTGGTGATCGCGCTCGGCGTCATCGCCAGCGTCGCCAATCTGTTGCGGGGTTCGCGTGAAACCTACGTCGACGCGCTGGCGATGTTCATCGCCTTGCTGCTGGGTGGGCGCTTGGCAGTGCTTGCCGCGCGTCGTCGCGCACGAGCGCAGGCCGCGTCGCTCGATGGCGTGCTGCCGCGCACCGCACGTCGGATGCTAGACGATAAAGAGGAAGTCATCGCCAGCGATCGCCTGCGTACCGGCGACGTGGTGGCCGTCGCCCGTGGCGAAGTACTGCCCTGCGATGGCACGGCCCTGTCGGCGTTCAGCGTCGATGCCGCGGTATTATCCGGTGAATCGCGCCCGCGTCCGGTGGTGGCAGGAAGTGCAGTTTTCGCCGGGACCACATGTTTGAGCGACGGTGCGCGCCTGAGTGTTGCCGCCATCGGCGCAGCGACCCGCCTCGGTGGCCTCATCCGCGAAGCCGCTCGCGCAGCAGATCGTCCGACGCGCTTGGTGGCCGACGTCGATCGTTGGCAGGTGTGGTTCGTCACTGTGGTGGCGCTTGTCGCGGTGGGCGTCTTGAGTGGTTGGTGGCTGCTCGGTGGCGACCTCGCTCGCGGTATCGACCAAGCCGTGGCGGTGGTGCTGGTGAGTTGCCCCTGTGCGTTGGGCTTGGCCGCACCATTGGTGCAGGCGATGGCCACCGCACGCGCGGCTGCACGCGGCATCGTGCTGCGTGATCCGGAAGTGCTGGAAACCCTCGGTCGTCCAGGTGGTGTCGCCCACGTCGTCTTCGACAAGACCGGCACGCTCACCGAAGGTCGCATGCGCGTCACCGGCTGGACGTGGTTGGCGGATGTCGATGACGCCAAGCGCGCGGACATCGAAGCGTTGGTACTCGCGGCGGAAGCACCGTCATCGCACCCGGTAGCCCTGGCCCTCGTTGCGCACCTGGCTGGTCGTGAACCGGGCACCCTCCACGAACGTACGGAAATCACCGGCCAAGGCGTCATCGTCCGCAGCGCCATCGGCGAACTGCGCATCGGCAATGAGCGCCTGACCGGTGTCGCGCCGGAAGCGTTCATCACCGATGATGCGGCGGTCGGTTCGGTGGGCATCAGTCTGGATGGCCAACCAGTGGCGCGGATCGCCTGTGCCGATCCGCTCCGCCCTGGCGCTGTGGCATTGGTGCAGGAACTGCGCCAGCGTGGTGCGCAGGTGCACGTGTTGTCTGGCGATGATCCGCAGATAACCGCTGCCATCGGCGCGGTCCTCGGCCTGACGCCAGTGGCGGTGCGTGGCGGCCAGTCACCCGAAGACAAAGCCGCGCGTATCACCGAATTGAAACGCAGCGGCACCGTGGTGGTGATCGGTGACGGCATCAATGACGCGCCCGCACTGGCGACCGCTGATGTCGGCATCGGGCTGCGTGGTGGCATCGAAGCGGCCCTCGGCAGCTGTCGGGTGGCGCTGGTGCGCCATGACGGCATCGCCGGATTGGTCGAGGTGATGGACGGCGCGGTAGCAGCCCGCCGCTGCGTGCGCCGGATCCTGGCGGTGTCGTTGGCCTACAACGCCATCGGTGTGGTGCTTGCTGCCGTGGGCGTGTGGGGCCCGCTGGTATGTGCCGTGGCGATGCCGGTGAGTTCACTCACTGCGGTGCTCATGGCCGGTGGCGGACGGTATTTCCGCCGGTGAGCGGCTTGCACCATCCGCCCCGGTTTTGATTCACGTTATCTTAACCAAGTGTTCATTGTCCGGTTCGCCGGCCAGGATCATGCTGAGCGCATGTCCGCACCAGCTCCTGCCAGTGAACCGGCGCCCGCCGTGTCCAAGGACATCGAACGTTTGGCAGTCGAGGTCGAGAGCCTGCGGCAACGCCTGCTGAGTGCGGATAAAATGGCCGCGACGCGATTGGCAAAGATTCCCGCTGCCCGTCGGCCGAGCGCCCGCAATCTCATCCATTACGTGGCCTTGCGCAGTCAGGACCTGCGGCGTTTGCAACGCGACTTGGCGCTCAATGGCTTGTCTTCACTTGGCCGCTGCGAAGCCCATGTGTTGGAGAGTGTGGAACGCCTGCTGGTCGCCTTGCGGGCGATGCTGGGCAAACGCAACCAGACCACCACGACCACTCCACCGGTCGATCAACGTAGTGGCCCGCGCGAGCTGGCGCATCAGGCGCGCGTGGTGTTCGGGCCCTCGCCCGCAGCGCGTGACGCCCGCATCATGGTGACGTTGCCGAGCGAAGCGGCCAGCGACCCCGAGTTGATCGATAAGCTGATGGGTGCCGGCATGGATCTGGCCCGCATCAACTGCGCGCACGATGACGAGTCGGTGTGGCTGGAGATGATCCGCCTGGTCCGCGAGTCGGCTGCCGCGGAAGGCCGTGAATGCCGGATCCTCATGGACCTCCCTGGGCCCAAGCTGCGCACGGGTCCGCTCGCCGGTGGCGAAGCAGTGCTGCACTGGAATCCCGAGCGCGATCGTCGTGGGCGGGTGGTCGCGGCGGTACGCGTCGCGCTGGTACACGGTGCGGCGGCAGCGACGCCGGACGCGCACAGGGAGGTGCCGCTGACCGAGGATTTCTCGACCGTTGCCGCGGTGGGGGATCAGGTGATCTGCCGTGATGCACGCGGCAAACGCCGGCGTGCACGTGTCGCATCGGTCGCACCGCAGGTGGTGGTCATTGAGGCCGAGGAATCCACCTACGTCATCCCCGGCACCACTTTTCAGCTCACGCGTTCCCGCCGTCGCCTGATGCAGGCCGAGGTCGCCGCCTTGCCAGCGAGTGAAGAACCGTTGGTACTGAACACCGGCGACACCCTGGTGGTGACGGCAGATCAGACTCCTGGGCATGCCGCGCGTCTTGATGATGCTGGCCAGGTGCTCGAACCGGCCTGTATTCCCTGTTCGCTGTCAGAAGTGTTGGCGGAGGTCAAAGTCGGCGAGCACATCTGTTTCGATGATGGCAAGATCGATGGCATCATCCGCCAGGCGGACGCCGAGCGGATCGTCGTGGAGATCACCCGGGCGCAGGACGGCGGAGCCAAACTGCGCGCAGACAAGGGCATCAATCTGCCAGACAGCGAACTGACGCTGCCCAGCTTGACCCCGGTCGATCGCCAGCACCTGGAATTCGCCAAGAAACATGCCGATCTCATCGGCTTGTCTTTCGTGCATCGCGCCTCGGATGTCCTCGATGTGGTCGAGGCCATTGGCAAGTCCCGCCGTGCCCTCGCCGTGGTGCTCAAGATCGAGACCCCGCAGGCGTTCCGTGATCTGCCCGACATCCTCCTTGCGGCGCTCGGGCGTATTCCCATGGGAGTGATGGTGGCGCGTGGTGATCTGGCGGTGGAAATCGGCTTCGCCCGCCTGGCCGAAGTGCAGGAGGAGATCCTGTGGTTGTGCGAAGCCGCCCATCTGCCGGTGATCTGGGGCACGCAGGTCCTTGAAACGCTGAACAAAAAGGGCATGGCCACGCGCGCCGAGGTCACCGACGCGGCGATGAGCGTGCGCGCCGAATGTGTGATGTTGAACAAAGGGCCCCATGTGGTCGACACGGTGTTGTTCCTTGATGACGTGTTGGTGCGCATGCAGGCGCACCAAGCAAAGAAGCGCACACTGCTGCGGCGACTCGGCGTGACCAAGGCTCTCGGCATGAAACCACGGAAATCCCATGCGTGAATCTTCCAGCAAAGTCCGGGTGATCTGCTTGGATCGCGACAATGCCATCCGCAGCCAGATGGCCGAAGCCTTCCTGCGCCACTTCGGTGAAGGAAAGTTCGAGATCTGCTCCGGCGGCATCGACCCCCAACCACTCCATCCGCTGGCCGTGCAGGTCATGGCCGAGATCGGCGTGCCGATGGAGTCCCAACGGGCCAAATCGGCACAGGACTATTTCGGCAAGGAAGCCTTCCAGGCCGCCATCCTGGTGTCCCATCCGGACGAAGGCGACTGCCCGCGGTTGTTTCCAGGGGCGCTGCGTATCGAACGCTGGCCCAACGAGGTCCCGCTGATCTCAGATCTGCCGCCCGAGCAGCAGCTCGAACGTTTCCGCCGCATCCGTGACCGCATCCAGGTGCAGGCGCAGGCCTGGATCAAGGCGCAGAAGGATGCCGAGACCGGCGTGTTCTCGGCTAAGCGTTTGTCGGTGGTTGGGCACTGACGCCAACCTGGACGACTACGGCATCATTAGTGACGATCGCGCGATAATCTCGCTCAGGACAACTCAGCCAACATCTTCGTGCCAAAACCAACCGGCTTCGGCATCGGCACACCCGCGCGGGTCAGGATGCCGGTCAGCAGATCGCCCTGGTTGCCAGTGACCTTGGGTACGTAACGGCCGGTGCGAATGGTGCCGCCGCCGCCGCCGGCGATGATGGTGGGCAGGCGCGTCCACGCGTGGTTGTGGCCGTCGCCGAGGCCTGAGCCCCAGGTGAAGATGGTGTTGTCGAGCAGCGTGCCGCCGGCTTCCTTGAGGCTCTTCATGCGGCTTACGAGGTAGCTGAACTGCTCAATGTTGAAGCGGTCGATCTGGGCGATTTTATCGAGCTTCTCGGCTTTATTTTCGTGGTGGCTGAGATCGTGGTGGCTCTCGCTGAAGGGTAGTTCCTTGTAATGCATGCCGTGGTTCATCGACGCGATGAGCGTGCCGACGCGCGTGATGTCGGCCTGGAAGGCGAGGATCATCAGATCGCCCAAGACCTTCACGTGATCGCTCCACTTCAGTTCGCCGGTGGGGATCTTCACGTCCAGCGGCGGTGAACGTTGAACCTGCGCGGCACCTTTGCCGGAGGCCTGCATCTTGGCGGTTTCGGCCTGCTGGCGTTCGATCATCACCACGCGTTTTTCCAGCGAGCGCACGCTGTCGAGGTAATCATCGAGTTGATGCTGATCGTCAGCGCTGACGCGTTTGCGCAAATTGCCGGCGCTCTCACGCACCAGGTCGAGCATGCTGCGATCCAGTGACGTGCCGTTGTCGCCGTCATCGCCACCGGTACGGGCGAACTGCTTGGCATCGACGGTCGGGCCGCCTTGTTTTTGCGGCGTCGACTGACGGGAGGCGAATAGGCGTTTGTAGACTTCGGCAGGATTGACCTCGACCGGTAGCGGTTGCGTCGCCGTGCGATAATTGCCGGTGGTGTAGTAGCGGTTGTTGAGGCCTTCCTGGCCAGTGCCGGCGTGTTCGTTCTTCCGCGTGCCGAGTTCCAGCGAGGGCAGCACGGTGTAGAGCCCCAGGTGGCTGGCGGCGATCTGGTCGGCCGACTGCGCGATGTTGACGGTATCGCGTTTTTCCGCATTCGGTTTGGTCGCGGTCAGCCAGGTCGACAGCTCGATCGCATGCGCCGCTCCATCGAAGGGCGCGCGTTCGACGTTGTTGACGCCATCGAGCAGCAGGATCTGGTCGATCACCGGACGCAACGGTTCGAGCGTCGGTGACAGCGTGGTCGGCCAGGTTTTCGCATCCGCCGGCCAGAAATGTTTCTGACTGACACCACAGGCCATGTACATCCAGCCGAGGCGTATCGGTGCTTTATAGCCACCACCAGCCTTGGGCGTCTCGGCCCAGCCCATGGTCTCCAGCAGCGGCAGGGCAAGCGCGACGCCAAGGCCCTTGAGGGCGGTGCGGCGATCGATGAGCCAGTTCTTACGCATGGGATGGTCCTTGATTCACCGGGAAATGGATTGGCCGCAGGGAGAGCGCTTCATCGCGAGATCCGCCGGTTGAGGAACGGATAGCTGGTGGCGATCTTCACCCACACGGTCTGGAACTGGTAGCCATCTTTGGCCACCGCGTCGGCGATTTCGTCGGCGACAACTTCGTCATAACCGGTCAACGTGCGACACAGCGTGTAGGCCAGGATGCGTTGCACGAGCGAGCGGCAGAAGTCGTCCTTCTTGGCCGAGATCAGACGTTTGAGGTCGCCTGGCGTGCTGAAGCGTTGTTTGCCCGGCAGTTCTCCGACGGCGTCCACCGGCGCGCCGGTGTCGTCACGATCGCGCCAACGGCCGAGCACGTCGAAGTTTTCCAGGCCGAAGCCGATCGGATCGATCGCCTGGTGGCAACTCATGCACGCCGGATCAGCACGGTGGCGTTCGGTGCGTTGGCGCAGGTTGAGACCGATGCTGGCGTTCGCGTCCTGCTGTTCCAGTTCCGGTACGTTCGCTGGTGGCGTCGGCGGTTTCTGTCCCAGCACGCGGTCGAGCACCCACGCGCCGCGTTTCACCGGACTGGTGCGGTTCGGCAGCGAGGTGACCGCCAACACCCCGGGCATGGTCATCACGCCGCCGCGATTGCGGTCGCTCAGCGTCACGCGCGTCATCTGGTTGCCCTTCACGGCGTCGTCCATGCCGTAGATGCGCGCCAGCGTGTTGTTCATGAAGGTGTAGTCGTTGTCGATGAACTCGGCCATGCTGCGGTTCTCACGCAGGATGGTGTCGAAGAGCATGGCTCCTTCTTCATACATCGCCGCGCGCAGCTCCTTGGTCAATTGCGGGAACTTCTTTTCGTCGACTGAGAGATCGTCGATGCGATCTAGGTTCAACCACGGTGCACCGAACCCGGCAAAAACCGCGCGTGAGCGCGGATCTTTGATCAGCCGCCGGACCTGTTCGGCAATCACCGCGGGATCACGCAGCTTTTTGGCGTCCGCTAGCGCGCTGAGTTCATCATCCGGCATGGTCGACCAGAACAGGTAGGACAGGCGCGAGGCCAGTTGGTGGTCACCGATCGCGACGATTGATCCGTCTTTACCGCTGATCGAACCGTCGTCAGGGGTCAGGTAGAGAAACCCAGGCGACACCAGCACCGCCTTGAGCATCAGTTTCACTGAGGCGGAGAAGACCTCGTCCTGACGGTCGGCGAGATCAAAAACTTTGAGCAGCGTGTCGATCTCATCACTGGTCGGCGGGCGGCGGTAGGCGCGTCGGGCGAAGCTCTCGGCGATCTTTTTCGCCGCGTCGCGTTTCGACAGATCCTTGCTTGGCGTGGCGACGAACAGTTTCCGCTGAATATCGGATTGGCGCGCTGCGGGCGGGCCGACTACTTCCAGCAGTTCGATGACTGCGGTGCGCAGTTCAGGTCCGCTGGCGGCTGGTTCCTTGCCTGCTTCCGCCTTGGCTTCCGGTTTCGCGGCGTCTGGTTTTGCCGCATCCGGTTTGGCACCGGGCTTGGCTGGTGGAACCGCTGGCCGTTTGGTGTCGGGTTCCGCTTCAACCTGGATGAACGGATTGACCATCAGCAGCGAGAGCTTGGCTTTTCCAGCCGACAACTTGCAGGTAACGGTGTAAGTCGCCGGCGTTTTCGTCGGCGCCGTGACTTTGATTTCGCCGACGACTTGTCCGTCGATACGAACGGCGAGCTTGGTCGGCTCTTTGCCCCCGTTCTTTTCCGTCGCCGCGCGCACCTTGATGGTGTAGGTGCCGTCCACCGGCGTCGACAGCAGCGTGCTGACTTCACCCGCACCCGTGATTCGCCGCTCAACGCCATCGGCTTTACCGGCTTCTGCTTTGCCGCCGATCATCGCGTCGAGCTGACCACCGTTCCATGCGATGGTCAGGCGGTCGGGCACGATTGCTTGGTCAAGGATCTCATCCGCGACCAGCAGGTATTTCTCCATCAGCAGCGGCGAGATCGAGCTGCTGAAGCCTTCGCCCACCGCGTCCTGCGGCACTTGATCGGCGACCTTGCGATCGACGCCGAGCAGATCGCGTAAGGTGTTGGCGTACTCCACCTGCGACAGGCGACGGATGGTGCCGCGCCCGGGATCTTTTGGCGCCAGGTGTTTCAGATTGCGCACCCAAGCGATGAACTGCGTGCGTTCGGCCTCGCTCGGCTGTTTGGTTTCTTTGCCGGGCTTCGGCGCGGGTGGCATGTCCTGCGCATGCACGCGTCCGGCGGCGTCCTTCCAGATATCGATCTTGGCCAGCGCTGACGTACCGCTGGTGAAGACCGTCAGGTCGAGGTCGCCCTTGGGTTTTTTGCTGCCGTGGCAGTCGAGGCAGTAGGTGCCGAGGAACGGCTTGATCTGGCTGTCGAACTCCTTCGCCAATTGCGAGGGCTCGACTCCGCTCGCCAAACCGGCCGCGAACGGCATCAGCAAGGCCAACGCAACCACCGACAACCGCACGCGGTTGGGACGGACCAGGAAAGATGAGGCGCGGGGCATCATGGTATGAACGGAGGGTACCTCAGGTCATTACAGCTGGTGGGTGGAGAACGCTGAACAGCATGCTGCTCAGGAGCCCGGGATGAGTGATCCGGCGTGCAAAGGTAGTCATCGAAGGCGCTGCCACTCCACTGGTTGTGACCAGGATCGCGCCCAGCCATCGCTCATGGCCCAAAGCCACGGAAACCACATTGAACAAGAGGAACGGAGAAACGGAGGAAGGCAGTTGGTTCATCCTCCGTTTCTCCGTTCCTCCTGTTCAATCCAGTGCCCTTTGAGTTCCCGGTGATTGGCCTGTAATGCCGCCCCTCCGGAGCCGTTAAACCAACGCATGAGCCAGTCCTCCACCGTCGCAGCGCTCCGCAGTCTTGCCGGAGAACAGGCGCAGACCGGTTGGCAGGCCCTGGTGGAAAGCCACGGCGCGGATGTCTGGCGCCTGATCCTGAGCCGCAGCCGCGACGCCAACGAGGCTGAGGACGCCTACCAGGATTTCTGGATGGGACTGCCCAGGTCCGCTGCCTCGTTCAAACCGACGGGCGACGACCAGGAACGTGCCGCCCGCGCCTGGCTCATGCGTGTCGCCTACACCACTGCGATCGATCGCGTCCGACGCCGCCGTCCGGCCACCGTCGACGTCACCACAGCCGCCAAGGGAGCCGCCATGGATTCCCAGTCCGCCACCGCCCGTCTGGTTGCCCAAGATCACATCCGCCCAGGCACCGAAGATCTCCACGACCGCGAGTTTCTGGTCGATCGCGTGCAAGGTGCGCTCAAGGACCTGCCAGAGAACTACCGCCGCCCGCTGCTGCTCTATGTCGTCGGCGGACTGTCGTACGAAGAACTCGCCGCCGATCTGCGCTGCACGGTGAATAGCGCGCGCGTGCGCGTGCACCGCGGGCTCAAACGCCTGCGTGAGATGTTAGGCGGCGACGCGCGCCTCAACGAACGGGCGCTCGCCGGCTTGATCCTGCCGGTGATGTTTGCCATGCCGCCGGTGCCGACGTTGACCGTGGCCCTCAAATCCGGCGCTGCCGGGGTCGGCGCAGCGGTCACGGCGGGCAGTGGCGCCGGTACCGTCGTCAGCACCGGCATGGTGCTCGGCGCAACCGGCGCGGTTGCGGCCGGCGTCGGTTTGACGGTGGTCTTGGCCGCTGCACCAACGCCTCAGGTTCCGCCCGTGCCGCCCGCTCCGAACGCGGTGGTGCGCCTGCTCGATGATTTCGAACGCACTGAGGCCAACATCAGCGGCCAATCCTTCCTCAATATCCCGCCGGAGATTTCTCTGGCACCAGCGCCCGCTGGTGGTGGCAGCGGTTCCGCCCTGCGCTTCGCCTGGAGTGCGAAGCATAAGAACTGGATCGACTGCGAATACCGTAACGGCTACCGTCAACTGCTCAGCGGTGTGACCGCGACCGCGGCAACGGTGGCCACCATGCAGGTGTGGGCTCCGAAGACGACCAGCCTGCGTCACGTGGCCATCCGTTTCATGGACGCCGACGGCGAAATGTTCGAATGGCGTCAGCCCTTACCCGACCAGGGCACAACCGGTTGGCGCACGGTGGAGTTCCCACTCGACCCGACCACCAGCGCAACCTGGGACAAACGCTCGGTCGCCAATCACCGCGTCGAAACCCCCATCAGATTATTTGGCTACGCCGTTGAGATGGGCCGCGACGGGTCGAACGAGGGCGTGGTTATCATCGATGAGGTGCGGTTGCGGGAGCCGAAAGCGGAGCAGGTTGCGGAGAAGGATGCGGGCACGGAGTAGGTTTGATTCGCGAGCACCTTCGTGCCGCGCCGTTGGCGCTCGCGATCTTACGTTGGCTTCACCACATTCGCACACGCGGCCCCGCGCTCCAGGCACGAGATATTCTCCAGCGTCGTCTCGGCGATGGCGCGCAGCGCCTCGGCGGTGAAGAACGCCTGATGCCCGGTGATCACGACGTTGGGGAAGGTCTGCAGCCGTGCGAACACATCGTCGTGGATGACGGTATTGGAAAGATCCTCGAAGAAGAGGTCGGCTTCTTCTTCGTACACGTCTAGGCCCAGTGCGCCGATACGGCCGGATTTCAAGCCTTCGATGACGGCACGGGTGTCGACCAACGCTCCACGGCTGGTGTTGATCAACATCACGCCCGTTTTCATGCGCGCGATGGCGGAGTCATCGATCAGGTGCCGCGTCGCAGGCGTGAGGGGGGCGTGCAGAGTGATGAGGTCGCAACTCGCCAGCAGGTCGTTCAAGCTCACATAGGTGCCGCCGACCGCCTTCACCTGCGGGTTCTCGACCACATCATGCGCCAACACCCGACAGCCGAAGCCGTTCAGGATACGGCAGGCGATGCTGCCGATCTTGCCCGTGCCGATCACGCCGGCGGTCTTGCCGTGCATGTCGAAACCGAGCAGGCCATCGAGGGCGAAGTTGCCTTCACGCACGCGGTTGTAGGCGCGGTGCAGCTTGCGGTTGAGCATCAGCATCAGACCGATGGCGTGTTCGGCGGTGGCGTACGGTGAATACGCCGGCACCCGTACGACCGTTAGCTTCAGTTCCTGCGCCGCGACCAGATCTACGTTATTAAAACCAGCACAGCGCAGGGCGATGACGCGGGTGCCGCCGGCAGCCAGCTGCGTCAACACCGCACGATCGGCCTGATCGTTGACGAACAGGCAGACGGCGGGGAAGCCCGCGGCGAGTGCGACGGTGCTGGTCGTCAATGCCGATGGCTGGAACACCAATTCATGTCCACGGTGATCGATCGCCGCGAAGGAAGCCTGGTCGTAAGGTTTGGTGCTGAAGAGCAGGCAGCGCATGTGGTGTCCGGTGGTTTACAGGCCGAGCCGTGAACGCAGCAACTCGCGTTCATAGACCAGTTCCTTGGGCATGCGATTCGACAGGCGTTCGAACAATTCCGTCTGAAGTTCCAGTTCATGTCGCCATTCCTCGGCGTCGATGCGCTGGGCGTTGGCGAACTCCGTCTGGCCGTAGCCCTCCATGCCATCCAAGTCGATGCCGCCGGGTTCGGGCATCCAGCCGAGTGGAGTTTCCTCACCGATCGCGCGGCCGTGGCAGCGGTCGATGATCCATTTGAGTACGCGCATGTTCTCGCCGAAACCCGGCCATTGGAAATGACCGTCGGCGTCTTTGCGGAACCAGTTCACATGGAAGATGCGCGGTGGATGCACGAGCTTCTTACCGACCTCAAGCCAGTGGCCGAAGTAGTCGCCCATGTGGTAGCCGCAGAACGGCAGCATCGCCATCGGATCGCGGCGCACTTGGCCGAGCGTGCCGGCGGCGGCGGCGGTCATCTCGCTGCCCATGGTCGCCCCCAGGTAGACGCCATGCGCCCAGTTGAAGCCCTGCATCACCACCGGGTAGGTCGATGCACGGCGACCACCGAAGATGATCGCGCTGATCGGCACTCCGGCAGGATCGTTGGCCTCCGGCGCCAGCGATGGATTATTGGTCATCGGTGCGCAGAAGCGGCTGTTGGGATGGGCGACTTTGGTTTCGCTCTTGGGCGTCCAGGCATTGCCGCGCCAATCCGTGCACGCCATCGGCGCGGTGCCGTCCTTGCCTTCCCACCACACGTCGCCGTCGGGTGTCAGCGCGACGTTGGTGAAGATGGTGTCCTTGCGGATGGTCGCCATCGCCATCGGGTTGGTCAGGCCGTTGGTGCCTGGGGCAACGCCGAAGTAGCCGTTCTCCGGATTGATCGCGTAGAGTTTGCCGTCGGCGCCAGGACGCATCCACGCGATGTCGTCACCGACGGTCCAGATTTTCCAGCCGTTGAAACGCTCTGGTGGAATGAGCATCGCGAAGTTGGTTTTGCCACAGGCGCTGGGGAACGCCGCGGCGACGTAGGTCTTCTCGCCGTCAGGCGACTCGACACCCATGATCAGCATGTGTTCGGCCAGCCAGCCTTCGCGGTTGCCGAGCCAAGAGCCCAGTCGCAGGGCCAGGCATTTTTTTCCCAGCAGGACGTTGCCGCCGTAGTTGGAATTGGTGGAGATCACCGTGTTGTCATGCGGGAAATGCGCGATGTAGCGCTGTTCCTGGTTGATCGTCAGCGTGCAGTGTAGGCCTTTGCTGAACGGCCCTTGCTCGCCGAGTTCCTTCCATGCCTGTTCGCCCATGCGCGTCATCACGCGCATACTCAGCACCACATAGATGCTGTCGGTGACTTCGATGCCGACCTTGGTCAGCGGTGACCCCGCCGGGCCCATCAAGTACGGAATGATATACATCGTCCGACCACGCATGGCGCCAGCGGTGAGCGCATGCAGACGTTCGTACATCGCCGCGGGTTCCATCCAGTTGTTGGTTGGTCCGGCCTCGTCCTTGGTTGGCGTGCAGATGAAGGTGCGCTCTTCGACGCGGGCCACGTCGCTGGGATGCGAGCGATGGTAGTAGCACCCTGGGTGACGTCGCTGATCGAGCGGCGTGAGGATTCCGCTGTCGACCGCTTGGCTCGTCAGGTCATCGCGCTCTGCCACGCTGCCGTCGCACCAATGGATCTGCTCCGGCAGGCAGTGTTTGGCGATGTTGCTGATCCAATGCAGCACCGCCGCGTGGCGCGTCGGCGGGGCGCTGAAATCGATGCGCTCGCTGCCATCATCCGGCGACAGTTGGGAGGCATTCCATGGACTGAACATGCGGTTACCTCGGGTGTCAAAACATCCGGCCCTCGGCCCAAGTCAACCCATGCTTGTGGGCGGGGCGTGCCGAAGGACTGCGCCGACGTGCGCCCTGGCGTTCAGCAGCTCACACGTGAACAACCCCGCCGGCAGTAGGATTTCGTTCTCAATCGCGGTATGCACCAAGAGGTCGTGCTCCATGGCGGCCAACGCCTGGATCACCAGCTCGGCATCGGGATCGTTGGTCAACCCGGCTCGGCGGGCGAGTTGTCCCAGGCGGTCGAGGTCATCGCCGGTTTCCACATGCCCGGCAGCCATGAAGTGCAACGGTTCGGCCATGGACGCGGTGAAGTCATTGCTGGGTGCGCGGCGTCGGGCTTCGAGTTCCAGGCACAACGGGAAGGCTTCGAGTTCTTCTTGCAGCAGGTGCACCAGCAGCGAATCGCGCAGCAGCGCGAAACCACTGGCGAGTGCCTGAATGTCGCGCTGGTGCGGATGGGCCCCGGCGAGGTGGCGGATGAGCAGTGAGACGCGGTTCAGCTCGCAGCGCAGCGGCTGGTGGTGGTGGCGCAGCAGGTGGTCGACCAGCTCCGACAGACTGGCGGAGGTCAGATCGTCGCCGGTCACGGTCGGCGGTGATGTGGCACCTCGCGCCAGCTCCAGCATGATCCATCCGCTGTCACGACTCCAATCGGCGATCGTATAGTCCCAGCCGAAACCGATGCGCTCGCACAACGCATCCAACTCGGGATAGCTGGCGACGAAGTCCGCGCGTTTGTCGCGCTCGCTGAAAGAAAAGCCGATGCGTCGGCTTTCGGCCTGGCGTGCGGTATAGGCCGTCAGGCGATCCGGCTGCGGACAACGCAGCGCCGTCATCGTGGGGTGGTGGAGACGGGTGACGGGCGTGTGGTCGACCATGGCTCCATCCTCCGACACTGGTGATGCTGCGGCGACCAAATCAGAGTAAAGGGATATTTATATCCGAATATAGGCCCGGGGCCGGTCCGGCTCAGCCCTCCGGCAGCGTGAACTCGCCGCAACTTCCCTTCGCCGCAGGCAGGGAACGGAACACGCTGGGCGAATGGCCGACTGCACGAGTGAACTGGCGGGTGAAATAACCCTGGTCACGGAAGCCGGCGAGGTGGGCGATCTGTTTGATGCTGAGTGCGCTTTGGCGCAGCAAGTCACGCGCGCGTTCGAGTCGTAAGTGCAGGACGTATTGGATCGGCGTCTGGCCGCACTCGTCGCGGAAGCAGCGGGTGAGTTGGTTGATCGACAGACCTGATTCCTGCGCCAGGTCAGCGAGCGCCAGATCAGGATCAGCCAGCCGATCACAGATCAGGCGCTGAGCGCGGCGCACTCTTTCATCGCCCGCCGAGTTCAGATCGTCACCGGAACATTCGGCATAAATGGCGGCGATCAGACGCAGCAGGGCGGCCTTGCGCAGATATCCCGGCATGGCGCGCGGTGGGGCGCGGTGGATCTGGGCTACGTCGCGCAGCGCGGGCATCAGGGCAGCGGGGTCAGTCGCACGACTGCGCAGCAAGATCGGATGCTGTCCATCGACGACATCGGCCAATGCGCGTGGCGTGATGAATGAAATACACGCATAACGATTGCTCGGCAGCGTCGCCGGCCCGTGATTGCCGTGATGCGCAGTGACCAGGGCGACTTCACCTTCGGCGATGACCTGCGTCAGCGGCCGTACACCAGGGCCGCCATAGACGGTGAAGGGCTGATCGCCACGGATGGCGAGCATGATTTCGAGCAACGGCTGCGGCGCGGTCTTGATCGGTGGGGTGAGGTCTGCTTCGGCGAAAAACAGGCCAGCAGCGGGAGCGGCATCGATCCAGTCGCCCAGACGGCGGAGTAGCATGGTGAATTTATTCATGGCCGTGGTGGGATTGTGCCAGTGGGAACCGTTGTCAATCGTCGCTGCCCATGCATGTACTGGCTTCCTGTCCCCGGCCGTTCCGGCCGGTCACCGCGGGAAAGCGGTGAGAAAATAACGCCCTCCAGCCAAGGCCATCCATGTTCATTCCACCCGTCCGCATGTTGACCGCTCTTATGCTCGCCGGCAGCACCGCTGTCGCGCAGGAGCCAACGCCTCTGGTGGTGCAGGTTGCCGAGGGTTTCACCGTCGAGTTGGTCGCCGCTCCGCCCATGGTCCAACGGCCGGTGGCGCTGGCGCAGGACGAGAGCGGCGCGCTCTACGTCACCGATTCCTCGGGAAAAAGTCCGCACGGCAAAGAGGTGCTGAAGGATCTCGGCAACCGCGTGCTGCGTCTGATCGATGACAACGGCGATGGTCGCTACGACCGCAGCACGGTGTTCGCGGATGGTCTGACGTTTCCTGAAGGGTGTCTGTGGCTGAAGGGATCGCTCTACGTCGGCACCACGCCGACGATCACCAAGTTGACCGATGTCGATGGCGACGGCGTCGCCGAAAAACGGGAGATCTGGTACGACGGCAAGACGCTGACGCACTGCGCGAATGATCTGCACGGTCCGTACCTGGGTGCGGATGGCATGGTGTACTGGTGCAAAGGCGCTTTCGACGAGCAGAAACACACCGTCGCCGGCCAACCGTGGAAAAGCCGCGCGGCACATATTTTTCGCAGTCGTCCGGATGGCTCGCGCTTCGAACCAGTGATGACCGGCGGCATGGACAATCCGGTGGACGTGGTGCAGACCAGTCGCGGACAGCGCATCTTCACCACGACGTTCTTTCTGAATCCGGAGGCCGGTCGCCGCGATGGTTTGATCCACGCCGTACACGGTGGCGTGTGGGGCAAAGATCACGATGTGTTGCGTGGCCATCGGCGCACGGGTGACCTGATGCCGGTGCTCACGCATTTTGGCGCTGGTGCGCCGTGCGGTTTAGCCGTGCTGGAATCACGCGCGTTGGGCGAGGATGCGGTCGACAACCTAATCGCCTGCCAGTTCAATCTGCACAAGGTCAGCCGCCACGTGCTGAGCGATAAGGGATCGACGGTCAGCACGCGCGACTCTGATCTGCTGTGGTCGACGAATACCGATTTTCATCCCACGGATGTGATCGAGGACGCCGACGGCAGCCTGCTGATCGCCAACACCGGCGCGTGGTACATGATCTGCTGTCCGACCTCGCAATTGGCGAAGCCGGATGTGCTCGGTGCGATTTATCGCATCCGCCGTACTGGCGCGACGGTACCGCAAGATCCGCGCGGGCTGATGCTTGATTGGCAACAGCCGGACTCGACCGCACTGGCGGCGCGCTTGGCGGATCCGCGGCCTGCCGTACGCAATCGCGCCATGCAGGCGCTAGGCAACCAGGGCGCGGGCGCGGTGCCGGCGTTGGCCGCGCTGATGAGCGGCGCGTCAGTCGCGGCAACCAAACGCACGGCACTGTGGACCTTGGCGCGCATCGATCACGACACCGCACGCGCCGCCAGCCGCAGCGGACTGAACGATGACGATACCAGCGTGCAGGAAGTCGCCTGTCAGGTGGCGGCCTTATGGATGGATGCTCACGCCACTGACGCATTGAAGTCGTTGTTGGCCCACGATCACGCCGGTCTGCGCCGAGTGGCGGTCGAGGCCTTCGGTCGCTGCGCTGAAGGCACCAGCGCGAATGTCCTCGCCGTCGCTGCGGCCCTGCGCGCGGACAGCGATCGCCAGTTGGAACATGCGGTGATTTATGCCCAACAGGAACTGCTGCTGCGACTGCCCGAAGCCGCATTGGCCGAGGTATGGGGCGACATGCCGGCCCTCACGGTCGCCGGCGCACCAGCACGCTGGCGTGCGCTGCTGATCGCGGTTGATCAAACGTTGCCGGATAAACTGAACGTGGATCGCGTGGTGCCCTTGCTCATCAACGCAGATCCGCTGCTCAGCGATGCTGCCCGCTGGATCATCGCGCACCGTCCTGATTGGAGTGCGGCATTGGTTGGATATTTCTCCAGTCGTTTGCGCGACGCGGATCTGACGCCGGACGCACGTCGGGATCTCCAAGCGTTGCTCACCCGTCTGGCGACCTCCAGCCACATCAGCGATTTCCTCGCCACGGCGGCCCTCGACGAAAACGTTCCGCTCGCCGGACGTGTGACGGTTTTGGCGGCGATGGCCGACGTCAGCGTCAGCAAGACGCCGTCGGCGTGGGCGAAAACGTTAGCGCAGGTGTTGGCCACGACGGAACCGTCACTGATCGATGCTGCGATTACCGCGGCACAGCGTCTGCCATTTCGTAAGAACACCGACCAAGTCCTCAGCGACGCGCTGCTGCGTATCGGCCGCGATGCCGGCCGCGCGGACGACCTCCGTGTTCGTGCTTTGGCGGCGGTTCCTGGTGGCGTGGGTGACATTGATGGCGCGGTATTCACGCTGCTGACCACTCACATTCAGCCAACGACGCCGGCACCGGTGCGCACCGGTGCCGTACGCGCGTTGACCGGTGCAGCGTTGACCAGCGAACAGAAACGCGCGCTGCTTACGCCGTTGTCTACCTGCGGAACGATGGATATGGACCGTCTTTTGGCGCTGTATGCAACGTCCGCCTCCAACGCCGATGAGGCGTTGGGACTCGCGTTGATCGACACTTTGCGCACGTCCAAAGCGGGATCAGCACTGCGCGCAGAGAAGATCCGCACCACGGCCGCGACCTTTCCGTCCACGGTGCAAGCCGCTGCCCAAGCATGGCTGGTGACGCTGAAGCAGGACACCGCAGCCCAGGCCGCGCGCCTGGATGAGTTGCTGACTACGCTGCCCACCGGCGACGGCCGTCGCGGTCAGGACATCTTCAACAGCCCACGCGCCGCCTGCACCACCTGTCATACCATTGGCTACGTCGGCGGACGCATCGGCCCCGACCTGACCGGCGTCGGCAAAGTGCGCAACCGCCGCGACTTGCTCGAAGCGGTGGTTTTCCCCAGCGCCAGCTTCGTGCGCAGTTACGAACCGTGGATCATCTCAACCACGGATGGTCAGATGCACCTGGGCACGATAAAAAACGAAGGCGCCGATTTCATCGTGCTGACCATCGTCGGCGGCATTGATGTGCGCCTATTGCGCGCCGACATCCGTGAGGCCAAGCCGTCACCGGTATCGTTGATGCCGGCGGGTCTGGATCGCCTGCTGAGCGCACAGGAGTTGGCGGATCTGCTGGCGTTTTTGGAAGCGCGGCGTGGTTGAGCAGGTCAGGTTGTGGGCGGCACCCACGCCGGCGAGGTGGCAATCAACCAGGGTTCTCGCGACTGCGCTCAGCCCGCCGGTTCGTGGCGCGGGAACGCGCACAGCGGACGGTTGGTCTGCGGCTGATTCAGCACGTGATGAATGGTCAGCTTCTTGAACGCCATCTCGACCGCCGCCATCGCGTTATCGAGTCCACGGTGCAACGGGCACAGGTTCGGGCCGTGGCCTTCAAGGCCGAGCGGACATTCGGTGATGCGCACGATCGGATCGACCGCCTGGATCACGTCATAGACGCTGAGTTCCTTGGGCGTGCGCGCGAGCGTGAAGCCGCCGTAGAGTCCGCGCTGCGACGTCACCAGACCTGAACGCGCCAAACCCTGCATGATCTTCGCCAAATAACCGACGGGCACCTTGGTGCCCTTGGCGATGGCTTCCGCCGTCTGCGCATCGGTCGGATTGTCGGCCAGATAAACGATGGCGCGCAGGGCGTACTCAGCGGTTTGCGAGATCATGATGAAGGGCTCCAGCGGGTTGTGGTGGGCAAGCACCAAACCTCTGGACGTGGATATCCGGATATCGGTGGGTTGCAATCCAGGCTGATCCCGACCTAAGGTGCGTTGAGAGACGAGGTCGATGCGCATGGAAGATCGACGCGTGTGGATCGCCGAGGGCTGCATCCATTGCTATTGGTGCCAGAACCTCGCTCCGCTGGTGTTCCAGGCAGGTGAGCAGAGTACGCACATCGCTGGCGCGGTGCGCGTCGACG
>JANPLC010000408.1:0-18824 GCA_031426335.1 Planctomycetota bacterium
CGCCGGCTTCAGCCGGCCAGGGGCAATCCTCTTTTCATTCTGCACGGGCGAGCTTCGTGCGCCCACTCTGCCGGCTGAAGCCGGCGCTCCCGGGCAGAGCAAACGCTGGTCACCGTGTCAGCCACGACGACACACCACGAACATCACCCGTACAGATCCCGCATCGACTTGACGTGGCACGGCACGGAGGTGTTCCATGTCCCTCGCCCGTCTGCTCGTCGCGTTCCTGCTCTGCACATCACTGATTGCCGCTGACAATACGCTGCGCGTCAGTCCCGATGGCCGCAGTCTGGTGAAGGCCGATGGTTCGGCGTTCTTCTGGCTGGGCGACACCGCGTGGGAATTGTTCCATCGCCTGAATCGCGAGGAGGCCGAGCAGTACCTCAGCACGCGGGCGAATCAGGGCTATTCGCTGATCCAAGCGGTGGCGGTCGCTGAGCTCGACGGCGTCAACACGCCCAATCCCTACGGCAACAAACCGTTCACCAGTACGAATCCGACTTTGGTGATGAACGATGCGTATTTCCAACACGTCGACTGGATCGTGAACCGCGCGAACGCCCTCGGCCTGTATATCGGTCTGCTGCCGACCTGGGGCGATCAGTGGAATTCGTCCGGCGGCGTCTTCAACACCACCGACAAGGCCCGTGCCTACGGCGAGTACATGGGCAACCGCTACCGCAACGCCGCGGTGGTGTGGATCCTCGGTGGCGATCGTGGTGCGGGCGATGCCGGACATCAGGCGATCCTGCGCGCGATGGCCGCTGGTCTGGAGAGCGCCATGGGTGGACGCCAGCTCATCACCTTCCATCCGCCGGGCGGGCAGACCTCGGCGACGTGGTTTCACAACGAAGACTGGCTAGATTTCAACATGCAGCAGAATGGCCACTGCACCAACACTGACGTGTGGAACCGCATCGCGAACGATCGCAACCGCACGCCGACGAAACCGGTGCTCGACGGTGAACCGCTCTACGAATCACACCCGATCTGCTTCAACGCTGGCGCGAATGGTTACTCCAATGCGACGGACATCAGAAAATTCGCATATTGGAGCGTCTTTGCCGGTGCGCTCGGCCACACGTACGGCTGCCACTCGGTGTGGCAGATGTACGATGTCGGTCGCGGTGGCATCAATGGGCCGCAGCAGTACTGGCACCAGGCGCTGACGCTTCCTGGTGCGGTGCAGATGGGGCACGTCCGTCGTCTGATGGACTCGCGTCCGCTCAACGGTCGGGTGCCCGATCAATCGTTGCTGACCACCAGCGCGCTCAACGGTGGCGATCGTATTCAGGCGACGCGCGGCGGTGATGGTGGTTACGCGCTGATCTACAGCGCCAGCGGCCAGGGATTCACCGTCGATCTGAATAAACTCAGTGGCAACACCATCACCGCGTGGTGGTTCGATCCGCGCAGTGGCAGCGCCAACGGTGCCGGCAGTTTTGCCAAGTCGGGCACTCGCGCGTTCACGTCGCCGTCAAACGGCTACGGCAACGACTGGGTGTTGGTGCTCGACGATGCGGCGCGTGGGTACCCGGTTCCCGGCGGCACGGGCGGCGGCAATCCGGCGCCGAGTTGCCAACTCACCGCGCCGAGCAACGGCGCGACTTACAGTGCGCCAGCAACCATCACGTTGAGCGCAACCGCCAGTGACAGCAACGGCAGCGTGGCGCGCGTGGAGTTCTATGCCGGCGCCACCAAACTCGGCGAGGACACCAGCGCGCCGTATGGTTTTACGTGGAGCAACGCCCCAGGCGGCGTGCACACGTTGTCGGCGCGTGCGATCGACAACCAGGGCGCGGAGGCCACCTCGGCGGGTGCGACCGTCACCGTCACCACCGCCGGTTTCGTGCTCGGCGTCAACCTCGGCGGCGGCGCCGTGACCATCGAGGGCAATGCGTGGCGTTCTGACGCCACGGCGCGCAGCAACGGCATGACCACCACGGCGCCGAATGTCGCGAGCACCAACGTCACGCCATCACCGACGACCGACAACGCGACGCGTAGCATGCTCAACAGTGCAATCTGGGGCGGCAGTTTCAGTGTCGGTCAGACCATCACCAACGGCAGCTACGACGTCTACCTATGGGTGATCGAAAACTACCAGAGCAACATTCGTCGCTTCGATGTACGGGTTGAGGGCACCACTGCGGCCAGCGGCATCGGCAACCTCGCACTTGGCGCGTGGGTGAAGTACGGGCCGTATCGTACGAGCGTGAACGATGGCCGGCTCGACCTCGATCTGGTGGCGGTGGCCGGTGATCCGCACCTCATGGGTTTCGCGGTGTTCTCCGTCGGTAGTACGCCGCCTCCCTCGGGCACGTGGAGCAACGGTGGCGTCGGCACGCCAGGCGTCGCTGGTTCGGCAACGCAGAACGGTAACACTTGGACGGTGCGTGGTGGCGGTGACGACATCTGGAATGCGAGCGACAATTTCCACTTCGTTCATCAACCACTGAGCGGCGATGGCGAGATCACCGTGCGCGTGGCGAGCCAGACCAATACCGATCCCTGGGCCAAGGCCGGCGTGATGATCCGTGAGGGACTCGCCGGCAATGCGCGGCACGCGATGATGGTGGTGACGCCGGGTAATGGCGTGGCGTTCCAACGTCGCACCAGCAGCGGAGGAGCGAGTGCGCACACCGCTGGCAGTCGTGCCACCGCTCCGGTGTGGCTGCGCTTGGTGCGCGTCGGCAACGTCATCACCGGCTATGAATCCGGCACCGGCAGCAATTGGGTGATGGTCGGCTCGGTGACGTTGACGCTCGGCGCCGATGTGCGCATCGGGTTGTGCGTCACCAGTCACAACAACGCGGTGCTCAGTACTGCCCTGTTCGAGTCGGTCACCGTCATCACGGCTCCCGGCGGTCGATTCTGCTCCTGACGATGTCTGCGATTCGGCAGCCGTTCCCACTTCTGCGGAGAACTCCATGCGTCATTCCATCATCATCATTCTTGGCGCGCTGATCATCGGCGGATGCACGTCGTCGGGCGGAGGTGGCGACACAGCCACAACCCCATCCACCGGTGAGATTGGCCGTCGCTCGGTGCCCGGCTATGAGGTCATTGTCTCACGCGAAGCTGGCGCCGAGGCTGGCAAATACCGCGTCGATCTGGTCGGCGCGGCACCACAGAAGGTCGAAGCCTGGATTGCCTGCTGTGGCTACGATCCCGACGCACCGACCATCACCGCCGATGCCATTTCCGGCACGAGCGCGTGGCGCGTCACCCTGCCGATCAGCGGCAAGCTGTGGGTGCGCATCACTGATGCGGGCGGAAACGTGCTTGAGGTCGGTGGTGATGATTTCCCGTTGAGCGATTGAGCCTTCCGACGGATGAATTCCGCCGGAACGTACACGGCCCCGGCGAACATGGCGAGCGTCGGCAGCAGGAGCAGGGCGAGCAGCACGAGCTTCGCCGGATGGCCGCCGGTGCGCAGGGCGCGGCATAGGAGCCAGGTCCAATAGGCAAAGGCGAGCACGGGGATGGAAAAGATCACCACGATGGTCAGGCCGTAAACCATCAACGATTTCGAGTTTGACCCGAACAGGAGCAGCACGAACAGAATTGGTCCCAATGTCCAGATCAGTACTTGCTGGACCAGGGTCGTGAACAATGCGGATCCGCGGCGGACTGAGACATGGTGCATGGCGTCACCCTAGGCGACGAGTGGTCTGCTTCCAGGTATGGTGTGCGTGGTGCCCGGGCTCACTTCGTACTGAACCGATACACCGTCGTCGAGGTGAACACCTGCCCTGGCTTCAGCACCGTGCTCGGGAACTTCGGCTGGTTCGGCGAATCCGGATAGTGCTGGGTCTCCAGGCAAAAACCGCCGCGCCTGGTGTACTTTTTGCCGCTCTTACCGGTCATGGGGTTGTCCGCCGCATCGGCCTTGGGCAGGAAGTTGCCGATGTAGAACTGGATGCCGGGCTCGGTGGTGAGCACCTCCATCACGCGGCCGGTGGTTGGTTCCTCGACGCGGGCGGCGAGCACTAGGTCGTTGTCCTTGCGGTCGATGACGAAGTTGTGGTCGTAGCCAGCGCCGATTTTCAACTGGGCGTCGTCGGCGTTCACGCGTTCGCCGATGGTGTGCGGCTTGGTGAAGTCGAACGGCGTGTCGGCGACCGCCGCGATCTCGCCAGTGGGGATCAGATGCTCGTTCACCGGCGTCATGGTGCTGGCGTTCAGCGTCAGCACGTGGCCGAGGATGTCGCCCTCGCCCTCACCCTTGAGGTTGAAGTACGAGTGATTGGTGGGATTGAGCACCGTGGTCTTGTCGGTGGTACCGTGGAAGGCGATGTGCAGCGCGTTGTCGGGGCCGAGTAGGTAGATCACCGACAACGTCAGCGTGCCGGGATAACCCTCTTCACCGTCGCGGCTGATGTAGGTCATCTTGATCGCCTGGCCGCCTGGGGGTGCCTGCACCGGCTCGGCGGTCCACAGCACCTTGTCGAAACCCTGCTTGCCGCCGTGCAGCGAGTTCGGGCCGTTGTTGACGTGCAGGCTGTATTCCTGGCCTTCGAGCGTGAACTTGCCGTTGGCGATGCGGTTGGCGTAACGTCCGGCGATAGTGCCGAAGTAGTGCGACTTCCCAGGCGTGACGTAGTCCTGGAGGGTGTTGTAGCCCAGTACCACGTCGGCGTATTTGCCGTTACGGTCCGGCGCGGTGAGGGCGATCACGGTCGCGCCCCAGTCGGTGATCTTTGCGGTCATGCCGTTGCGGTTCTTCAGCGTGAAGAGATGGGCGACGCGGCCGTTGATGGGCGAGGGGCCCCATGACTCCATGGCAGGTTCGTTGTTCATCGTGGTGCAGCGTCACTCGCGCGTTCGGAACATCCACCGGTCATCAGCGCTGCACCAGCGATGACGGAGAGGGAGAGGGAGGTGCGGAATTCGGTCATGGCGTGATCCTTGGGTTCGGAAAACTAGCGGGGCGATGCGTGGCGGAACCAGGGAAGAACTCTTCCGTGTGCAAGAGCGTCGCCGGTGTCTGGAACACCGGTGCCTGGACCGCTGGCTTCAGCCTGCTCATGCGACACGACGTGGTGCGCGAGGGCATGCAGTGGATGGAAGCGAACAAGACATGCAGGCTGAAGCCTGCTGTCCCAGGCGGTGCATCCATCGATGATGTGGGTGGAGAACGCTGGCGGTCAGGCCGTGGCAGGAACCGCGTCGAGGGTCACGACGCTGGCCTTCGCCAACATCCCGGCTGGAATCAGGCCGAGGACCGTGATGCCCTCGGGTGGCGCGTTCTTGTAAGCGGCGAGAGTGGCGACCGGATCGCCCGCCGCGATCAAGCGCAACTCAGCAACGATGCGTCCGGTGGTCATGCCGGAGATCTCGATCACCTTCATATGTTTGTGCTCGGCGATGATCAGGCCTTGGCCAAGTTTCTCGGCTTCGGCAAGTTGTTGTTTTACCGTTGCCAAGCGCTCGTCGTCGAGGCGGCCGAGGGCGACGGTGACGTGGCGCGGCAGGCGGATTTCGACGATGTGGCTCATGGCGGTTTCCTTAGGCGCGGACCCTAACGCGGAGTGTGCGTGGGCCAATGTCAGATCCGTGCGGTGGTCGAAGGTCAGCCACGCACGTGGTTTGGTCGTCGGAGATGACCGCCTACCATCGCCGCCGATGAATGAGATGACTCCCTGGGAAGCGTTGGGCGGTGACGCGGTATTCCAACCGCTGCTGCATGATTTTTACGCCCGCATCAGCCGCAGCCCGATCGCCAAACTGTTCCCGCCAGATCTTGATGAGACCGAGCGTAAACAGTTCGCCTTCCAGAGCGACTTCTGGGGCGGACCGGTGCGTTACAGTCCGTGGCGTGGTCATCCGCGCCTGCGTGCACGGCACTTACCCTTCGCCATCGATCAGAGCGCCGCCGATACCTGGATGGCGTGTATGACCGAAGCGGTGGCACACAGCGCCATGCCGAGCGAACACCGCGCGGCGTTTCTCGAACGCATGCGGATGACGGCGCAGGCGATGATCAATCGCGCCTCGCCGGATGCGCCTGCACATCCGATGTAGGTGGCTTCCCTCTGGACCCGCGGTTCGAGGGCGACTGACAACCGCACGCTTGACGCGCTCCCCGGCTTCGTTATCTGTAATTTCAGAAAATACTGAAAATGACCAAAGACCGCCTCTCCAAGACCACCCGCACGTTCGTCACCCATTGGGGCGAGATGGGCACGCGTTGGGGCATCAACCGCACGGTCGCGCAGATCCATGCGCTGCTCTACATCAGCGAGAAACCGCTGAACGCCGACGACTTGGTCGAGTGCCTGGATGTCGCGCGCAGCAATATCTCGATGAGCATCAAAGAACTGACCGGGTGGAGCCTGGTGACGCTGGTGCACTTGCCCGGTGATCGCCGCGATCATTTCACCACGCCCTCAGATGTATGGGAGCTTTTCCGCGTTATCATAACCGAACGCAAACGTCGCGAGTTCGATCCCACCTTGCAGGCGATGTCCGCCATGGTGAGCGCGAGTGCCGGCGAATCCGCCGAAGTGGTTCGCCGACTGAAGGAACTGCACGCCTTCATGGCCTCGATCGCCGAGATCATGGATCAACTCAAAGTGTTGCCGCCGAGTGCGCTCGCGGGCTTGGTCGGCGCTGCCGGCGTGTTCAGCACGCTGATGCCAAAGCGGGGATCCTCGTGATTCCTCAACGCGCTTTTTTTGCCCCGTTAGTTCAGTAATTTCTGAAACATCAGTCACGAACGTCAGCCGAATCAGCCACATCGACAACCAGCGACCACGGCGTCGCGCCATCTCAGGAGGCCATTCATGATCACCCTCATCACCTACGCTGTCTATGTCGTCATCAGCGTCAGCATCACCATTTGGGTCGCCGAGACCCTGCGGCGCAACGGCCGCATCTTCCTGGTCGAGGCCTTCATCAAAGAAGAGGTCGCCGACAGCGTGAACCATTTGCTCGTGGTCGGCTTCTACCTGATCAACATCGGTTTCGTCAGCCTGTTCCTGCGCATGGCCGAGAAGCCGCAGGACGCCGTCGAAGCGGTGGAGTTCGTCAGCTTCAAGATCGGCGTGGTGCTGGTGGTGCTCGGCGTGATGCACTTCTTCAACGTCTTCAACTTCGCCAAGATCCGGCGCAAGGCGAAGGAGCGCAAGATGCGCGATGAACTGCTGGCAAACCGCATCGGAGCGAAACTCGATCCGGCGTGAACGCAGCGTGCGGGGTGCGGAGTTCCGCGCTGCGTACCCCGCAAGTTTTTCCCTCTCCAAGCAAGGTGACGGTGAACGAGATGTTACGTTGGTTCGACCAGTCAGCGCGTCGTAAGCGGGCCTCCCAGGACGTTGCGGCGCTTCTTCGCGCTATCATCGCCAGACTCAGTTTTTCGGTCGCAGGTGCCGCTCGGAGATCGGTTTTACCCGCGCAAACGTGCCGGTCAGGGTGGTCTCGGGCAGCGGGCCGATGCCGTGGTTCATCTTCACCGCGCTGCCGTTGGCACGGCGCCAGAGCTGCAGCAGGTAGCCGACATCGTAACCGGCGGAGTGTTTTCCCGTGCTGACCGCGGCGACCTCGCGTTTGAGCGTGTCGATACGCACCATCGCCTGCCACACCGCATCGTCGGGTTTGCGCATCAGCGTCAGCAGCAGTTCGTCGACATGATCGAAACGGAAGGGCAGCGGTTGGCCGATGGCGTCGAACAGCTGACCGACCCAGCGTGCGTCATAGTCCGGTGCATCAGTGTAGACCGTGCGGCCAGCAAGATCCTCAGTCAGGCGGTTGGCGACATATTCCGGCGGCCAGCCGTTGCGTTGCAGGCGTTCGCGATCGATGCCGTGGACTTTTTCGGCGTCAGCGCTCCATGCGGTCCAGCTCGGCACCGGTGTTGGATCAATCAGGCAACGATGGATTTCGCCCGCGTCATCGCTCCAGGCGATCTCGATGGGGTAGGATTCCTGCCCAAAGCCGGTGGCTTCGACGTCAAGAAAGCAGGGGAACGCGGCATCGCCCATGATGGGCGCGGACGATGGTGCCCGTAACCTGCGGAGCAATCACTAGGGTTGTTGCCTGCCGCAGCGGGGGGAGAAAAAGGGGATAGGGGCCAGGGTCGTGGTTCAGCGTGGATGTTGCTGAGCTGAACATTCCTGCGTGAGGCCCCCTTTTCTCCCGGCTCCTTCTCACTTCTTCTTTTTCTTCTCCGCCTTCGGCGGCGTCAGGTTGAAGTGTTTCGCGTGCCAGACGAAGCCGTCGGTGCCAACGTCTTTGTAGACTCGGCCGGTGTCGTGGCCGATGCCGGGCAAGACCACGTATTCATGGGGGATTTTCAGTTCGCTGAGCAGCGCATCCATGCGGCGGTTACGGTCGAAGTGCTGGTCCTTGTCGCCGATCACCAGCTTGATGGCGATGTCCTTCTGCAGCTGTGGTGCGTTAGCGCGCACGAAGTGCCAGGCCGAGGTCGCGTCGAACTGCGCGATGTCATCGTTGTGCATCTGTTTGAACACGGCGGGCAGTTCCTGCTTCAGTTCCGTACCGTTCGCCAGACCGGCGGCGTAGCCGATGGTCGACGAGAACAGCTCGGGGTATTTGAAGGCGAACAGCAGCGCGCCCTGGCCGCCCTTGCTGAAGCCTTCGACGGCACGTGCACCCTTGAACGGCAGCGCGCGGTAGGTGGCTTCGATGTGCGGGATCAATTCCTTGATGAACACCGTGTCGCCCATGAGTGAACCATCGACCGAGTCGACGTAGCCGCTGTTCGAGCCGCACATCGCATGCACGTAGATGAATGGCTGGATTTTCTTGTCGCGGATCGCGGCGTCGAACAGAGCGAACGCGCCCATGTTCGAGCTCTCATTGCCGCCACGTCCGTGCAGGTAGTAGAGCACCGGGTAGAACTGCGCGGCGTTCTTGGCGTAGTCCGTTGGCAGGTAGATGTTGTAGCCGACTTCGGTCTTCATCGACGCGCTCATGAAGGTCTTGTGCTGGACGTTGGCCGGCAGCCCGCCGGGAGGATTGTTCCAATTTTCGGCCTGCAAACGGGCATGCAGACAGCAGATGACGAGCAAGCAGAGGATGATGCGGGGCATGAGGGCTCCAGGTCCCAAGAAATGTGGATCTGCGAGTCGACGTTTCAGGAAAACCGGACCTGAGCGCGAGTCCCGCTCAGCGACCAGCCGCAGCAATATCCGCCAGATTGGCGCCAGCCCGCGAGGTGGTCGGCAGCAGCGGCGTCAGTGAGGTCACCAGCGGACGTTTGTCAGGAACCACGCCCGGATTGCTGCCGCCACCGAAGAGGCTGGTGAACTGCTTGGCCAGTTCCGCATGGGCGGCGAGCGCAGCTTGCGCATCCTTGGCCTTCATCGCGGTGGCGAGCGCGGCCTTGAGGTCCTTCTCCCGCGCATCGCCTTTGAGCTGGGCGAGCAACTGTGGGCCGTACCACATGGCCAGCACGGGATCTTCACTCGGCAAGGTCTTGAGCATTGCGGCGAGCTGGTCGAGACGTTCGCTGATCTGCGTCTGCACGGCTTCCGCCTTGGCTTTCACCGCCACTTCCAGCATTGGTTTGGCCAGCAGCTTCGCGAGCGCGCTCGCGGCGGCAGCGGGTTGCTGGCGATTGGCCTGTTCAACGATCACGCGCAGCTCCTTCTCGGGGAAATCCGCCGCGTAAAGGAAGGCGCCAAAGGCCAGATCGCTGAGGAGGAAAGATTTTGCTGACGCCGTGACGTCCTCCCCAGGAATGGTGTGGCCCTTGCGAGTCATGACAAAGCGGATGTCGGGCGTGCCGCCTTTGAGGCTCGCCTGGTAGAGTTCACCGGCACGTGCCACCGCGGTGCGCCCGAGATCCGCGAGCGTCCATTCCTCGGTACCGATGGTGATGCACCAGCTCAACGGTGCGCTGGGCGTGGGATCACGGAAGAAGTTTGAGCTGTAGAGCGTGCTGTGGCAAAACGGCCACTGAGGAGAACGCGTCTTACCGAACTGTTCAGTCATCAGGCCGTGCGGCAGTCCGCCGCCGGAGAAACTCGCCACCGCACCACGTTGCACGATCTTGTAGTCGGCGGTGACCTGCGCGATGGCCTCCTGTGCCGCCTTGACTTTGCCCTCGGTGTCGCGGGCATTGTCGCCGTCGGTGTATTCCATGTTGATGCCGATCAGGCGGTGACTTTCCAAAAAGGACTTCTTCCAGCTGGCGAAATCCTTCGCTCCACCCTGACCATTCTGGCCGTGGAAATACACATGCAGACCAGCAGGCCGCGTGCCGTCATAACTCGCCGGCACACAGACGTAATAATTGTAGGCGGCGATGGTGGTGGGTACTTGGTAGGTGCCGACGCGCTCCTGATTCTTTGATGGTAGCGGTGCTGCCGCTGGTCCGGCGCGATCCACGCCCATCAGCGGAATGAGTAACAGGTAGAGCAAGAGGGTGCGCATGGGATCTCCGACCATCCGCCGGCGGAGGTGGTCCGTACCCTAGGAATTTCACCACGGTGATCCAGATGTGGTCGTGGCAGATGCCCTCGGCGTGTGCCAAGACCGCACGTTAAATTAGCGTGGCTGGAACCAGGTCCGCTGAATCAGGTCCAGAGCGCGCGGATGCCGAAATATGCCATGTCCTTGCCGCGGCGGATCAGCGACTTGAACCAGGGCGCGCTGGGGTCGGTGCAGAAGGTCATGCTCAGCTGGATGCGCGTTTGCTCCGGGCCAAGGCCGGTGACGCGGTGCAGCACCTGCGCGCCTTCGAACACGACCAGGGTGTTGGGCGGCGTCGGGACGACCTCGTCCTTGTCGTCGAGGCGCGCCTGCAGGTGCGCTGACGACAGGCCGCCGTGCACGCGGTCCTCATTCACCAAGCAGAGCAGCACGGTGAAGTGGCGGCCGCGGTAGAAGTTGTGGTCGTAGTGCCAGCCGATGTGGTCGCGCGGACGGTCATAGACCAGCAGCGAGCACGACGACTGGTCATGCAGTGGCGTCGGCACCACCGGTACGCCGACGATGTTCGACACCAGATCGCGCAGCACCTGCGACTGGTAAAATGTCACCAGCTCCGGTGCCAGGGTGTGCAGGTGCTCATAGCTGATGGTGCCGCCCTGTTTGTGGCCAGGAATGTAGCTGCGTTCCTGCTTACGGGCGTGCGCCACCACCCCGCGCAGGTGCTCAAGGATCGCAGTTGGCAGCAGATCGCCCATGCTCACCAACCGGCGCGAAAAAAACGGCAAGGTTTTGGGCGGCGTGAACCACTGTTCGGCACCGGTGGCAACCTGGCCGAGCAGCTTGGCCTGCTCCTGGATCAGGCGAGCGTAGACGCGACTACGTCGCCAGCGCAGCCCAATCAACGTGAGCAGCAGACCGGCAAGGGCGGATGGAATGATAACCATGGTCATGACCGCGTTCTCTAACGACTCGCGATCAGATTGGGAAGGTTTTTTGCGACCACCGATCAATCTTCATCGAATCATGACCGAGGATGAACAGTACGGTGCGTGCCGGTACCGCCGAGCGAATTCAGGATTTGCGCGGTTTCTTTCGCGGTGCCGCCGCTTCCCACACCGCATCATCCCGCACTCCGACATAAGAAGGGAAGCGCGGCACGCCGTCGTCGGAGAGTTCCTGGTAGCGGAAGGTGATGATCGCGCCGATGGGTGGTGGGTCGTTGCGCTCAGCGTCAGACAAGCCGGTGCCGACTGAGAATTTCGTGCCATCTGGCAGTTCGACTTCCAGCGCGCCGACCCGTCCGGCGTGCCGTCCGGCGCCAGCCGAATGGCCGATGATCCGCGCTTCGGCATCGAGGAACGATTTCACTTTCAGCAAGGTGGTCGAACGACCGGCAATGTAGCGCGATCCGGGTTGCCGCAGCATCAGGCCCTCGCCGCCGAGCGCTTCGACGCGCGCCAGCTCTTGCCGCAAGTGGGCCTGATCACGGCAGCGTTCGTGCGGATGGAAGGCGGCAAATTCGGGTTTCTGCTGGGCGAACCACGCCTGGCAGTAGTCGAGGCGTTGTTCGAACGCGGCGTCATGCCCTGGAGCATCGAACACCAGGAAACGGATCTGACGCCATCCGTCGCCACGATCCTGCCGGCGTACGACCGCGACGCAGCGTTGGAATTGTTTGCGCTCCAACCACAGCTCGCCGTCGAGCGGGAAGGGTGGGAGGGCGGCGGTGAACCACTCCGGTGCTAGGTAGGGATTGCCCAGGCGTGAGAGGAAACCCTTGCCGTCCCACCACGCGCGGACGCCGTCGAGTTTTTCGCTCATCCACCAGCCGCTGGGATCGACCGCCGGTTGGATCTCGCTGAAGGAATGGGCGAGCAGCACCGGCGGCGCGGTGTCCTTCGCGCCCGCCTTCGGCTTGCTGGTACCGGCCGCACTGCTGGCTGCGCGCGGTTCACGGGCCGGCGGTGTCACGCTGCCAACGCGAGTGGTCTCTTCAGCGTCACCGCGCAGTTTGCGCAGGTGCTTGCAGGTGCGCTTCTCGATGGCGATGGATTGGTTGCGCCACGCCGGACACGAGCAGGAGTACACCCCGCCGGTGTTCTTCAGAACATACGGCTTGGCGCCCGAGCCCTGCATCTCCGTCGATTCTCCATCGGCGAGATCCGGCATATCATTCCTTGGCTTTCTTCGGCGCGCGTTTTTTCGCTGCCGCCGCGTCGCCATCCGCAGCCGTCGCTGTTGGCGCCGGCGCTAGCGCTGGCGCACCAGATCCAGCGGGATTCCAGCCCTTCTTGATGTTCTCCTCGATCCATTCCGCGATCTGGCGATCGGCCGTCGCGCGAGTGTCGGCGCTGCGCAACATGGTCTGCAGCGGCTCGGCGCGTCCGGGCGAGAAGTCGCTGGCAAACAACACGATCGGCGGGTAGTCGCGTCCCGGTTTGTTGGTTTGCACCAGGACGTATTTGCGCACCGCCACCAGGCCCTTGGTCTCTTTGGTCCAGACCTCGCGCTTGAGCACGATGGCGGTGCCGGCGGCAACCGCAGCACTCACGGGTTCCTCATCGACTTGCACGCGGCTGGTGAGCTGCGTCATGCCGCAGTCGCCGGCATCGGCGCGTTTGTCGGTACGTTCACGCAGGTAAGCCGGATGCAGCATCACCGCCGTCACTCGTTCGCCGAGTGGCTGCCAGCCAGCCGTGGCATCCCAGCCCATGGTCATGCGGCGGATCGACTGATCATCCGCATCGCTGACCAGCAGGTCGGAACAACGGACTTCGATCACCAGTTCCGGACGGACGAAACGCGAGAGCGTGCCTTCGCTATTGGCCATGCGGAACGAACTCGGCGCGGAGATGGTGCTGAGGCGTTGCAGCCAAGCGACGCGATCGTCTTCGCTGAAGCCGCCGCCGACCGTGCCGAGCAGCTGGTAGGTGCCATCGTCGCGCACCAGGGCGACCGACAGCTCGCGTAGTTGTCGGGTTTCTCCGACCAGGCGTTCGCCGTAGGCCACCACCACCACATCGATGGTGAAATGCGGTTTGATCTTGAAGGTCAGGTTCTGCTCGGTGCGCACCACCAAGCCTTCGTGTTTGCCGGCAGAGACCCACTCGCGGTAGTGGCTGGCGGCTGCCGCCGCGTCACCGATCACGGTGGTGATGGTGCCATCGACGCCGAACAATTCCTGCAGCCGCTGCAAACGTTGGGCATACGGCTGGCTCAGGGTGTCGGTGCCGTTGTCTTCGACCAGGTCGAAGGGATGGAAGTTCAGAGCGCGGACGTGTTTTTCATCGCCGAAGGCAGTGGCGAGGTGGTGTGAACGCGGCCGTCCCTCAGCGATCGGCGCCACCAGTTCGCCCGCAACCAGCAGGTCGCCGCCTTTCGGCAGACGTTTCGCCAGTTCGACCAGCAAGGGAATGCCATGCAGCACGCGGCCGTTGTGGGCGCACAACGCCAGATCGCCGCCACTGCGCACCAGGAACCACAACTCGCCATCGAGTTTCGGCGACAGCCACAACTGGCCCTTGGGCAGCGAGCGTTCGATCTGACCGGCGTCGAGCACGCGGTAGCGTTTCGCCACCTGGCGTTTGTAGCGCGCCAAACGGTCGAGCAGGATCAGGTCCGCCAACCCACCGACGGCCGCTTTGCGGCCGCCGCCAAAAGGAACGAACGAGGTCGACCACACCGGAGCATTCATACCGTCACCGTCTTGAGTTCGAGGTTCGAGCAGTGCAACACCAGCAGGTAGCTGTCGCCATCGACGCGACCTTCGAGGAAGCCGCGGTAGGGCGTGCCGTTGAGCGTGAAGATCAGCGGTTGCTGGCCTTTGGCGCCCGCGCCTAAGAACAGCAGTTTACCCGCGTCCTGCAGGGTTTTGGCCATGCCATGCAGGAAGTCGAAGGTCAGGCCGTTGACGTGGCGGATACGGAAGGCGCGCGAGCAGACGAAGCGGTGCACCACTTCATCGAGTGGCATCAGGCGCCCGGTCCACGGCAAAGCCGGAGCTTCTTCACCGACGTTGGCCGGCGTGTCGGAGAAATCAGCGCGGGATTTTTCGGTGCCATCCGCGCCATAGACCACCTGCACCACGCGGGCGGCGTACAACACCGAACCGTCCTGACGCAGGTGCACGCGGGTGGCGTTGCGTAGGCGCCGGCCGATCTGATCGAGGTCGATCTCCGGATCGCCGGCCACCAGCGCGGCTGACACCGCTTCCAGGCTGCCGTTGGCGCGCACCAGAGCATCGAGCGAGGTCGATTCCGTGGTCTTGATCAAGCGTTCGAGGCGCACGTCCTCGCCGTTCGGGCCGGCTTGGTGGTGCGCCGCCGGTGGGCGGGCGGATTCGAGCGCCACCTGCGCGTCGCGTTGTTTGTCGTCAGTGAGGGAGATGAAACGTGCCATGTGGGCGTCCTCACATCATGGTGAAATCGAGGTCATCGGCGAGATCGTCGGTGTCGTCCACCGGCGTCGGCGCGGCATCGCGCCGCACGAAGTCGAAACCACGGGCTGAACCGATCAGCGCGAAAATGCCGTGTTCGTTACGCACCAGGAACAACATCTGGCGCTGGTAGTCGTCGCGGAAGTTGAACGGCGCGCAGAAGAGTTTGCCAGCGCTGAGCTCGGCCCCGAGCTTGGCACCCAGAGCTTCGCTCTGCAGTTGATAGACCGTGTGGATGTTATGGTCGAGCAACTTCTGCGGCGGAACCGGACCTTCCAGCTCCTGCTCGACGCCGAGGGTCGACGGTAGCAACGGCACGTCAGCGCCCTGATCATCAACCGCGCGCAGCGTCGAGCGCTCGATGGTCGCGAACGCTTCATCGACATAAAGCATCGCCAAACCACCGGACGGCACCAAGGCGGCACCGTCCGACGAGAGGTAAGCCGAGGCGCAGCGTTTGCCGTCCTGGTCGACCACCTGACGTTCCTTGTGGCCGTAGAGCTTGTCACGGTCCAGTTTGGCGAACGCGAAACTGCTGGTTTCGCCTGCGAGTCGGACGGCGATTGCCTTTGCCATGGTCGAGTTCCTCCAGAGCGGGCCACCGTGGTACGTGATGTGGCGGCTCCTGGCAACCAGCAGGTGGCCTGGGTGTGCCGGCTGTCCCTAACGCCTGCTACACGCGCGAGGTGCGAGGTGCGAGGTGCGTCGTGCGAGGCGCGAGGTTGGTTCAACCGCGCACTTCGCTCCCCGCACCTCGCACAAACGATTCATTCACGGATGACGCGGCATCAGACAGCACGCCGCTTGGCTATTGCCGTGCAGTGGTGCGCTGGGTATCCCGTGCCGACATCCCCAGGAAGTGTCATGCCCATACCAGTGACCGAAGACCTGCTGCGCGCCGTGGTGACCAAGGACAAGGCCCTCTCCGACGGCCGCACCCTGGTCAAAAAAGGCGCCTTCAAAAACCTCAAGGCGACCGCCGACCAGTCGCTGATCTGGGGCGAATGCCAAGGCAGCGGCGCCAATCCCTACGTGCTGTCGATCGATCTGGCGGGCGACAACCCGACCATCCGCTGCACCTGTCCGGTGAAACCACCGCCGTGCAAACACACGCTCGGCCTGCTGGTCGCGTATATGGAAAAACCCGCGGGCTTTGCCGTAGCCGAAGGCCCCGCCGAGCTGCTGGAAAAACGCGAAAAAAACCTCGAACGTGCTGAGAAAAAGGCCGAGGCCGCGAGCAAACCTAAGGAGGTCAACCAGGCGGCGCTGGAGAAGAAGACCAAGGTCCAGCGCGATGCGCTCGATCTGTTGGAGAAGCTGGTGCTCGACCTGGCATCATCCGGCATCGGCACGCTCGATGGAAAAAAAGGCGCCAAACTGGTCGAACAGGCACGTCAGCTCACAGATGCGTATCTACCCGGTGCGGCCGAGGCACTCCGCCGCTTGGCCTCGCTCGCGGATCGTCGCGATCGCGACGCCAGCGAGGAACGTTTCTACCAGTTGGAGGAACCCGGTCACGACCTGCCGGATGACGTGCGCCTGCGGCTGATGATGCGCCACCTGACACGCCTGTGGGCGATGGTGCGCAAAGGCCAGAAAGCGCTCGACGAAAAGTTGGAGGAAGGCGAAAGCGCGAGCGACGCCGAAGCGGTGGTTGAGGATCTGCTCGGTCACGTGTGGGATCTGGCCTCGCTCAAAGCGCAAGGCCACGTGCGGCAAAATCTACGGCTGTTCGAACTCGCGGATGAACGTTACCGCGATGGCGTGCGCGAAGAAAAGGTCGAACAGGGTTACCTGCTCGACCTCGACCAGGGGCAGGTCTTCGTCGATCGCAAATTCCGCCCGTTCGCGGCGCTCGACAAGATCAAAGAAAAAGACAGTTACGAGAAGCCGATCACCATCACCGACGCCGGCATTTACCCAGGGTTCGTCAACCGCCGGGTGCGCTGGGAGATCGCCGCGCTGACCTCGCGTTTGGCGACCGAAGCCGACTTCGCCGCCATCCACGCCGCCGCGCATCCCGCGATCGATGTGGCCCTGACCAAGTACAAGGAACAGATCCGCAATCCGCTCGCCCCTGACGATGCGGTTGTGCTGATCCGTGCGGCTGACATCCGCAAGGCCGGGGACGCGCTCGCCCTGGTCGATGGCAAAGGCGCGACGCTGGTGGTGAAGGACTCGCCGCTCGCGCGTTACCGCTCGACCAACAACTTGGCGATGGCGGCCGGCGCCCAGCTGCAGGACGGTGTGCTGAAACAACCATCGTCGGTCCTGGTGCGGCTCTACCTCGGCCTGACGGACGACGCGATCTACGCCCAGCCGTTGGCGCTGGTCGTCGGCACCACCCACATCCGCCTCGGAATGTAAGGACGTACCATGCCCCGCGAAACCATCCGCCGGTTGCAACGTGACGTCGAACGCGTGCTGGTTGCCGGCGCGCACTTGGCCGCCGCTGACAGCGATTTGGCCAAGGACCGCAAAGCGCTCGACGATCTGGCGACGCAACTGGGAGCCAAGGCCCCGGTGCTCGGCCAACTTGCCGCTGCGACTGGCAAAGCCGTCACCGCGGGTGGCAAAGACGCGGCGCGTGAACTGGTCAGCCTGGCGACCATGACCGCGCAGGTGCGCTGCGCCCAGGCCGCTCCGGCCCCGGCGCCAGCGACCCAACCGTTGTCCGTCCGTCCGCTGGTCGGCACGCCGTGCAAGGCCAAGGATCTCGCCGAGCTCTACAACGCGCTGGTCGAAAGCGGCAAAGGCCGCATGGAAAAACTCGATCAGGCCGTCGAACGCGGCGACATCGCCGACCTGCGCTTGGTCGATGCGCTGATCTTCGCCATGCATGATTCCTGGATCGGTGAAAAAGTCGCGACCCATGCCATTCCCAAGCTCGGCCCAGCGATCATCGCGCCGATCCGGGCGCAACTGCGCATCGCCAACGGGCAGACCGTCGATGGTCGTCGCCTGCGCGCGCTGGTCGCGGTGCAGGGCAGCGACGCGCGTGATCTGCTGAAAGCGGCGCTCACCGAGGGCAATGGCGAGATGCGCGAGGCCGCCTTCGACGCCATCGCCGACCACGTGCGCGGTGAGCCGGAGTTCGAAACGCTGGTGCTGCAAACCGTGGAGAAGGAACGCTCCGGCGGCGTCCGCCGTTCCGCGCTGCGGGCGTTGGCCGGCTACGCCTCCGATGCGTCGCTCGCCGCGTTGGTCGAAGCGCTCGATGATGAACGCACACGCGATGCGGCGGCAGAGGGCCTGAGCGCCTCGAAACATCCCAAGGCCATTACCTGGATGCTCACCCGTCTCGACGAGGCGGTTGCCGCGGCGCTGGAAGCGGCCAAGGCAGCGAAGAAGAAAAAGAAGGAAGAAGCCGCTGCGACGGCTCCGGTGAAAACGCCTAAATCGCTGAAGGACGTCGAACCCGCCGTCATGGTCCAGACCCTGCTGGCCGCCCTCGCCGAACAACGTGATCCGCGTATCGCGGGCGCTGCCTTGGCGTTGGTGCCGGACTACGGCGTGCATGCAGCCCGCGCGGTCCTGCCCAACGGCGATGCCAAACAATTGGCCGCCCTCGCTGATCTGCTCGCAGGCACCGACGAAGAACTCTACCGGGTCGCGGCCAAGGCGGCCCTGGCCTTGGGCGCTGACGAGGCCTTCAAGCGTTTCACCGCCACCTTCACCGCCAATGACCGCGAGAAGAAGGTCGGGCTGGCGCGCCTAGAAGCGGTGGCCTCGGCCATCGAAGGCAATCGCGATAGCCGCTGGAGCGACTTCGCCCTCAAAATTCGTCCACACTTTGCCCAATGTGCGCGGCGCCCCGCTACTTCAAGTCATGGAATGGGGCGGCCCGGTACTCTGCCTACAGAGCGGGGCCCAAACAGTCGTTGCAGGTATCGACCAGGCCATCGGGTTTCTAGAAACTGACCTGAGTTTAAATCGAGTTTGGGTACTGAGCTTCACTGAGAACGCTCTAGACACAGAAGAACCGTTC
>JANPLC010000409.1:0-3857 GCA_031426335.1 Planctomycetota bacterium
GTCCAGCGGCATCGAAAGGTTGTGGGTCTACAATGCCATTAATAAAAGATGTCGGCTATCATGATTGCAGACCACTCGTGTTACTTGGCGAGCCATTGCTGAATGAGAAGCACCTCTTTCGCAAAGTCTGCGTGATTCTTATTCTCCGAGGCCGCAATTTCTTTGAGCGCCTTGATTGCGGACTCATTGAGCAGTTCTGAGTACCGGAGATTCTTCAGGACTTGCATAAGTAGGAAATCGAAACCAGCCTCTGAATTCACTTCCAATGGAAGGCTCAAAAGCTTTGCGGTCTCACGAGAAGCATAGACAAGAGCGCCTGGGCCAATCTTCTGAATCGCTGCAAGTGAACGCGGCGCGTCCTGTCTAGGCTTTGCCAGAGCCATTCCAATCAAATCGTCGATCGACTTCTTTTGGGCCTCCGTGAGTTCCACCGCATGCTCGACCTCAGTCTCTGCGCCATTGGCTGTGGGAGTATCGCAGGCAAGGCCAAGCAGGTTGAATGACAGGCAGAGTGTGAGCGCGAGTCGTTGAAGATAGCCGGACATCTTGTTTTCCTCATCAAAAAATAGGCAGACAACATTTGGCCGTTATCAAAGCACGGCGGCTTCAATAAGGCATGACAACGCTGCCACGCTTCCCGTTCCGAATTCCAAGCCTTTTAATCATCAGACCAGCAGCGATTCCCACGTCGACGTGAGCGTGCGCTCAGTGTTTTCCCACAGATCGAGCGCTCCGCGACGCCGCGCATCCAGCCCATCCAAGCCCAGGTTTCCCGTGCTGCCCAGGTGCGTGCGTGAACGCACAGTGCCGTGGTGATCCGGGGTCGTGACTTTGTCGAGGTTGCGACCGACTTGGACGTACGCGTCGCGGAAGGTCATGCCTTGTTCGCGCACCAGACGGTAGGCCTCGTCGGTGGCGTAGATGTCCGGCGTGAGCGCGGCGAGGATCTTTTCCATCACCGGTTCGAGCGTCGGCACCGCGGCGGTGGTCACCGCCAAGCCTTGACGCACCAGGCGCAGGCCGTCGATGCACAGGGCTTTGGTGTCCTGCAAATCGCGGCTGTAGCCTGACGGCAGGCCGAGGGTGATCGCGGCCAGGCCAGTGCGCAGGCCGAGAAAACGCGCCGCACGGCCACGTAACAATTCGAAGAGATCAAAATTGCGCTTCTGCGGCATGATGCTGGAGCCGGTGGTGAAACCCTTGCCGATGCGGAAGAATCCGCACTCGGCGGTGGTGAAGAACACCAGATCACCAGCCAAGCGACTCAGATCACCGACGATGGCGCCGGCGGCGTCGAGGCACACGGTCTCAACTTTTCCGCGCGAATTGGCATCGGCCATCGCCACGCCGCCGAAGCGCGCGAAGCCGAGCAGCTTCGCCGCGTATTCCCGATCAAGCGGCAAGCCGACGCCGTAGCTCGCGCCGGAGCCGAGCGGGCAGGCGTCGGCCAATTTGTAGGCCGCCTCGATGACGATCAGGTTGTCGAGCAGGGCCTGCGCGTGCGCGGCGAAAAACATCCCGACGCTCGACGGCATGCCGCGTTGCAGATGGGTGTAGCCGGGCAGGGGATGGAACTCATGGGTGCGTGCGCGTTCCAGCAACGCAGCGGCAGCGGAACAGGTGTCGCGCGCGATGTTGATCAGCGTGTGTTTCTGCCACAGCCGTACGGCGGTCAGTACTTGGTCGTTACGACTGCGGCCGGTGTGCAGGCGCTTCGCTGCTTCTCCCAGGCGCTCGGTCAGCAGGTTCTCGACCTTGCTGTGAACGTCTTCGTCGCTGGCGTTGACGGTCCAGGTGCCAGCGAGGTACTCGCGGTGAAGTTGCTGCAGGCCGGCGACCAGTTTTTCTCCGTCCGCCACCGGGATGAGCTTCACCCGCATCAACATGCGCGCATGCGCGAGCGACCCGAGCACGTCATAGGGCGCGATCACGCGATCGTTCAGGTAGTCGTCGCCGACGGTGAACTCGTGCACCAAGCTGTTGGTCTCGTCGCCGCCTTTTGCCCAGATGGGGGTGCCTTGTGCCATTGATCGCTCCGTGCGGGCGTGACGGTCGGTTGAGGCCAGGGACGTGCAAGAGGGGCTAGGGGCTAGGGGCTAGGGTCGTAAAACGAACACGCCCGGTGTTGTTCTGGGATCTTCGGAGGTTAGTCGGACGAAAAATTCAGCACGCAATGGTCTCAAAGAATTTCGCAGCACGACCCTAGCCCCTAGCCCCTAGCCCCTCCAATCGCGCACAGTCGCGCACCAGACCTCCGCCCACTAGCCGTTCCCAACAGTGAAACTACCGTGCTTCCCACATGGCAAAACGCCTCGGCATCCTGCTCTCCGGTTCCGGTTCGACCTACGCCAACCTGGTCGATGCCATCGCGGCAGGTCGTCTGCCGGCGCAGATCGCCGTGGTGGTGTCGTCGAAAGCCGACGTCGGCGGCGTGGAGCGCGCGCGCGCCTACGGTCATCCGCTGGTGGTTGCCAGTGATGCGGCGGCGGTGAGCGCGGCGTTGTTGGCGCACCACTGCGACGTGGTGGCGATGTGCGGGTGGCTGAAGTTCTACGATCCGCCGGCAGCGCTGCGTGGGCGGGTGGTGAACATCCATCCCAGCCTGCTGCCCGACTTCGGCGGCAAGGGCATGTACGGGATCCATGTGCATCGCGCGGTGCTCGCCGCCGGCGTGCGCGAATCCGGATGTACCGCGCACCTGGTTACGGGCGACTACGACAGCGGCCCACACCTAGGTCAACAACGAGTGCCGATACTGCCGGACGACACGCCGGAACGGCTCCAGGCACGGGTGCAGGACGCTGAACGGGCGCTTTATCCGCAGGTCTTGGGACGGTTGATCGCGACCTTGGCGAATAGGTAAAGAACGTAGCCCGTAGCCCTTCCGTCCCACACTCTTGTGGATCGGCGAGGCCCCAGCATGGTGTCGCGCCATGCCTGAACTGACCCTCGACGCCGAGGCCCTCAAAGCCTACCTCCCGCATCGCGGGATGAACTTGATGCCGGATACGGTCACCATGAACGCGGAGCGCACCAAAGCGGTGTCGCGCACGCGTATCCCGCGTGGCGATCCGCGTGGGCGGGAGTTCTTCGGCCGCAGCGAAGCTGGCAGCCAGATCTGCTGGTACGAACCGTTCCTGGCCGAGCTGATGGCGCTCACCGGCGTACCGTTGCTGCACGAACGCCTGTCGCCGCTCGGTCACGTGGCGGTCTTCAGCATGATCAGCCGCATCACCATGTACCGGCCGGTGCCGCTCTATGGCGAGGTCATCGGCCACGCCGAAATCACCCGTGATCGCAGCGGCTTCACCCAGTTCTCGACCTTCGCCGAGATCGACGGCCAGAAGATCCTCGACGCCGAGGTCATGTCCGGTTCGGCGACCCTGGCGCAGGTCGCCAGCTCGCCGATCCGCCCGCTGGTCAACGATCGTGGCGGCCATGCCTACGACGCTGGCCAGCTCGCCTGGAAAGCGGCCCCGGTGCGCTTCATCGACACCATCGTCGAGAGCAATCCCGCCACCGGCCGTCTGGTGGCCAGCTACCACTACCCGCACACCCATCCCTTCGTTCCCGGCCACTTCCCGGAAGCGGCCCTGATGATGGGCGTGACCCAGTGGGCGATGGTCGCCGATGCTGCGTGGCTCGCGCGCAATCAATTCGGCATGACCGGCGGCGTGGTCGCCAACGGCGTCGTCCGCCGTCAGGATGGCTCGGAAATCATCGATGTCCGTGACCTGGTCCTGGGGGTTTTCGATGGCCTGCCACGTATCACCTCGACCAAACGCCTAGCCTTCCGCGAGCCGGTTCGCCCAGGTGACGGCGTGCTGATCGACGTCACGGTCAAACCCGCTTGAACG
>JANPLC010000410.1:0-12507 GCA_031426335.1 Planctomycetota bacterium
CCACACCGCGTGGGTCGGACGGTTGAAACGGCCAAGGTCTAAAGCGAGGATGCTCATGCCGGGTCTCCTGGGGATGCAGCACCTTTTGGGACACCAAGCCCGCGCTGCTACCGGGGGGACCCGGCTTTCATAGTTTCTCCCGGGTCATGCGTCGATCAGTTCGATCCGTCGCACGTGCCGTCCGCCTTCGAACTGGGTGTCCAAGAACGTTCGCACGATCGCGAGGGCGGTCTCGCCATCGACGATTCGCTGACCGATGGCGATGCAGTTGGCGTCGTTGTGCTGGCGGCCAAGCATTGCCGTCTGCACGTTGAAACAGTAGGCGCAGCGCACGCCCTGCACGCGGTTGGCGACGATGTTCTCGCCGTTGCCGGAACCACCGAGGACGATGGCGCGTTCACACTCACCACGCGCGACGGCTTCGGCGGCCGGACGAATGAAGAGCGGGTAGTCGACCGCGCTGTCGGAGTCGGTTCCGAAGTCGCGCACCTCATGTCCCAGGCGCTGCAGTTCGGCGATGATCAAGGTCTTGTGGGCGTAGCCGGCGTGGTCGGAGGCGATGGCGATGCGCATGTGGGCTCTCGGGTGTGCAGGACGGTAACAGGTCCCGGCCCTGGCCCCAGGGGCGCCCGAGGTTCAGGGAGTGTGATGCAGGGCGGAGAAGATCGCTGTCTTCATCGGCGTCCATGGACGTCCTTCACTGCTGCTTCATGCGGCAGCGCTAAGTTGCCTATGCGGAGAGCGGCCATGAACACCATCCAGCCGTCATTGGAATCCTCGTCGTCCTCACTCAGCGACTGGTTGGCAGACGCCCTCAGTTTGGTCCAGCGCGTCAATGCTCGCTTGAGTCCGGCCGCACGCCCTGCCGCTGGTCCAGTGCTGCGTCACGGTCGACGCGTGCTCACCGATAGCCGCTGCTTGGTGCTCGCCGGTCTGATGGACGACGAACTCGGCTGACCAGATTCATCGGATCTTCACGATCTGCTTGTGAGCGGTTCACGCGTGGATCCACAGTGCCGCGCACACAGGAGACCCCGATGAACCGTTTCGCCATCCTTGGCCTCGCCACCATTTTTGCTTTCACCACCGGCTGCGGCGATTCCCGTCCTGCCGCTTCCGCCACCCCAGCCACCCCGGCCGCTGCGGCCACCCCTGGTTCGTTCCAGGAAGGCGGCACCGCCTTCACCCCGTTCTACGGCGAAGAAGTGCACGACGGTCGCCTGTATGTCTTCGGCAGCAAGAAGACTTGGGAAGACTTCGTGAAGACCAAGGAAATGAACCCGCTCAACAGCAAGCGCATGATCGGCAAGGGCCCCGTGGTCGGTGCCGGCCCCCAGCGCATGACCATCATCGTCGAGACCACCAAGGACGAACCGGCCAAGGATAAGCGCATCCTGCAAACGGTCGCCAAACGCTACAACCTGTCACTCTGAGTATTCCGCCGAGGCGGGCCTGCCCGCCTCGGTTGATCGCTGATCAAGGAAACCTCCGTCACCCGCTGGGTGATGGAGGCTTTTTGTTGGTAGACGACTTCTGCGGCGAACACACCTCAGTTGAGGTGTTTCAGTTCCCACAATTCCCGCCCGAGCTCCTGAGCGGTGTGGTTGCGGATGCGCGGCGGGGCGAAGGTCACGGTGCGCTGGTCTTCGCTGACAGTGCTGCTGGTGCCCGCGGCGGCCGGCTGATGACGTGCTTCATAAGCCCGCACCGCGTCGTAGACCGCGAGGGCGTAGCCCCACGACAGCCCGCTGAAACATTGGATATTGACCGGCGATTGAGCGGTGCGGTCGCCCGCTTCCTCGCGTTGGGCCAGTTCGCGTCCGACATACGCATGGATCAGGTCGACCTGGGCGATGATGGCGGCCTTGTCTGTCGAGGTGAACAGCGCGCCATCCAGCACCAGCGGATCACTGCCGCCGATGCGCAGTTCGGCTGAGGGGGGCGTGCGCCCACGGTGACGCTCGATGTCGTCCCAGGCCCGTTGGTAGGCGGCTTCGCTGAGGCCGCGGGTGATTCCTGCGGGAGTCACCACCAGATTGATGTCACGCGGTATATCGATGATCGGGGTCTCCGGGGGATTGCCCTGGCCCTGATTGGTCGGCAATAGGGCTGAGATCTGTTTTTCCTCAGCCGTAAACTTGGTGGTGAGGATGAAAAACAGCAGAAGCAGCATGATGCAGTCGATCATCGGAACGAGATCGAGTTTGCCGTCGTTGCCGGCATTGGCGGGATCGTGCATGGCGTTCTCCTGGCTTGGCAGGATCAACGCGAGTCGAGGCGCACGGTTCAGGTCAGTCGCGGCTTCACTGATGGTGCAAGCGGATCAATCCCGAAGCGGCGAGGTTGGCCAGCCCGCGCTGGATCTCCGACACCTCACGGGCGAGCAGGTGGGCGAGGTCGGTGGTGCTGCGCCGACCGTCCACCGCTGCGAGCAGGCGCCATTCCCGCAGGGTCAGCAGCTGATCTTCGGCCGCCGGATCGAGCACGCTGCGCGGAGTCGGAATGGTGTCGGGTAGGGGAAAACACGGCAGGTGGCGGGTCGACTCGTCCATCCGCCGCAAGCCTTCCAGCAGCAGGCTCTGGAGATCCGAGGCGACGGTTTCGCGCTCGGGCACCGCGTCATCAATCAGCAGGAAGCGTCCGCTGGTCCAGGTCAGCAGCTCCATCACCGCTTCGTCGCCATCCATCGGCGGCAAGTAGGCATGCACTGGGCGACCGCCGGCGAAATAGATCCCGCCGGATTGCCGAGGATCGGCTCGCTCGACCAGCAGGTGGACGCGTTTGCGCATGCTCTGCAGGAACTGCAGCAGATCGGTGAGGGGATAGGCCTCCAACTGACCGTTCATGATCCGTGGCGGACCATTACGGCGGGCGGCGGAGGAATCACTGCCAGCCATTCAGCGTCGATCCTGCCATTCCAGATAAGCGCGATCGGCCTCGCTGATCTGGTCGAGGCGATGGTCGGCGCGGGCGAGCGCCGTGCGGTCCCCGCTGCGGGCGGAGTCCAGGTCGCGCAGGATCTCGCCGCGCACCACGGCCGTGGTACGGCGGTAGATGGCATCGAGTTCAGTGGCCGACCGGCCATCCGCACGAGCGACGGTCAAATGCTCGGCGATGTTCGCCAGGAACGGATCGGCCAACCGTTCGAGCGTCGCAGCAAAGCGCTGATCTGCGGGTGATCCGGCGGTTTTGGTCGGCAGCGCAACCGCTGTCGGCGTTGGCGCCACAACCACCGGACGTTCAGGTAGCGGCAGCGCCGCGATCGCCAAGGCGGAAGATGGCCACAGCCGCAGGACTTTTTGCGGCGCATCGCCCGCTCCGGCGCCCGCGGCGAAGACGTGGACATCCAGATGCACAGTCGGCGTCAGCAGGCGGCCTTCGGCGGCTTCGCGGGTGGCGAGCGAATCCCCGACCGCGAGGTAAAGGATGCGGCCGTCGGCACACACCAACCGGCCACTGCGCAGCCCCGCGTTGGTGTCGTTGGTGCTGATTTCCACCGTGCCGCGTGGCAGGCCATCGAGGTTGAACAGTACCCGGGCGTCATCGATGGCGAGGAAGCCGTGCGGTTCGTTGGCCGCGGCGGTTGAGGCCTGATGCCAGGTGCCGGTGAACGGTGTGCCTACCGCCGCGGATTGACGCTGGGTGGAACCGCATCCGGCAAGGGCCAGGGCGCAAAGCAGAGGAAGCAGACGGGCAGACACGGAGGGGACCTCGGACAGGAGTGGGCAGTGAGAATCAGCGCAGGACAAAGCCGCCGCGGGCATAACACAGGACCGCGTCGACATCGGCTTGGCCGCCGTTGGCGGCGCTGACCGCGGCGGTGAAACGTGGCAAGTGATCGGGGCCGGGTTGCAGCAGGGCGAGCGCCACGGCGCGCCGGGTGTCCGCGTCGGTCAGGCGCGACAGCGACTGTTTGAGGCGCGCGAGCGCGGATTCATCGAGCAGGCTGCGGCCATCGCTGGTGAGATTCAGGCGGTCGACCAGGGCGACAAAGCCGGCCTGATCCTCAGGCAGCACGATGGTGCCGGAAGTGGTGGTCCCCGCCATGCCGGCGGCGAGTTGGCGCAGCTCCTCGATCCGTGTTTGGATCTCAGGCAGGCTGGCGGCGTCATCCAGGGTCAGCCGGGCGAATTGGATCGCACGATTACGCAAGTGATCCATCCGCCGGGCGTCGATGGCGGGCGCTGGGGCGCGAACGGCGAGCGGAGCTGCTACGGCGATCGGAGCGGCAGCGGCGACGGTCGGAGTGGATGGTTCTTTCACCACGGCTTCTTTCACCACTGGCGTCGCCGCTGGCGCGGCAGCGACGACCACTGCGGCCGGCACCACTACGGGCGCTGCCACGGTGGCCGTCGTGGGCTTGACTGGTTCCTTGGGCGTTTCCTTGACCGGTGCCTTGGCCACTGCCTGCGCCATCAGCAATTCATCAAGACGGGCGCCTTCGCGGCCCTTGGTATAGATCGTGCCACTGGTGCCGGCCGCCAGACGCGCGCGCACCAGTTCATAGGTGCGCGGGCTGAGCGGCACGTATCCGACCTGCGGGGCGATGCCCGCGACCACGTTCAGGTAAGCCTCGATGAACAGGCGGACTTCGCTGCGGGCTAGCGCGGCTTTGTTGACGTAGAGGAACAACGGCCGCGAGAGCGGGGCATAGGTGCCGTTGGCCACGGTCTCGACCGACGGCATCACCGGTCCCTTGCCACTATCGATGGCGACGGCTTTGAGCATCGCTTCGTTCTCATGCAGGTACGCCATGCCGAAGTAACCCAACGAGCCACGGTTGCGCACCACGCCTTGGACCAGGTCATTGTCGTCTTCGCTGGCGGTAAAATCTTCGCGCGATGCGCGAGCGGTGCCGACGATGACCTCGGTGAAATAATCGAAGGTGCCGGAATCCTTGCCCGGACCGTAGAGGTTGATCGGCAGGTCCGGAAAGCTCGCGCGCACCTGGCGCCAGCTCTTCAGTTTGCTGTCCGGCTCCCAGATTTTCTTCAGTTCGGCGACCGTCAGGTGGTCGATGAAGGTGTTGTGTTTGTTCACCACCACCGACAGACCGTCGTACGCCACCGGCAGTTCGATCACTTCGATGCCTGCTTTAGCAGCTTTGGCTAGTTCATCGGCCTTGATCGGCCGGCTGGCGCCCGAGATCGGCACCTCGCCACTGGCGAGGCGGCGGAACCCGGCGGAACTGCCGGAGCACAGCACTTCGATGCCCAGATTGGGCGTTTTCGCGGCGTACTGCTCGCCGATGGCGACGGTGATGGGATACACCGTGCTGGAACCATCGATGACGATGGTGGTGGAACTGTCGGCGGCCGTCAGGACGGCTCCGAGTGCAAGCAGCAGCAAAGGACGGAACATGGCGGACACCAGATTGGTGGGTGGGGATGATGCGTGCGGCAACACCGGGCAGGTGGTCGCGTAAGTGAGCATCCGGCCCCAGATGAATTATCGATGAAGGACAGGCGAATCTGTACACCATCCAAGTCTTTGTGAGAGCGAATACTTCACCGTGAGCCTGCTCAACCTGCGCAAAATCTTCACGCAAGCTTCCAGGATCAACCTGGAGGCTTCGTAAGCACCATGAGCAGAGACCCCAGCCCCTCCGATCGTCGTCCGACGTCAATCCATCTGCGTTCTCAGCCGACGCCATCGGTGCCGGGTTACCACGTGCTCGAACGCCTGGGTTCCGGGCGCAACGCCACAGTCTACCGCGCCATCCAGTTGTCGATGCAACGTGAGGTGGCGTTGCGCGTGCTCCATCCGCGTCTGAGCCGCATCGCCGGCTTCGCCGAACGCTTCATGCAGGAGGCGCGCAGTGCCGGCGGCGTGCACCATCCCAACGTGGTGTCGTGTTACGACGTCGGTCAGGCGGACGGACTGCTGTTCCAGGCCTTGGAACTGGTCAGTGGGCGCACCTTGGCGCAGGTCAAGTCGGTCCATCCCCAGGGTCTGGCGGTCGCCCACGCGCTGAGTCTGGTGGTCGCCGCGACGCGTGGCTTGGAAGGCATCCACCGGGTCGGTCTGGTGCATGGCGATCTGCGCCTCGGCAACATCTTTGTCGCTGACGATGATGTGGTGAAACTCGCGGATTACGGCATGTTGCGCTCATTGGAAGTCTTGCGCGACGGCGATGAGGTGGTGTCCGATCTCGCGACGCTGGCTCCGGAGCAAGTGGGTGCCGCGCCACAGAGTGACATCCGTGCTGACATCTACAGCATGGGAGCGGTGCTCCATGTGCTGCTCACGGGCCGTATGCCTTTCCGGGGAAACAACCGTCGCGACATGGAAAAAGCCATCCGTTCGGTGCCCTTGCCGGATTTGCAGACGCTGGTCGCCGACCTCAGCGACGACTTGGCAGCGGTGATCGTCAAGGCGATGGCACGCGATCCGGCGCAGCGTTACGCCACCCCAGGACAATTGCGCGAAGACCTCGAACGCGTGCAGTACGATTTCGTCCCGATCCACGCCATGCCGCTGACCGCGGGCACCGCGCTGATGTCGCCCAGGGAATCCGTAGCACCGCGCGAAACCGCACCGCGCGAAACCACAGCGCAGCGTGAAACCCACGTGGCGTCCGCATCCGCGCATTCTCCGTCGCAGACCATCGCCAAGGACGCTGGCTTTCTGCTCGTGCCGCGGGCCGAGGAATCACGTCCGCGTTCCCTGGCCCCGCTGGTCGGCGCTGGTGCCGGTGTCCTGGCGCTCGCCCTCGGCGCTTGGTGGTGGATGGGTTCAACGTCGACGGCTGCCGGTGTAGCGGCGACGACACCCGTTGCCGCAAACGCGGCGGAAGCGTCTCGCGCCAATGTACCGGTCTGGGCTTCGGCTGGTGGCAGCGACGCCCAGGGACGCTGGGCCGATCTCTCGGTGCGTGGCGTCACTCTGCGGCTGCGCAGCATCCCCGCGGGGAATTTCGTCATCGGCAGCCTCGATACCGATCCGGCGCATCGTCCCGACGAAAAGGCGGTGGAAATCACGCTCAGCCGCGGTTGGTGGTTGGGCGACAGCGAGGTGACCCAGGCGCAGTACCGCGCTATCACCGGCAAACAGCCCAGCGCCTTCCGCGGAGATGATCTGCCGGTCGAGAACGTCACCTGGAATGACAGCCTCGGTTTCATCCAACGCCTCAATGCCCTGGTGCCCGGATTGCGCGCACGCCTACCGAGCGAAGCGGAATGGGAATACGCCTGCCGCTCCGGCGCGGGCTCGCAGGCGGCGACCGAGATCGGCTGGTTCAGTGCGCCGGATGTGACCGGAACCAGACCGATCAAACGTCTGCCTTCCAATCGCTGGGGCCTCTACGACATGCTGGGCAATGTCAGTGAATGGTGCCAGGACCACTACGCTCCATATCCCGTCCAGCCGGCGACCGATCCACTGCGTCTCGAAGGTGTCAGCCGGGTGGTTCGCGGTGGCTCGTGGGCGGTGGATCCCTCGGAAGGACGACCGAGCACGCGCGGAAAATATCTGCCGGTTGCGCACCATGCGCACATCGGATTCCGCATCGCAATCGAAGAGTGACAACTGAATTGCTGACGTAGTCACCGGCGGTTCATGCCGCCGGCGTCGCTCCGCTCAATCCCATGACCGACGGTCGAGCGCCAGCCAGCCGAGCACGCTGCCGTCACGGCCGACGGTCAGTAGTTCACGGTCGTCACCGATCAGACGCGCCGAACGCACCCCCGTGGCATGGGCATCGAACACCAGCAAGGCGCGACCGCTGGCGGCATCCCACAAACGCACGGTGCCGTCCTGCCCCGCCGTGATGATGCGGCTGCCGTCACGGTTGAAGCTGAGGTCGTTCACTGCACCGCTATGGCCGCGCAAGGTGGCGGTGGTCTGTCGCGTAGCGCTGTTCCACACCACCACTTGATCATCGCCGGCCAGCACCAAGTGCGTACCGTCGTTGGCCACTGCCAGTGCCGTGATTGCCCGCAACGGTGTCGCGTCGCGTCTGGTCACCGCGCCGTCAACCACCGAACACCACGCCACTGAGCCGTCGGCACCTCCGGCGATCACCTGCCGTCCGGCGTCCGCCAGTCCAGCATCCGCCAGCGCCAGCGCGCCAATACCAGCGGGGAACAGTTGGGTGGCGAAACGTTTGCCGCTCGCCCGGTCAATGCCGCGGATCCAGCCTTCGTCATCGAGGGCGATCAGGCGGCTGGCACCAGCATCGCTGACGATCGCCTGCAAAGTCGCGGTGCCCATGCCGTGCGCGGCGAGGATCTCGCCGGAGTTCAGATCGAGCACCCGCACCTGTCCGTGATTGCCGCCCAGCACCACGGTCGACGCCGTACCCGCGCTGGTGCGGGCCGCGAATCCGATGGCGGTCTCCCACGCCGGACGGCGATCGAGCAGGCGCAGCGCGCGGACCGTGCCGTCTTCACGGGCCATCAGGCCATTTGCGCCAGCGGTATCGCAGCCCACCACGGTCGGGCGGTTGGCGGGGGCCAATTGACGCACATCCAGGGCGCGGGTGGCATCCCACAGACGTACACTGCCATCCATCGAAGCGCTGAGTAGACGCGTGTGACCGTCGCTGAAAGTGGCCGTCAGCACCGCGCCAGCATGGCCTTCCAGTGTTACCACGGGTGCGGCGTCGAGGCTGGTGAACACCCGGGCCGTGCGATCGTCGCCGACCACCACGAAGCGCTGGCCGTCGGCAGAAAATGCGCCAGCGGTCACTACTGGTGCGCTGGGATTGCCCGTTGCGACGGTGGCCAAGGCGGTGCCGCTGGTGGCGTCGTAAACGGCCAAGTGACGCGTGCGGCTGTCCTTCGCCAGGGCTAGTCCCTGGGCGGACAACGCCAGCACCGCTCCTGGCAGGTTGCGCTGCCAGCGCGGAGTCGCGTCGACAGCGAAGGACGCCACGTCGCCGGATTGCGTGCCGGCGATCACCCCACCATCGCTGGTCAGCGTCAGGGCGGTCACCGTCGACGGCAGATGGACCACCGTCTGATGTTGTCCGGTGGCGGTGTTCCACCCCCACAAGTCACCGTCACCATCGCCGAGCACAACGCGGCCACCATCGGGTGCGATGGCGATCACGGTGATTCCTGCTACGGGAATCTGCGCCACCACCTGACCGGCGCGGACATCGATCAGCAGGACCTTGGTCGCATCGGCAGCGACCAGCAGCGGACGGTCCTGCGCCATGGCCAGGGCAGTGGCGGCGATAGCGAATTCCATCACGTGTTGCCGGCTACCGATTTCGCTGACCACCAGCGAGCCATCATCACCAGCGGAAGCCATCAACCGCCCTTCATCACCCAGGCACAAGTGCCGGACCGCTCCGACATGGTCGTTGAATTGCGCCAAGTGGCGATGGCAGAGCAGCGCCAGCCGGCGCCAAGCCCAGTCGCGCAGGTTGAGCGGGCAAGAATCAAGGGATGTGCTTGCGGCGTCATAGTCGCGGCGGGCGATCTGTTCATTCGCCAGCGACAACGAGGCGAGGTGGGCGGTGTATTCGCTGCGTTGCCGCAAACGCGATTCGCTTTCCAGGGCGGCGTCGGCGCGCTGACGCGTACCATCAGCAATGCGGCGCTGTTCTTCGGCCTGTTGTTGCGCGGTGATCGCCCGTTGGCGTTCGGCCTCCGCCACCTCGCCGCTGGCCACTGCGCGGGCGCCCTGCTCCTCGGCGGCACGTTGCAGGACTTCGGCGCGCTGACGTTCGCTTTCCGCCCGGTGACGCTGCGCGTCATTGGCGAGGTAGCCGAAGACTACGACCGAAACCAGCAGCACGACGGCAAGGCCGACCGCCACGGAAGCGATGTGATGGCGGCGCACGAAACGGGCGAGGACCTCAAGCAGATTGTCTTCGCGCGCCGAAACCATCCGGCCATCGAGGAACAACTCCAGGTCCTTGCGCATCGTCGCCGCATCGCCGTAGCGGTGTTCGGGCTTGAGCGCCAACGCCTTCATCGCTACCGCCGACAGGTCACGGGGGATCTCGCGGTTTGGCGCCGCCCGTTCTGGCGTGTCGATGTCACCTTGGCTGACTCTGGCCAGGACGTCTTTGATGTTGTCACCTTCCACCGGCGGACGCAGGGTCAGCAACTCGTAGAGGATCGCGCCCAGGGCATAGATATCGCTGCGCTCATCGAGTTTACCGATCTGACCGAGGGCCTGCTCGGGGGGCATGTACATCGGGGTGCCGAGCACCGAGCCATCCTGGGTGTCGTCGAGCCGGCGCACCGTCGGATGTTGGTTGGGTGCGGGCGTGTCATCACCGACGCTGGCAGGTTCCGGCACATCGACCGCTCCGACCTTGGCCAAGCCCCAATCCATCAGCACCACCTCACCGAAGTCGCCGAGCATGATGTTGCTTGGCTTCAAGTCGCGATGGATGACGCCACGTGAATGGGCGAATGCCACCGCGTGGCAGACCTGGATGAGGATGGTGACGAGGCGGCTGAGTGGAAAATCGCGCAGTACGTCGGCGTCTTCGGCCCGATGTCCGTCGATGATCTCAGCAAGGGTGCGGCCGCGCACCAGCTTCATGGCGAAGAAGATCCGACCGCTCTGATCGACGCCGAATTCGTGCACCGGCACGATGTTCGGGTGTTCTAGCTGACCGGTGATCTGCGCTTCTTTGATGAAGCGTTCGCGTTGCACCTCGTCGGTCGGATCGCGGATTACCTTGAGCGCCACATCACGGTGCAGGACCTTGTCGCGTCCACGCAGGATCAGGCCCATGCCACCGCGGCCGAGTTCCTCCACCAAGGTGAACTTGTTGGTTGAGCTGATGCCACTCGGCAACGTGGGCTGCGTCGTCGACGCCGGTAGAGTGCCCAGGCGGATCGCGGTGGAGCCGTCGCGGACCTCGCCCGGCGGCAGGATCAGGGTTTCAGCATGACTCGTCGAGCTGGCGCTGCTGGGCGGTCGGCGGACGTGCGGACGACCTGGCTCTTGGCGCAGGCTGTCCTGCAGGATGACGATGTCGGGCGCATCCGCGCTGGATTGCCGGTGCGCCATCAGCGGTATCCGCGTCATGCCACTGCCGCAGCTGGCGCAGGTGCCAGTCTGTGGATCGCTGACGGTGGACTGGCAATTCGAGCATATGGCCGTGGCGGTCATGGGACCGCAACCGTCAACCAAACCAACAAGAACTCATGAAGGACGCATCAAAGCTGCACTCGGATAGGTGCCTCCGGATGGCGACACGTGGTTGTCGCGCCGCTGGTTGCAGCGAACGAGGTCGACCTTCGACAAAAACCGTACGACGGACGAAAATCACCGCTTGAGCGGACCGTCCAGGCCCGGCCACGGATCGCCGACGTGACCGCGTTGCCGCAGCCAACAGTCCGCCAGCACCAGCGCGGTCATCGCCTCGACGATCGGCACCGCGCGCGGCAGGACACAGGGGTCGTGGCGACCTTTGGCCTGCAAGTCGACGTTGTTGCCTGCGTCATCGGCGCTCGGTTGCGGCTTGAGTACGGTGGCGGTGGGTTTGAACACCAGGCGCAGGTCGAGCGGCATGCCGTTGCTGATGCCGCCTTGGATGCCGCCCGAGCGATTGCTCGCCGTGGTCATCTGCTTGGGATCGCCGTCCCAACGGTAGTGGTCGTTATGCTCCAGGCCGCTGAGTTCGGGACCGCTGAAACCGGAACCGACTTCGACGCCTTTGCAGGCGGGCAGACTGAGGAAGGCCTGCGCCAACAAAGCGTCGAGTTTGTCGAACACCGGTTCGCCCAGGCCAGGCGGCACGCCGTGGACCACCAGGCGGACGTAACCACCCAGGCTGTCGCCGTGTTTCTTGGCGGTGAGGATCGCCTCTTCCATCAGTGCGGCTTTGGCCGGATGTGGGCAGCGCGTCGGGTGTGCGTCGACGGCATCACGCGTGACGGTGAGGGGGTCGAGGTCGCCACGCGCGTCGATACGATGCACACGCTCGACCCAGGCGACGATGCGCAGCGTCGGAAATCGCGCAGTCAGCAACTGTTCAGCCACCGCGCCCGCAGCGACGCGGCCGACGGTTTCACGCGCGGAGGAACGGCCGCCGCCCTGCCACGCACGAATGCCGTACTTGGCGTCGTAGCCGAAATCGGCGTGGCTCGGACGGTAGATGTGGTGCCAGTCGCCGTAGCTCGACGATTTCTGATCCTGGTTGCGCACCACCAGGCAGATTGGCGTGCCAAGCGTCTTGCCGCTTTCCAGATCCAGGCCAGAGAGCACCTCGACCTGGTCTTCTTCGTTCCGCGGCGTCACCAGCTTCGATTGCCCAGGACGACGACGCGACAGGAAAGCCTGCACCGCGGTCAGATCGAGCGCGTGATTGGGCGGACAGCCATCGATCACGCAGCCCACCGCCGGTCCATGCGACTCGCCGAACGTCGTGACGCGAAAAGATTGTCCGAACGTGTTGCTAGCCATCTCATCCTTCCCGTCGGTTCTTGGGGCAACGCCGCCTGTGCCCCGTCGTTGGGGTAGAGGCGCGTTGTTGGGGGAGCGGCCTGCTGCGATCCCTCAACCAGAAAGCTGTTCTCGCATGCTGAACGGTCAGCG
>JANPLC010000411.1:0-1583 GCA_031426335.1 Planctomycetota bacterium
TTTCGCTCCGCCAAACCGAACCTTGTCTCCAGCTTCGCTTACTCCTCGCGCCGTTGGCGCTGCGGGGCAGCGCTCGCGCTTCAACCTTCCGCAGGCTTTGCCTGCTGTCAGCTTCGCTGACCGGCCTCCGCCCATCACGCGCGCAGGCGCGCTCGGGGGATTGTTGTTCGCGGACTCTGTCCGCTACGCCTGCCAGGGGCTCTGCCGCCCCTGGACCCGCACGATCTCCTGAATCCCAGGTAATTGCTGGTCCGTCCGCTCGCCTAAGGGGGCCTTCAGCGGTTTTGACATCCCCCAGGGCCACCCCATCCTGTGCCACCCGCGAGGAACCCATGGCCCAGGGCCGATCACAGCAGCTTCCCGATGCGTCCGGCCGATTCGGCCGTTACGGCGGCCGTTACGTGCCCGAGACGCTGATCCCGGCGCTCGATGAGATCACTGCCGCGTACGCCGCTGCCAAGAAGGACAAGGCCTTCCAGAAGCAGTTTCGCGATTTGCTGAAGAACTTCGTCGGCCGCCCGACGCCGCTGACCTTTGCCGCGCGGTTGTCGGATAAGTACCAGCGCCGCATCTGGCTCAAGCGCGAAGACCTCAACCACACCGGCGCGCACAAGATCAACAACGCCATCGGTCAGGGCCTGCTCGCGCTCAAGCTGAAGAAGAAACGCATCATCGCTGAAACCGGCGCTGGCCAACACGGCGTCGCCACCGCGACGGCGTGCGCCTTGCTCGGCCTCAAGTGTCATGTCTATATGGGCACCGAAGACATGCGTCGTCAGGCGCCGAACGTTTTCCGCATGCGCCTGCTTGGTGCCGAGGTCATCGGTGTCACCTCCGGCACGCACACGCTCAAGGACGCAGTGAACGAAGCGTTGCGCGACTGGGTGACCAATGTCGAGCACACGCATTACATTCTTGGCAGCGCACTCGGTCCGCATCCGTTCCCAATGATGGTGCGCGATTTCCAGAGCGTCATCGGTCGCGAAGCGCGGGCGCAGATTCTCAAGGCGGAAGGCCGCTTGCCGGACGTGCTGCTCGCCTGCGTCGGTGGCGGCTCCAACTCCATCGGGTTGTTCCATCCGTTCATGAAGGACAAGTCGGTGCGCTTCATCGGCGCCGAGGCCGGTGGTCGTGGCAACGCGCTAGGCGAACACGCGGCGCGTTTCTCCGGCGGCACGTTCGGCGTGTTCCAGGGCATGGCGAGCTACGTCCTGCAGAACGAGGACGGCCAAGTGATGGGTACGCACTCGGTCAGCGCCGGTCTCGACTACGCCTCGATCGGACCCGAGCACGCCTGGATGCGCGACACCAAACGCGCGGAGTACCTGCGTTGCTCCGATGAACGAGCACTCGCTGGGCTGCATCTTTTGGCTGAAATGGAAGGCATCATTCCCGCGCTCGAATCCTCGCACGCTATCGGCGTCCTCGACGAAGTGACCGCCAAGACGCGCAAAGGCGCGATCATCATCGTCAATGTCAGTGGCCGTGGCGACAAGGACGTGGCGGAAGTGGCGCGATTTGAAGGGGTGAAGTTGTGAAAATCTCACCTGTCCGGAAGTCCGGAGGTCCGGAAGTCCGGAAGT
>JANPLC010000412.1:0-20049 GCA_031426335.1 Planctomycetota bacterium
GGGGGGGTGGTTTGGTTGGGTTTGGTTCTATCCAAAATGGGTGGGGGGGTTTTTGGGTTTTTCGGGGTTGTTACCGTTGTTTGGGGCGTCATTGCGGGATGGTGTTTTTTTGTGTGTTTGGTTGTCATTCGGGTACTTCCGCACCTCCGGACTTCCGGACTCTCATTTCACCATCGCCTTCAACTCCGCAGCAATCGGTTGCGGACAACGCGCCAACTGGGACAAGATTTCTTGCGGCGTGATCAGGTGGACGTTGCTCCACCAGCCGCGTTGCAGCCACTCGGCGGTGGTGGCGGCGCAGGCGAGCAGACGCAGGCGTTCGCTCGGTTGGCTTTGCAGGATGGTGCCTGGGAGCGGGCAGGCGAGTTCGCGCACCTGTTCGCGGCGCATGTCTTTGTAGCGAACGGCGGCGGTGCCCAATGAACCAGCGCCACCGTCGACCAGCAGGACTTCGAACAACGCGGTGACCTGGGTGTCCTGCGACAGTTCGCCCGCGTCGATGCTGTTGTCGCGGAAGTCCTTCGCCGCCAGACGGCGCTGATCGTAACCGATCAGGCGCGCGTGGCTGACGCGTTGCGGATTCCACGTCACTTGCAGCTTGGCGTCTTTGGCCAGCACCGCGAGACGATCGGGCAGCAACTTGCCGGTGAACAACTCATGTGCAGCATCATCGCTACCGACGTAGAAGTGCTGACCGTCACCCTTGGTCGCTAGCTCCTGCAACGGGCCCGCGCGGTAGGTCGCCCCGGTACCAACCACGATCAGCGTGATGCCACGATCCTTGAACGCCGTGACCCGCCGCAGCAAGTCATCGGCACCGGCAACGGTGCCTCCGTCGGTGGCAAGCAGCACGCGGCTCTCGACGCCGACTGCGGCGGTTTCGGCGGCGAGTTGATAGGCGAGGCCGAGACCTTCCGCCGCGTTGGTCGCACCACCGGTGGTGAGATTGGCCAGCGCATTGACCAAGGCCGCACGGTCGTTGCCCGGAGTCGCCGGCAGAATCACGTGCGCCTGGTCACCGAAGGCGACGATCGACACACGGTCTTCCGCGCGCAGGTGGTCGACGAAGGCGAGCAGGCCGCGTTGGATGCGATCGAGTCCCCCTTCTTGCGCCATCGAGCCCGAACAATCGATCGCCAACGTCAACGCCAGAGGCTTGCGTTCATCCGCTGCTGCGGGCTTGGCCACCGCACCAATCGACACCAGCGCCGTGCGTGGTCCCCAACTCGTGCCGGCTCGGGCGAACGGCGAGGGCGCCGCTTCAGCGAAGAGCGTGAAGGCCTCCGGACCCTGCGCTGCTGGGTAATCCATCGGCATGGCGTTGATGAAGTGCTCCGGCTTGATGGTCGTCGGATCAACCGGCTGGCCGTGCGCGACGCGCGCCTTGGCGTATTCGTAACTCGCGGTGTCGGCGTCGATGGCGACGGTTTGGATCGCGTCGACGGCGATGGCCTGCATCGGTGAAGTGCCGAAGAGGTTCTTGAACGTCGGCAGGTCGAGACCCTGCGCGTCCTCCGGAGAAATCGGCCGCTGGGCGACATCGACCTCCACCGCACCACCGAGCAGACGCACTTGCAGGCCGGCGCTGCGGGCGAGGCGCACGATGCCGCGTGCCACCGGCTCGTCGCGCATGGCGACGTTGCCTTTGCGCGACAACAACGATTCGGCAGCGGTGGTGACTTTGAACACCACCATGCCACCACCGAGGTTGCCGAACGCGCTGTCGAGCGGCTCGGAGAGGTTCGCCGTCATGTCAGAACGCAGGAACGTCATGCTGGCGACTACATCGGTCGCTTGCGTGAGGCCACGCATGTTGGACTGCGCGCGTAGCGTCGCGAGGAACTCGTCGACTTGGCGTTGCGCCTCTGGAGTGTTGGTGACGACCAGTTGGCCGTTGTAGACTTCGATGGCCGTGCCGGCTTTCCCCCAGGAGTCCGGAGCGACCACCTTCTGAATGATCTCGATCAGTTCATTCACCCCAGCGTCGACGTCGGGTTTGATGGGGGGGAGCAAACGAGCACCGACACCGCCCGGTTCGGGGATGTCGAGATCAGGGCCAGGGAAACTGGCGAGCTGCCGGGTCAGGTCGACGATGCAGTAGGATTTCCGTACTTCGTTGCTGATCTGCGTTCCCGGCGGATGGATGGTCGACACCACATCGCCTGGTTTGATCTTCGCTCCGTGTTTGTTCCACGTCTGCGTGTCGACCGCGACGACGGCACGGCCGTTGTCGAGTGCGACCACCTTGCCATCGACCACGTCGAGGTCGTTGCGCGTGATGCGCACGGTGCTGCCGGTGGTCACCGTGGGATCGGTGACGGTGACTTCGACCTGGGCGGGTTTTTCGTCGACGACTTGGCCAGCGACGCCACCAACTTGTTTCAAAACCGGGAAGGAATCCCCATCCTTGTTGTGCTGCGCCAGGGCACGGCGTTTCGCGCCGCCGGTGCGGCTGCCGAACATCCCGGCTGAACCGCCACCGGCACCGATCGCCATGAAGGCGCCGGCGGAGCCGGTTTCGCTGCTGGAGACGGCTTCTTCGCGGCCTTTGGCGATCTCCGCGTCGGTTTCAGTCTCGGCGGTCGCCTTCTCTTCGAGCGTCACCTCGATTTGCGATAGCCGCGCAGTAATATCCGACTCTTTGAGTGCCACGGGAACCTGCTCGACCGCCTTGTCCTTGCCGGCCTTATCCATGCCGGCCTGCGGGCCGGCAGCGCCGGGTTTCGCCGGAGCAGCATTCTTAGCCGCGGGCATCGCCCGGAGTTGTTGTTCCTGTGCCTGCTGTAACGGCTCTCCGTTTTCTGCCTTTTGCTGTGCCTTCCCAAGCTTCTCGCTCTCTTTGCCCTGAGAGGCAAGCAATTCGCCACGCGCTTCAAAGGTATCAAGCCGAGATGCCTCCGCCGGTACCCGAGTCGATGGCTTGGCGGCCACAACGGGCGGACTGGCTGGCACTGCGGCTATGCCGCCTAATTCCTTCATCGCCTCGCGCCCACCACGATCGGACTTGGCCATCGCCGTACCGGTTGGTGCTGGTGTGGTCGGCGTTGGGTCTGGACGAGAAGCCGGTGCCATCGGCGCCGTGGCGGTGTTCGTTACCTTCTTCCGCTCGTCCGAGAACTGCCGTGGTGCGGCATCGCGTTCACGACGGGCAAGTTCTGGCGCGGGAGCTGGCGCAGTCGCAGCCGGCGCGCTTGGCGCAAGGAAGTTGGCCGATGCACTCGCTGGTGCCTGTGGTTCGTCCGCTGCGGCAAGGCGGTCGTACGCGACACCGTCATCCGCCGCTTTTTCACCCGCAGTGGGCCCGCGACGACCACCTTCCGCCTCGCTGAGCTCTTCACTTGGAGAATCGCCCAGGGCGAACGACTGACCCGCTCGCAAATTAATCGTCGCCCGCATGGGAGGTAGCTCGTCTTCATTCCGCTTGGCCGGATCAGTCGGCAACAGCGAGACGATCGGATGCTCGGCGTCATACATCTTGGCCGATTCACCTTCACGAGTCCGCGACGAGCGCGACTCCAATAGATTCGGCATAGCCAATGACCCGAGCACCAGGACGACCAAGGACGCCGCCAGAACGACGCGAAGTGCGGGCATGAAATTGATGCGTTTACGCGGCGGATTCGCGGCATTCGCGAGCAACGATTCACGGCGTGGCAGATCAAGCACGAACGCCGGTGCGCCGCCAGCAAAAGCGGTACGCAGACCGGCTTGTAGGTGACGGATCTCTTTGAGCTTGGCGCGCAGGTCGGCATTCCGATCAAGCTGTTCCTCGACCCACATCACGCCAGCGGGCGCGAGTTGGCTATCCGCATAGGCGGTGAGCAGGTAGCCAATGTCTTGGCGTTCGAACTGGTGGTGATTGAAAGCGGTGTTCATGGCAACACTCCCGCGCGCAGCGCGTCGCAGTTGCGCAGGCGTCCGAGCGCCTGGTGGAGGAGCACACCCACGTGGGTGGCGGTCTTGTCGAGTCGTTCGGCGATGTCCTGGTAACTGAGGCCATCGCGGTAGCGCAGCACCACGGCCGCGCGTTCGAGTTGCGGCAAGGTGTCGACCGCGCGCCATAGGGCCTGGCCGGCATCGGCATCGGCGACCAGGGTGGCGGGCGCGGCGGCGGACTCGGCTTGGACTTCGGTCAGCGGACTCATAGGTGCCGCCTGTTTGCGTCGTAGATAGTCGATGCACCAGTTGCGCACCACGGTGCACAGCCAGCCGCCGAGGGACGCGCCGGCACGCCACTTGGTGACCAACGCCTCGGCATCGCGGCTGAGCCGGAGGAAGCCTTCTTGGACCGCGTCTTGAGCTGCATGTCCGTCCCCCAACAGGGCATGGGCGGTCCTGAGCAGGTCCGCCTGATGCCGGTCAATGAGCGCGCTGAACGCCGCCAGATCCCTCTGACGGCAATAACGAGATAGCAGGATGTCATCCGGCGTCGCGCCATCAGATTGGCTCACAACCGCTCCTACGGACAGGGATGCGGTTTCTTAGTCAGCCCTTGGCGGGGGGCTATGGGGGAGACGGAAGGTGGCACCAGCCACGGGGATACACGTACTGTCCCCTGGGGGCGTGGGCGGCCCGCCCGCGCGGGTTTGCTGCTCACAGCGAACGTCAGGATGCGACAGAAACGTTCACGAGGTGCTGCGCCAAACTAGAGCCACTGACTGCTGCAAGGTCACTTTGAGCGCGGGCGGGCCGCCCACGCCCCCAGGGGACAACTTAGAACGTTCCGTCCCACGATTCCAGAATGCGCACCTTTTCGGCATCAACCATCGCTTGCCACAGATCATCGCACTCACCGCTGATATACCGATCGAGACTGTAGCCGGTGAAATTGATGCGGTGATCGGTGATGCGGTTCTGCGGAAAATTATAGGTGCGGATGCGGTCGCTGCGGTCGCCGCTGCCGACCTGCTCTTTGCGGAACGCTGCGCGTTCACGTTCCAGACGCTGACGCTCGGCGTCGTAGAGCCGCGCGCGCAGCCACTTCAGCGCCTTTTCTTTGTTGGCGAGCTGGCTGCGTTCTTCCTGACACGCGACCACTACGCCGGTGGGCTTGTGCACGATACGTACCGCAGAATCGGTCTTGTTGACGTTCTGACCACCAGCACCGCCGGCGCGGAAGGTGGTGATCTCCAGATCGTCGGGACGGATGGTGACGTCGGCTTCTTCGACCTGCGGCATCACCGCGATGGTGGCGGCAGAGGTATGCACGCGACCCTGGGCTTCGGTCTCGGGCACGCGCTGCACGCGGTGGCCGCCGGATTCGTAGCGCAGCAAGGCGAACGGCCCGCCCAGCTTCGACATGCCGCTGATGTTGAAGATGACTTCCTTGAAGCCGCCTTTTTCACCTTCGGAGAGCGACAGCACTTCCATGCGCAGGCCATGCCGACCACACCATTGAGTGTACATGCGCGCCAGATCACCGGCAAACAACGCTGCTTCATCGCCGCCGGTGCCGGCACGGATTTCTAGGATCGCATCACGCGCGCCTGTGGCGTCGGCGCTGACCAGCAGGCCTTTGATCTCGTCGAGCAGCAACGGTTCCTGCGCGCGAGCGGCAGCGAGTTCCTCCTGCGCCATCTCCTTCATGTCAGGGTCGGCGAGCATCGCCTCAGCCCCCTGCGCATCCTTCTGCACTTTCAGCAACCGTTCGTACGGCTCCATCAAACGCCCAAGGCGCCCCTGCTCCTTCACCACGTTCTGATACCCCGGGCCGCCAATGAACGACGAATCGCTCAGTTGATCGGTGAGGCGCCGATACTTGGCGTGCAGAGTCGCAAGATTGCCGAGGAGGTCGCTCATTTGACAGCCGGTTCCATATCCCAATCGACCGTTTCGTCGCACAACTCCAGATCATTCCTTTTGAGGATGATCCGCAGCTTGCCGGTGATGGATTTCGTAAACGTGTAAATCGCTGCGTGGTTCTCTGCTTCGACCGTATAGCTCCAATGAAAATAATGATTCTCGATCACCTCATGCCTACTGGACAACGATTCCGGAGGGCTCGTTAACCGGTATTGGGTGCCTTGGCTATCCAGGTAACGATCCGACCACGATACGCGTCTAGGGACGGTCGGCCCGGCATCCTTATGGTAACACGCCAGCCGATCAGCTGAGACGCGGGCGATCATCACATAGATTCCGGCTACTTCCCGCCTGAGCACCACGCGATGACCGGGTTGGAGCACCCGGGTCTGCCACTCAACGAAGGTTTCACGCTCAATGGCCGCCCATTGCTCCGGCGTGATCCTCCCGACGAAGCGTCTTGTATAGTTGGCATGCTCGTTGATGACGATCGAAATGACGATCGCCAGCAACACCGCACCAACGAGCGACCAAATGCGCATGCGTGTCCTTATACGCAAAAACCCGCCGGCCAAAGGCCAGCGGGTCCAATGCGGAAGCGGTAGTCGAAACTACTTCTTCTTTTTGAGCAGCGAACTGACGCCGCCCTTGCCGAACTTCGTGCCGAATTTCTCGACGCGACCGGCGGTATCGAGGATACGCACCTGACCGGTATAGAACGGGTGGCTGGTCGCCGACACGTCGACCTTCACCAACGGGTACTCGGTCCCGTCGACGGTGGTCTTCAGTTCGGTTTTCACCGCACTGAGGACGATGTACTGGCTGCCCGTCACGGTGTCTTGGAAGAGCACCTTGCGAATCTTGGGATGGATGTCCGCTTTCATGTTCCGTTCCTTTACGCCTTCTGGGTTTTCTTGGGCTTGTCCGACTTATCGGACTTCTCGCCCTTCTCAGCTTTATCGCCTTTGTCGCCCTTGCCGGACTTCTCAGCCTTCTCGGCTTTGTCGCCCTTGCCAGGTTTCTCGGCTTTGTCGGCCTTGTCGGCCTTTTCAGCCTTGGCGTCAGCGTCGGCCTTGGGCGCCGGTGCGGCGGCCAGGGTCTCGGCCAGGGTCGGCGCGTTGGGATCGCTGTTGACGATCTCAAGCGTGACTTCGACCGCGACGTTTTTGTGCAGACGGACGTCGATCTGGTACTTGCCGAGCTTCTTCAGCTTGTCGTGCAGGTGGATCTGTTTGCCGTCGACTTCGATGCCGCTCTTGGCCAGCGCGACGACGAGTTCCTTGGTTCCGATCGAACCGAACAATTCGTTGCCGTGCGACACGCGAGCAGCGATCTGGATCGAGACGCCCTGCATGGTCTTGGCCTGGGCGCGAGCTTTGACTTCGCGTTCGGCTTCGGACTTGGCGGCCTTCTCACGCAGCACGTCGATCTGACGTTTGTGCGCAGCGTCGGTTGGGATCGCCAGAGCGTAGGGAAAGAGGTAATTACGGGCGTAACCTGGGGAGACGCGGACGACGTCACCCATGTTACCGAGTTTGAGCACATCCTGAACGAGCAGGACATCTTTGCGGCGTGCCATGGTGGTGCTCCTTTACTCGCCCACGAAGGGCAGCAGGGCGAGGAAGCGCGCACGCTTCACCGCCAGGTTGAGCTGGCGCTGATAGAACGCGGTGCAGCCGTTGCGCTTGCGCGAGGTGATCTTGCCCTGGGCAGAGACGTAGCGGCCCAGGATGCTGATGTCGCGGTAATCGACTTCAAACACGCCGTCTTTTTCAAAGCGGCAGAACTTGGGGGCTTCGACGCGCTTCGCGCGCGCCTTCTTCTTTTTCTTGTCGCCAAACTTGCCGCGAGGGCCAGCGGACATTCTCATGGTGTGTGCTTTCGTTGGATTTTTTGTTGGTGTTTTTGTTGTTGGTGCGCTGGTTAGAAGGGCGGCTCGTCATCGCCCGCCGGAGCCGGCGCGGGCCGGCTGGGCTTGGCGGATGGTGACGGTGCAGGCGCGTCGCCTGCCGGTTCGCCTTCAGCCGCTGGGCCGCCAGCTGCACCACCGCGATTGCCGCTGTCCAGGAACTGGACGCTGTCGGCAACCACTTTGAGCTTCTGACGTTTCTGGCCGTCTTTGTCATCCCACGAGTCGAGCTTGAGTCGTCCTTCGACGAAACAGGCACGGCCCTTGGTCAGATACTGACCGACCAGTTCCGCGGTACGTCCCCAGGCTTCGACGTCGACGAAGGTGACTTCGTCTTTCATCTGGCCATCGCTGCCTTTGAACCGGCGATTGATGGCCAAACCGAAGTTTGCCACCGCCTGTTCATTGGCGAGGAAGCGCACCTGCGGATCCCGGGTGAGATTACCACCCAGGAGCACACGGTTGATGGCGACCGCCATATCAGGCCTCGGCTGTCGCAGCAGCAGCAGCGGCTGCGATAGCAGCGGCGGCCGCCTTGGCGCGCTGGGTCTTGATGCGCTCAAGATCCTTGCCTGGACGAGCGACGATCAATTGGCGCAGGATGGTGCCGCCCAGATTCGCACGACGCTCGATCTTGTCGATCGCGCTCGTATCGGCACTAAAGTAGCCAGTGAAGTAAAGCGCGCTGGTCTCACCATCAATGGGATAGACGAGCTTGCGCTCTTCCCACTTGTCGAATTCGAGGAAGGACACGCCTTCTGATTCGTAGGTGGCACGCACTGCGGCGAGGGTGCCTTCGTAGTCGCTACGCGCCGCACTGGCGCGCACGAGGATGGTGGTCTCATAGGTGGAGACAGCCATAGTAGCTCCTGTTCATGGACCGCGCGCGGTGAAGCGTGCGGGAGGCCGTGGAGACGTGGCCCCGAAACGTGCGGGCCGGAAGGCCCGCTAGGAAAGGTGGACCGGAAGGCCCACCTGAAAATTGTCAGAGTTGCGGCAGCGGCGTCAGCCGTGCCGCAGGAATATCACTTGCTGGCGCTGGCGGCCTTGGCGGCCTGCAGCTTCAGTGCGGCGCGCGATTTGGCGCGCGAAGCCGCGTTCTTGTGAATGGTCTTGAGCGAGGCGGCCTGATCGAGGGCCTTGGTCAGCTCAACGTACAGACCTTCAGCCTTGGTCTGCTCTTTGTCATGCAGGGCGCGGGTGATCTGCTTGCGAATGGTCTTCAGCTCGCTCAGGCGCGACTTGTTGCGCACGCGGCGGACTTCGTTTTTGCGCATTCTCTTCAGGGCGCTGTTATTGTGCGGCATTTTCAGGGTTATCCGGTCGATCGGGTGATAAGGGGACTAGCGGTGGGGCGGCGGAGTATTGGGACTTCCACGATATATCAAGCTGGGGCTGGCGGTCTGCCAACGACCACAGGCGACGGGCTACAGGCTACAGGTCATGATGATGACCTCCGCAGGAGAGCCTGTGGTCTGTAGCCCGTAGTCTGTGGCCTAGGCCGGAGCACCGCCCATGCCTTCATCGCCACCCCGCAGGCGGTCCAAGCGGGCGGCGCAGTCCTTGAAGGCGAGGTCCATCTCGACCAGGGAGGAGTAGTCAGCGATGGCTTCCAGCTTTTTGCCCCCCTGCTCGTAGATGCGTCCGCGTAGGTAACGGACCTCCTTGGCGTCGTCGGACAGGGTGTCCTCGGTGGTGGACAGGTAGGTGGAGTAGTTCTTCACCGCCAACTCGACCATGTTCTTCTTGGCGAAGCAGAAGCCCAGAAATTTGTAGGATTTCAGGCGAAAACGCGGGTCGTTGACCGTGCGCTGAAACTCGCTGGCCGCCGCCTCGATCTGGCCGAGCTGGAGCAACCTGCTGCCCAGGTTGAACTTGTGGCCAAGCTCCGTGGGCTGACGTTCGGCGCGCTTCTTGTACTCGTCGACCTCGATTTGCAGCAGCGTCTGCTTGGCCTCGGTGATGTCCTGGCCGGCTGCCTGTAGCTGTTTGATGTAGTTCTTGTGCTCTTCGATCATCACGTCGCCGAGCTTGATCACCAAGTTGAAGTCGAAGGCGTCGATCTGCTGGGCTTTTTCCAAGGCTTCACGGGCCTTGGCGTACTCCGCGCCGTCGTTGGCCAACTCGGCCAGGCGACGGTGGGTCTCGGCCTTCTTGACCCAGGTGTCCTTTTTCGCCGGGTCGGTCTGGATGTCCTCGTCGACGAATTTCAGCACCTCGCGGGCGTCCTCGGCCGTGCGGATCATGCGCGACATGACCTCGGCGCGGCGCGCCTTGTCGTCGCTCGACAGCTGCGAGCGGTAGTCTCCGGCGGCGCCAGCCTGATTGCGCTTCTCCATCGACTTGCGCGCTTCCCAGTTCTTCAACGTGCGGCCGGCCTCGGGATGGTGGGGCATCGCCGATTCGAGCTTTGCCATGGTTTTGAGGGCCGATTCCAGGCTCGCCGGATCTTTCTTGTCCGTGAAACGGTCGAAATACAGGTTGCCGAGATTCCACAGCACCTCGGCGTTGAACAGGCCGGTGGCGACCATTTCCTCGTAGAGGTAGATTGCCGGTTCGACCATCGGCTTGGTGCCGGCCTTGTAGGCGGCGCGCGCAGCATCACCGGCAGCAGCCAGCGCTTTGGCGTCGGGACCGTTGCCGACCCGCTTCATCGCCCCAATCAATTGTTTGAGCGGGTCCTTGGACATGATCGGCATGCTCATGGTGCCGAACATGCTCTTCTTTTCGCTCTCCTTGGCCTTCCGTTTAGAGGCATCGACGTAGAGCTTGTAGAGTTCGAGTTCGGCTGGTGCGACGTCCATGCACTCCTCGCCGATTTCGAGGGCGAGCGGCCAGTTGCGGCGATCGATCGCCTGCTGCATGCGGGCCAAGTGTCTGCTGATGTCGACCATGGGCGTGATCCTCGAACGGCGAGATGAAGGAACGAAAGTGGCGGAATCGGGAAAAGTGATCGTCTCGGCGAATGAAATGTGTCGAAAAGACTCGAAGCGACTTGCGATGGGGTCGGGGCAGCTTAGGGTCCGACCCCACATCTCAAGCCCCGGCAAGACCTTCATGACCTCCCCCGCGTCACCTACCTACCCCCCACTTTTGAGCGTCGTGCAGTACCCGCATCCGGTGCTGCGCAAACGCGCCGAGGTGGTAACCGTCTTCAACGACGCGCTGCGCGATTTCTGCGAACGCATGTTCCTGTGCATGGAGCAGGCCAAGGGCATCGGTCTGGCCGCGCCGCAAGTCGCGGTGTCAAAACGCATCTTCATCACCGACCATGCTCGCCGTGAGGAAGGCCAAAGCGATCGCCGGGTATGGATCAATCCACGCATCGTCAACGCCGAGGGCGTCTCCGCCTATGAGGAAGGCTGCCTCAGCTTCCCTGGGATGTACGCGCGCGTCGAACGCTGCGACCGCTTCACCGTCATCTACCAGGACGTCTATGGCGCCGAACATCGCCTGAGCCTGGACGTTGGCGCTGGCGACTTCCTGGGCGTGGTCGTGCAGCACGAACTTGATCACTTGGATGGCAAAGTTTTCGTCGACCACCTGACCGACGCCCAACTGACGCTGATCCGCAAACGCCTGCGTGAGATGGAAAAAGATTTCAAAAAAGAAACCGGTAGGCCCGGTGCGATCCTGCGGCGATGATGATTACGGCAGACGATTGGCATGGACAGTTCTGCGTCCGGGGTCCGGGGTCCGGGGTCCGGGGTCTCGTGGTGGCTTCCGCTCGGTTCATGCGCTCACGTTCCAACAGACTCCGGACTCCGGACTCCGGACTCCGGACATCGAACCACGCATGAACACGACGAGCGACAACTCCGCTTTCGGCTTCACAGTTCCCGATGATCGGGATCGGTTGGCGGAGCTTGGCAGTATCGCCGGTAGCCTGGTACACGAACTGAAGAACCCGGTCGGCGTGATCCTGCTCAATGCTGAGTTGATGCAGAAACAGATCAGTCCATCGCTCTCGCTCGCTGAACGCGAGCGCGAAGAAAAACGACTACGCCGCATCGTCGACGCCGCGCGCAACATCCAAGGCGTGGTCCAGTCGTTTCTCAGCTTCGCTCGCCCAGGCCAACCCGATCCCGATGCGGTCGATGTGAACAGCCTGCTGCGCACGCTCCTCGATGAACAAGCTGAGGCATTGGAGAGCGCGAAGATCTCGCTGTCGTTCCATCCCGACGACAACCTCGCGCTGCTGGCCGCTGACGTGCAGCACCTGCGCTCGATCTTTCTCAATATCATCACCAACGCGCGCGAAGCACTGGTCGTGCGTCCGGATGATCGCCGCCTACTGGTCGTCACCCGCAGCGCGCCGCAGTTGGTGCGCGTGGTCATCGCCAACAACGGCCCACCGTTCGACGAGCGCGTTGCTGCGCACCTGTTCCAACCGTTCACCAGCAGCAAGGACGACGGTACCGGTCTGGGCCTCGCCATCGTTCAACGCTTGGTGGAACTGCACCACGGCACGGTGACGGCGAGCAGCGACAAGGCACAGGGCGTCAGCTTCACGTTGGAATTTCCCACGGATCTGGGACCAGCGAAGGCACGGACGGAATTGCCGATGCCATCGGTTGAGGCGGAAGTTCGCGGAGATTCGTCGGATGTCCGATGTCCGATGTCCGATGTCGACGACATCAAACCAAAGACATCCGGCCAAACAAAACGGGCGCGCAAACACAAGACATCGGACATCGGACATCGGACATCGGACGCGTAAGCGAGCACTCAGGACCCCCATGGCCAATATTTTAATCATCGACGACAACGCCGGCAACCGCGACACCTACGCCGACATCCTGGAAGGTGACGGCCACGCCGTGCTCAAGGCCAGCAGTGGTGAAGAGGGCCTCGCCAAGATGAGCGCCGCCGCGGTCGACGCGGTGCTCTGCGATCTCAAGCTGCCGAACCTCGACGGCCTCGCGACCATGGAGCTGGCGCATGAGAAATACGGCAACGTGCCGTGGATTCTCATCACCGGCCACGGCAACGAAGAAACCGCCGTCGCTGCGATCAAACAGGGCGCATTCAACTACCTGACCAAACCCGTCGACCTCTCGCGCCTGAAAGCCACGGTCGAAAGCGCGGTGCGCCATTCCGCCACCACGCGCGAAAACAAAGCCCTGCGCCGCGAACTCGGCTACGACGAAGCCCTTGATCGCATCGTCGGCACCTCGGTCGCCATACGCCACGTCAAAGCGATGATCAAACAGGTCGCCACCAGCGACGCCAACGTGCTGATCGAAGGCGAAAGCGGCACGGGCAAGGAACTGGTCGCCGACGCCATCCACGCCTTGTCCAACCGCTCTGGACGTCCGTACGTGAAGATCAACACCGCCGCGATCCCGCGGGAACTGATCGAAAGCGAACTCTTCGGCCACGAACGCGGCGCCTTCACAGGCGCGGTGAGCCAGAAAAAAGGCCGCTTCGAATCCGCCGACACCGGCACGTTGTTCCTCGATGAGATCGGTGAGATGCCGCTCGACTCGCAGGTCAAACTGCTGCGCGTGCTGCAGGATGGCACCTTCCACCACGTCGGCGGCAACGCGCCGCTGCATGCGGACGTGCGTCTGGTCTGCGCCACCAACCGCAACCTGAAAAACGAAGTCCTGGCCAACCGCTTCCGCATGGACCTCTACTTCCGCCTCAACGTGGTGAACATCATCGTTCCGCCGCTGCGCGAACGGCGTGAGGACATCCCGCTGTTGGCCAAGGCCTTCATCGATCGTCTGAACCGCCGCCACAATCAGAACAAAGAGCTATCGGAGAACCTGCTCCAGGCGCTGCGTCGTCAGGATTGGCCAGGCAACGTGCGCGAGTTGGAGAACTCCATCGAGAAGCTGTACGTGCTCAGTTCCAGCCGCATCGTCGAGGCCGATGGCTTCCGTCCCGATGAAATGGAGTCCGCGACTTCCCCGGGTCGCACTGCAACACCAGCGACCTACGTTGCTGATCAGGCAACGCGACCCGCGCCGACGCCTGACGATGCCATCCGCATCCTCATCGGGCTGCCGGTCGACGAGGTCGAGAAACGCCTAATCCTCGCAACGCTGGCGCACTGCGGCGGCAACAAATCGAAGGCCGCACGTCAGCTCCAGATCGGTCTCAAGACACTCTACCGCAAACTCGAAAGCTATGGCGTGAAGATCGGTGAGGACGAGGAAGTGGCGGAGAAGGCGTGAGCCGAATCCCGAAAAAATTGATGACCCCTTACCAAGCCAGTCGCATGTTCTGGTTCATGCGCAGCCGGCGCGGAAAGACGCCGTTTGCCACCTTGGTTCGTGAATTCGGTTCTCCTCATTATGTCAATCGGCGTGGCAGTCCTTGTCACTATGTCTATCGCCTCAGCCCGTGTTTCCTGGCCGGCATTCGTGTTGCGGACCAGGCAATTTCGCTAGAGCGTCATGGCGTGCGCGTCGGCCACTGCGGCAGCAACTCCCTGTCGCTCACCTATTATTCAAGACACAGTAATGCGCGCTTGAAATGGTTCCGCGTCCTGCGCACCTGGAGTTCACGGTGATTCTGCTGGTCAACGACGACGGCATCGACGCCCCAGGTCTGCGTGCGCTCTACCACGCGCTGCGGCGTAAAACCAAACGTGCGATCCTGGCGGTCGCACCGACGACGGAACGTTCCGGGCAAAGCCACGCCATCACCATTGATCGCGGCCTGGTAGTGACGCCACGCACGGACAACGGATTCTTTGGCTTCGCCGTCGACGGCACACCAACCGACTGCACCAAGCTTGCGCTGTCGGTGCTCTGCCATGAGGAACCCGAACTGGTGGTCAGCGGCATCAACGATGGACCCAACGTCGGCCGCAGCTTGTTCTATTCCGGCACCGTCGGCGCTGCGCTCGAGGCGGCGGTGCTTGGTCATCCGGCGCTGGCGGTCAGCCGCAACAAAGGCGGCGAAGGCTTCGAAGACGCTGCCGAGTTCGCCGCTACTTGGGCGATGAAACTCATCGGCCATGAAGAACTACGTGGCCACGTGGTGAACCTCAACCTGCCGTCGATTCCGGCATCGAGCTGGAAGGATCCGGTGCTCGCGCCGCACGGCCACTCCGGTTTCAAAGAGACCTACCAGCCGCTGCGCGATCCCAAGGATCGCATCGTCTGGCGCCTGCACGGCGAATGGATCGCCAAGGCCGATGGCGAACGAAGCGACGCGACGTTGTTGTCCGCTGGCCATCCGGTGTTCACCCATCTGCGGCCAGATCTTAATGCTGGCGATGGTCCGCTGACCAAGCTGCTGGCGAAACGCGGTGTGAAGTGACCGATCCCGTCGTCGTCGTCGATCAGGTGCACAAGGCCTTCAGCGGCCACCGCGTGCTCAGCGGCGTCAGTTTGACGGTGAACGCTGGTGAAACCGTGGCGATCCTGGGACGTTCCGGCACCGGCAAGAGCGTGCTGCTGAAAACCATCATCGCGCTGCTCGATCCCGATCGCGGCAGCGTGCGGGTGTTCGGTAACGACCTGCATGCGCTGGATGAGCACGGCCGACTGAAAGCCCGCGCCGGCATCGGCTATGTCTTCCAGGGTGCGGCGCTGTTCGATTCGCTCACCGTGTTGGAAAACGTCGGCTTCGCGATGTACCAGCAGCGCCGTCCCGAAGACGAAATCCGCGCCGAGGTGGTCAAACGCCTGGAAATGGTTGGCCTCGGCGACGCGATCGACAAGGTGCCGTCAGAATTGTCTGGTGGCATGCAGAAACGCGTCGGCCTCGCCCGCGCCATCATCGGCGAACCGAAGCTGATCCTCTACGATGAACCGACCACCGGCCTCGACCCCCTCACCACCGACGTCATCAACCGCATCATCCTGCGCTTACGCCGCAAACTTGGCGTGACCTCGATCGTGGTGACGCACGACATCAAGAGCGCCTTCACCATCGCCGACCGCATCATCATGCTCGAACAGGGCGTGATCGTCGCCGAGGGCACGCCCGACGACATTCAAGCGAACAACAATGTGTGGGTACGCAATTTCATCAGCGGCTATTCGCCGGACCTCGACACCAGCGGCTCACGGCCGCGGATCATGGCGATCAAACCCGACCCTGAAACCTGAGCGCTGATGGACCGCGACGCGCATCGCGAACGCGCCCGGCTGCTGCTGCAGACCCATCGACCTGCGCTGGCCGAGGTCGAATTACGCGCCGCTCTGGCGCTCGATCCCCACGACGCTGAGACCCTTAGCGAACTGGCATGGTGTCTGTTGCGCTGTGAGCGAGCCAATGATGCCTTGCAGACCGCGCGGGCGGCCATCGAAGCCGATCCGAACCTTTATAGCGGGCACATGGTCGCGGCGACCGCCTACAACAACCTCGAGCGTCGGGCAGATGCACTGCGCGCCATCAAGGTCGCGATGGAACTCGCCCCGGATGAACCCGCGGTGCACGCGGAACATGCGCGCATCAACATGGGTCTGAAACGCTGGCACGTGTGCCTGTCCGCCTGTGAACGCTCGCTGGCGCGTGATCCTCAACTCGGCTGGGTGCACGGCATGCGCACCGTGGCCCTCACCCGTCTGGGGCGCTCAGCCGAGGCGATGGCCGCCGCGCGTGAAGCCCTGGCCTATGCGCCGGAACAAAAATTCTCCCATACCGCCAGCGGCTTGGCCCATCTGGAGGCGGGTGATGCTTCCGCGGCGACCACGGCCTTCCGCGAAGCGCTCCGCGTCGATCCGAACGATGGCTGTGCCCAGTCGCTCCTGTTACTTTCCATGCAACAGGATTCCTCACTCCTGCTGCGTTTGGGCAAGCAGATGGTCGATCGTCTGCTGGGACTGATGGCCTTCGGGTTGCCGGTCTACCTCGTCCTGTTCACCCTGTGGCATCGTGACGCCACCACCATGCTGCGCTGGCTGGGGTTCTTCACCGCCATCGTACTCCTGGCTCCGGTGTTCTTTCCCGCATTCACCAACGTCTGCCTGCTGTTCCAAGCCACCAGCCGGCGACTGATGGAATACCGCCTCATCGTCTGCTCGCTGGTTATCGCCGGCACCGGGCTCGCCGCCCTGACCATGGCGGTCGTCGCTATGTCTGCCGGCATGCCACTGGCTCCCGCCTTGGCGCTCGGACTGGCCATGCTCCCAGGCATGCTCTGCCTCATCCCTGGGCCACGCCCCCTGCATGTCATCGCTGCGATGGTGCTCGGGCTGGCACTCATCAGCGGCCTCGTCGCGGCGTTCTACCGCGCGCCACATTGGCAGGCCGACCTCTACCTCCTCACCCACTGCTGGGGCGTGCTCGTCTGCTTTTATGCGGGTGCCGGGGTCTGGCGTCGGCTTCAGGACCACGCTGAAGAAGAGACCGCGCGCAAGCCGCTCTCTATCCGCAGGACGCGGCGGCGCTGACGCTGGTTCTGCGCCACTTCCCACATGCCCTGCGCATGGCCACCCTCCAGGCCTTGAACCTCCGCGGCGCCCCGCCAGCGTCTGGCCTACGAGGTCCCCATGGCTGGTGATGATGCGATTGCGGCGCTGCGTGCGGCGCTCCAAGTGTCCCCCGACAACCTGCCCCTGGTGCTGCACCTGGGCGATACGCTGCTGTCACTCGGACGCGGTGAGGAAGCCGAGCGCGAGTTCCGTCAGGCGCTCAGCCGGTGGAGCGAGAACGCACAGCTGAAAGTAGGCTTGGCGTGCGCCTTCGATCAGCAGGGCAAGACCAGCCATGCGCAGGTGGTGCTGGAGGAGATCTGCGGCAAGCCCGATGCTCCGGCGCGTGGGCTGGTTCTCTACGCTCGCCTGTTGCTGCGCTCGGGCGAGGCCGAGAAAGCGGTGCGCACCTACAAACGTGGACTGGCGGCCGATCCCACCGCCGCGGACGAGACCTTGGCCGAACAGCTCGGCGTGCGTACGGCCGCTTCGCTCCCCGACAGCGAGGATGATGACATCGTCGATGGCCGCGAGCGCCAACGCATCGGCGGTGAGATGGGACCCGCTGGCGAAATCGAACGTCCGAAGATCGCTTTTGCTGACGTCGGCGGCATGGAAACGGTGAAGGAGGAGATCCGCCTCAAGATCATCTACCCGATCCAACACGCCGATCTCTATCGTTCGTACGGCAAGGCCATCGGCGGCGGCATCCTGCTCTACGGGCCACCCGGATGCGGCAAGACGCACCTAGCGCGTGCGACCGCTGGCGAGATCAAGGCCGGCTTTATGAACATCGGCATCAACGACGTGCTCGACATGTGGATCGGCCAGAGCGAGAAGAACCTGCACGCCTTGTTCGATCAGGCACGGCGCTCGCAGCCCTGCGTGATGTTCTTCGACGAGGTCGACGCGCTCGCGGCCAGCCGCACCGACCTCAAGCAATCGGCTGGTCGCCAGGCGATCAACCAGTTCCTCGCTGAACTCGATGGTGTGCAGGCATCGAATGATGGCCTGCTGATCCTGGCGGCGACCAACGCGCCGTGGCATCTCGACTCGGCCTTCCGTCGCCCAGGGCGGTTTGATCGCATTCTTTTCGTGCCGCCGCCGGACGCCTCAGCACGCGCCGAGATCCTGCGCGTGCTGCTCAAGGGCAAGCCCGTCGACAACATCGACCACGATCAAGTAGCGAAGAAGACCGATGGTTTCAGCGGCGCTGACTTGAAGGCGGTGATCGACGTGGCGGTCGAGGGCAAACTCAAACAAGCGATGAAGGAAGGGATTCCCCGTCCACTGACGACCAAGGACCTGCTCACTGCCGCCGCTGGCATCAAACCGAGCACACGCGAGTGGTTCGCCTCGGCGCGCAACTATGCGCTCTACGCCAATCAGGGCGGCGCCTACGACGACGTGCTGAAGTACTTGGATAAGCGATGAGTGCGAACCAGCAACGTGCGTGGGCGGCGCTCGAACGGTCGCGTTATGATTTGGCGGAAAAAGAATTCCGCCTGGTCCTCGCCGAGAATCCGGACGATGCCCACACCCATGCCGGCTTGGCACTCTGCCTGACCGAGCTGGAGAAGTTCGACGAGGCCGAGCGTGAAGCCAAGCTGGCCGTCGGCCAAGCCCCAGACTTTGATTTCGCCCACTACGTGCTCGGCCGGCTGATGTTTGCGCGCAACCGCTTCGATGAGGCGATCTCCGCCGCGAGCGAGGCGATCCGCCTTGATGCGCAGGATGCGAACAACCGCAGCCTGCTGGCCATGGTGTTCAGCCGCCAACGCAAATGGTCCGAATGTTTGGCCGCGGCGGATGCCGGCCTGGAGATCGATGCCGAGCACGAAGGCTGCACCAACCTGCGCGCCCTGGCCCTGACCCACCTGGGGCGGAAGGACGAGGCCGCCAGCACCATCGACGGAGCGCTCGAACGTGCGCCGGAAAGCAGCCTGACGCACACCAATCAAGGCTGGGCGTTGCTCCACCGCAACGATCCCAAAGCGTCGCTGGAACATTTTCGCGAAGCCTTGCGCCTGGATCCCAGCAACGAATGGGCGCGCGAAGGCCTGCTGACGGCGCTCAAGGCCAGCAACACCTTCTATCGCGGCGTGCTGGCGTTCTTCCTTTTCATGCAGCGCAAAGGCGACGTCGCCCGCTGGATGATCATCATCGGCATCTTGGTCGGTCAGCAGGTGCTGTTCCGCATCAGCGACGGCGATTCGCCGCTGGCGTGGGGCGCGCTGATCGTCGCCATCCTCCTCACCAGCTTCGTCGCATTGACCTGGCTGGCCAATCCGCTGATGAACCTGCTGATGCGATTCCATCCGCACGGACGGCATGCGCTGACCACGGATCAACGCATCCAATCGACGCTCATCGGCTACTGCCTGTTTGTCGCGATCGGTTTGTTCGTATTGGAAGTGAGCACCGGTGACCAGCACCTCATCAGTCTGATGATACTCGTCCTGTGTGTTCCGGTCCTGCTCATTCATTCCAGTGAGCCGGGTTGGCCACGCCGGGTCGCCAGCCTCGTCGCTGGCCTCTTCCTGCTGCTGGCACTCCAAGCGACCTTTACTTGGCATCTGCTCGACAATGTCGCCCCCTCCATCGGACCAGAACTGACCAACGGCATGTTCGCCGCCGCCAAATTCATAGTCAGCTATTACTTCTGGGGCATCCTGATCTGGTCGTTGGCCGGCAATCAGTTGATGGCGTTCATTCCCAAGCGGTGATCACGGTAGGCGCACGCGGATGATGTTCCGGTCGTTTACCGTAATGGTGAGCGCATCCCCAGGCGCGAACGACCAGTCGTCATCACTCAGCAACACCTCCTCGCCAACTGGCAGCGGCCCCAGGTCGAAGGTGTCGTGCTCGCCCTCGCCATTCCGACAGTCGACGGACAACGCGGAGAACGCCTCCGCACCCTGATTGTGGAAATGCGCGATCATGCCGAGGTCGGTTTCGTTG
>JANPLC010000413.1:0-4571 GCA_031426335.1 Planctomycetota bacterium
CCTCAATGATGTCGCCCTAGTTGCCGAGGGCCGGCGCGGCGACACCTGGTTCGCTGTGAGCTGATTCATGCAGGCCACAGACCACAGGCTACAGACCACAGGGCGGGACCACGACGTCGATCCCACGACCTGTGGTCTGTAGCCTGTGGCCTGTAGCCCTTTCCTTATCTCCCTGATATTCCCGAACGAAGAAACAACATGAACGACAAAGCCAAGAAGCCCGCCCGCACCGCCAAGCCTAAGACGGCGAGAGAGCCGAAGGCCCCACGTGGTGAATCGGCAGGGGATCATCTGCCGCCGATCGACGTCGATGCGCCGACCGAAGCGGTGAAGCCTGGCGCACAGCCGGCTGAGCCTTTGCTGGCGGTGCCGCCAGAGAAACGCGTGCGCATTGGCATCACCGGCGAACCAGGTGCGGGTAAGAGCGCACTCGCGCGACAACTCGGTGCTCTTGGCGGCACGGTGATCGACGTCGATCGCCTGGGGCACGAACTGTTGGAGCACCCGCGCATCAAACGCGATCTCGCCCGTGCCTTTGGTGAGGACATCCTGACCGGTGACGGAGAGATCGATCGTCGCGCGTTGGCGGCCAAGGCTTTTGCCACCGCTGATGCCACCGCAACGCTCAACGGCATCATGCATCCGCCGATCGCCGCACGCGCCAAAGCGTTGGCGGCCAAAGCCGGCAACTTCGTGGTGCTGGATGCTGGCTTGCTGCACGAGATCGGGCTCGGTGAGGAATGCACCATCTCCATCTATGTAAAAGCCAATCGCGACAACCGTGTGAATCGCGTCGCTGAGCGCGGTTGGGACGAAAGTGAACTCGCGCGCCGCGAGCAGGCGCTCGGCGATGCCGACGCCCGCCGTAAAAAATGCAACCTCGCGGTCGACAACACCGGTGACCCCAATCTGTTGGCCGCCTACGCCAAGACCATCCTGGCACGTCAGATCGGTCTGGATCTCTCGGCGCTGAAGAAACAGGCGCCGATGCCGCTGCGCAACGTCGACCAGGGCAATGGTAATGGCAACGGCAACGGCGATCAGGACGACGACGCGCAGGACAACAACGACGACGCGTCCACCGATGGCGATGCGGGCGAGCAGAGCGACCGCGCGCCCCAGCCCGAACCACAACCGCAGCGTCGTGATCAGCAGCGCCCAGGCGATCGGCGCTTTGATCAGCGTGGCAATCCGCAGCAGCAGAACCGCCAGGGCGGCCAGCAACGCGACGGCGGCAACCAGCAACGCGACGGCAGTAACCAACAGCGCGATCAACAACGCGACGGCGGCAACCAACAGCGCGATGGCGGCAATCAGCAAGGTGGGCCGCAAGGCAGCCAGCCAGGCAATCAGGGCAATCCGGACAACCGTCCGCCGGTGAAGATCGTCCTCGACGATTACCTGCGCCGCACCTTGCCCGATCTCCAGGGCGAGGCCGACAAGCTTGACGTTCGTGATGTGAAGTGGCTGAAAAAACACGACCTCATCTGTGAGATCCTGCGGCGCGTCGCCGCCGGTCGCGCGGACGAAATCGTGGTCGAAGGCTACATCGAGTTGATCAAGGATCAGCAGGCGTACATCCGCAGCCCGCTCAACAACTACCTGCCGGTGAACACCGACGCGTTCATCGCCAACCCGCAGATCCGCCGTTACGGTCTGAAGGCTGGTATGCAGGTCGCCGGCTTGGCCCGTGCGCCGCGCGGCAACGAACGCTGCCCGCAGTTGCTCTCGATTAATACCGTGATGGATGAGCCGGAGAACAAGCGCACGGCGGTGCAGGACTTCGAACACTTGGTGCCGTTGCACGCGCATGAGCGTCTGTTCATGGAGCTGCCGAACGATCCCACCGACTACTCGCTGCGCATCATCGACCTGGTCGCGCCGATCGGCAAAGGCCAACGCGGCTTGATCGTCGCCCAGCCGAAGTGCGGCAAGACGGTCTACATGACCAAGATCGCCAAGGCCATCACCACCAACAATCCGGAAGTGGTGCTGATCGTCCTGCTGGTCGACGAACGTCCGGAAGAAGTCACTGACATGCAGCGCAGCGTGCGCGGCGAAGTGGTCGCCTCGACCTTCGATCAGCCGGCCTCGCGCCACGTGCAGTGCGCCGAGATGGTGATCAACAAGGCCAAGCGCCTAGTCGAACGCGGCAAAGATGTTGTCATCCTGCTCGATTCGATCACGCGTCTGGCGCGTGCCTACAACAGCGAGGCGCCCAACTCCGGTCGCATCCTGTCCGGCGGTATCGATTCCAACGCGTTGATCAAACCGAAGCAGTTCTTCGGTGCGGCGCGCAAGATCGAGAACGGTGGCTCGCTGACCATCCTGGCTACCGCCATCGTCGATACCGGTTCACTCATGGACACGGTGATCTTCGAAGAGTTCAAGGGCACCGGTAACATGGAACTGGTCCTCGACCGGCGCCTTGCGAACCGCCGCGTCTTCCCCGCCGTCGACTGCGCCCAGTCGGGCACGCGTAAAGACGAACTGCTGATCAAAAACGACGACGAATTACGCCGCGTCTGGGCATTGCGGAAGTTCCTCGCCGAGCGCAACGGCGCCGACGCGATCGACTTCCTCAAGTCCAAGCTCAAGAACAGCAAGACCAACATCGAGTTCCTGCTCACCATCGATCCAGACAAGCTCAGCTCGTGGTGAGCTGATCCGGTAGAAGCAGTTAAAAAACACCAGAACCGCGGGCATCTGCCCGCGGTTCTGGTGTTTACTCAGCTGGTTGCGGCGTAACCGAGCAGCCGCGTTCAGGTGCTCAGAGCCTGTAGCCGAGTTGGATGCCCATGGTCAGGCCGTTGATGATGATCTCGGTGTCGAAGGTGTCGTTCGCGCCTTCGATCTCGCCGTCGCTCGATCCGTAGAGGTAGCCAACCTGCAGGCCAAGTTGGACGCCATTTTGCCAGGTGTAATAGGCCGCCGCACGGAAGCCGAGTTCCCAATAGATTCCGGTGCCATCGCCGGCCAGGCTCTGCTCAAACTGGGCATGCCCGATGCCGAGGTAGGGATTCAGCTCGATGTGGAATTGGTCGTCGAGCAGCCACGCCAAGCCGGGATGGAGGGTGAGCTGGTAGCTGCGCAGATCGATCTCGGGTGATGCGGTGCTGGTTTCGATCACGCAGTGGTTGGTGCTCAACTCCAGCCCGAGGATGAAGTCGCCGTTTTCCGAGACCCCGCTCCAGGGAGTCATCCACATTACGCCGGTGCGTCCGGTCAGATCCCAGTTGGTCTCGCGTTCGTAATTGGCGGGGTTGGCGTTGCTGTTCGAATCCATGATGCTGATGTCCGCGCCGGCCGGCAGCATGCTGTACCCCAATCGCCAATCGTTGACGCGGTAGGGGTCCCGCTCTTTGCGGGCGATGGAGTTGAAGTCTTCGTCGTCCTCCGCCGCCTGGGTGGTGGCAACCGCGACCAGCAGCAGTGACACGAGGCCGAGCGTGCGCGCGCAGGCGGGCGCGGCGGTCGGCGAAAGAACGGGAAAAATCGGTGCGCGGCGGGACGTGGTGGTCATGGGCACAGTTTCTAGGCCCCTCGCCCAGGGCCCTCAAGGGAAACATGCAGCCGACGTGCGTTGACCCTGCTACAGCCGGCTTGGCGTCCCGCTTCGCGTCGCCAGCGGAGGTGCTGGTCAGCAGAGCTGGAACCGCGCAGAAGGCGGCCAGACCTCATCCAAATTAGCCCCGCCGCGCCTGCTGTTGCAGTTCGTAGAGTAGGTCCAGCGCTTGGCGTGGGCTCAGACCGTCCAGTTCCAGCTCCCTCAGGCGCTTGGTCAGCTGGTGTTCGGTAGGGGAAAAGAGCGTGAGTTGCAGCCCTGCAGCCTCTCCGCTGCGGGCGGCTGGGCGTTCCCGTTCGGTCAGGTCGACGTTGAGCTGTTCGAGCGTGGCGAGCACTTCGCGCGCACGGCGGATGACCGGCTCCGGCACGCCGGCCAGGCGGGCGACATGGATGCCGTAGCTGCGCGTCGCCGCTCCGTCGACGATGCGGTGGAGGAACACCACGGTGTCGTCCTGTTCGGCGACGCTGACGGTCAGGTTGCGGATCCCTGGGCGATCGGCGGCCAGATCCACTAGTTCGTGGTAGTGCGTGGCGAACAACGCGCGGCAACCGATGTGGTCGTGCAGGTGTTCGGTGATCGCCCACGCCAGGCTGACACCGTCGTAGGTCGAGGTGCCGCGCCCGACTTCATCGAGCACGACGAGCGAGCGCCGCGTCGCGTGGTTGAGGATCGCGGCGGTCTCGGCCATCTCGACCATGAAGGTCGATTGGCCGCGCGCGAGTTCGTCACCGGCACCGACGCGGGTGAAGACGCGGTCGACCACGCCGATACGCGCCGAGGTGGCGGGCACGAACGAGCCGGCTTGCGCAAGAATGACGGCGAGTGCGACTTGGCGGATGTAGGTGGATTTGCCCGCCATGTTGGGGCCGGTGATCACCGCCAAACGTCCGGAAGTCCGGAAGTGCCGGACTACCGCAGTCTCGGTCGGGGGGGTTGGTGTTAAGGGCTTCAGGACCACCCGCCATACCGGCAGGCCCGCGGCCGACCGGCACTCAATAGCCAC
>JANPLC010000414.1:0-11242 GCA_031426335.1 Planctomycetota bacterium
CGCTGGGCGACCTATCAGGCTACCCGCACGATGTTGACCGTGCGTGATCGCAGCGGTCAGGTGTTCGCCTTGGTGCCGACCGCCGAAGAGGTCGTCACCGACTACGCCGCCACCGTGGTGAAGAGCTACAAACAGCTCCCAGTGACGTTCTTCCAGCAGCACACCAAATTCCGTGATGAGATTCGCCCGCGCTTCGGTCTGATGCGCGTCAAAGAATTCATCATGATGGACGCGTATAGCTTCCATGACGCCGATACCTCGCTCGACCAGACCTACGAAGCGATGCGCATCGCCTACATCCGCACGTTCAAACGCCTGGGCCTGGAAGCATTCGCGGTGGAGGCCGACTCCGGCGCCATCGGTGGCAACGGCAGTCATGAATTCATGGTCGCTGCCGCGGTCGGTGAAGACGCCATCCTGTTCTGCTCAGGCTGCGATTACGCGGCGAATGTCGAACGTGCCAGCCGCCGCGCGGTTGCGGTCACCTGGGAGGGGGCCGCTAGCGCCACGACCGTCGAAACGCCGAAAGTCGGTACCATCGAGGACGTGACCAAATTCCTGACCGCAGCCGGCCACGCCTGGGTTACTCCAGGACGCTGCCTGAAGTGCGTGCTCTACGTCGCCAAGATCACCACCGGCGACGTCAGCGTCGCCGCGTTTGTCCCTGGCGATCGCCAGGTCAACGAGGTGAAGCTCACCAACGCGCTGAATCGCCACCTACACGATCGCGGCCCGGTGCTGGAGCTGCGCCCGATGCATCCCGAAGAAGTCGTCGCTGCTACCAGTGCCAAGCCTGGGTTCGCTGGTCCCACTGCGGGACTGAAGGCGAACTTCCTGATCGTCGATCAGAGCGTCCCACGCAACCTGCCGCTGGTGATCGGTGCCAACCGCACCGAACATCACATCGTCGGTTACCGTCTCGATCGCGACGCCGCCGGTCTGGTGCTGAGCAGCGATGACCTAGTGACAGTCGAGACCGGCGACGGCTGCCCACGTTGCACGTCAACATTGGCGCAGAAACGCGGCATCGAAGTCGGCCATATCTTCAAACTCGGCACCAAGTACTCCGCCGCGATGAAGGCCGAGTTCACCGGCCAGGACCAGAAGCTGCATCCGTTCATCATGGGCTGCTACGGCATCGGCAGCTCCCGCGTGGTCGCCGCCGCTGTCGAGCAGCACAACGACCAGGACGGCATCCGTTGGCCCATGGCTATCGCGCCGTATCAATGCGTCATCGTGCCGGTCGGCAAACCCGGCGACACCGCCGTGGAGGGGGCCGCTAAGTCGATCTACGACGCGCTCCTCGCCGCTGGCATCGAAGCGGTGCTCGACGACCGCGATCAGAAGCCCGGCGTGAAATTCAAAGACTGGGACCTCATTGGCGTCCCCCTGCGCTTGGTCTGTGGACGCGGCGTGGCCGAAGGTCTGGTTGAGTTGAAGCCGCGTGACGGCGTGGCGGTGAACATTCCGCTGGCTGGTGCGGCGAATGATATCATTGAGCGCGTCCGTGCTGCGCTGGCTACCAGCCAAGCGGCTGCTGACGCAGTGCGCTGAGCACTAGCCGTTAATCAGGTCGCGAAGCTGACAGAGACGAGGGGGGCTGCATCGAAGAAGTGCGGCCCCCTGCGTTGATATCGTAGATTTCAGGTATCTGCCTGTGGCGGGGCACTTTCTTGGTGATTTCTATGGTCTTCGCGCTGCCAGTAATGCATCCAGCAGTCGAGAACGTGATGACGAAATCCACGTCCTGTTCCTCGGCTCGTGGCTTCAAGTTCGTAGATCCATGGGGTCTCGTCTGGACTGACAAACGGCTCCAGATCCACGCTCACGTTTGAGATTCCATTGAAGGCCACCGAGCTAGGAACAACTCCTGGGTGACCCGCATGCCTTGGAAATTGGCGTAGAAGTTTTCCGGCTCCAACCGAAGCACCCGATTAACGAAGCCGACGGTAAGCGATCTTATTTCGCATCATCAGCCCGCCGAGCTCCCTGATGGCAGCGAATCCGCAGCAATCCAACCGCCAGCCCGCCGAGTTCCCTGATCCGCTTGAGTGTTTCCTTGGGCAGCGAATCCGCAGCAATCCAACCGCCAAAGTTTTTGGCGTAGTGCCGCTTCGCCGTTGTCGCGACTCGCGCGCATTGGTTAGCTGCCCCGCGCTCAATTTGACAACTTCCCAACATTCGTCGTAAGTCCATATGCATCAGTCCCCTGCCACGTCTTAAATACACCATAATATACATTATCATACATTTCATATAAGGGCGCGAAGATGATCTCACCCGTTCGCGGCCCTATCGGTCTGTTGGGTTGCATAGCCCGGATCAACCCGATCTGGTGCGGCATCATGGCCAATCGTGAAACGATCATTCTCAGCATTTGCGGACCGACAGGTCTGCGTGAGATCTCGGTGGGTAAAAGTGCGGTCATCATCGAGCGCTACCGACCCGAACACGATATCCTGCTGGGCTATCATGAACTGCTCGTGGCGCCCTTGAGCAGGTGTGCGGCAGACATGCCTGAGTGGTGTGCGAATATCGTCAGCAGCGGCTTTGAACGTGCGTACGTGGCCGAGGACAAATCCGGTCATGCCATCATCCTCGTTGGACGTGAGCGTCACCGGAATTACATGGGGCTCGAAGCTCAGGTGGCGCGGGGAAACCTGGGCGACTACTTCATACTAACGCACCGCAGTCAACCCGGCTTTGCCAAGAATCTGATTTCGAACCTCCCAGACAACGCACCTGCCAGCTATCGTTTCCGCGAGGGAGAGAAACTCGCGCGTAAATTCCCATCACAGGTTGTGCTGAGGACGACCGCGCAATTCACCGGCGCATCCGCAAAGGAACACATCAATTTTTCTGAGTCCAACCATCTGCCTGACTTCCTCGACAATATGCTTGGTCTCCTAATCGCTTCCGCACGTGTTCAGGCGTTGCTCAAAGAGTTTCAACCGTCTGACTTGGAATTCCTGCCCGTGGTAATCGCCAATTCTGCCGGTGAATTGGTGGCAGCGAAGGGCTACGCCATCATCAACCCCCTCGGTGGTCAAGACATTGTTGACCGCCAGAAATCCGAGTGCGAAATCGACGACCAGGGTGAGATTCAAAACGTCGATCGCTTGGTGTTGTCGACCCGGAACCTGGGCCCAAGCTCTGCTTTGTTTCGTGTAGATGGCTTGCGCAACATGATCTTGGTGCGCGAGGATCTCTTGCGTGCCTTCGAACGGGCGCATTTCACCGGACTGCGTGCGCGGAAAGCCGACGGCTGGGATGGTCTCCCGATCCTGTGCTAACGCTAGGATCTGGTCCGCCGATCAGGGTCCGAGAAAACGCTCCAGGTGCAGCCGCTCCCACATCTGGGCAAGCTCGTGATGTGGGTATTGAGCTTCCCACTGCCGAAAGCGCCGACTGTGCGGTGGCTCGCCACGGATCGGCGCGCTGGCCTGGGCGTGATGGCAGAGTTCGTGGTAGAGCACGTGGTCGAGGAAAATCCGCGCGACCCACGGTTGGGCGAGGCGTGGGTTGACCACGATCGCCGGTTGGGGGCGGGAGCGGTAACAGCCAAAGCGGATGGACGTGAGGCGTCGCCGTGGGCTGTGACGGCCCCAACGGATGGCTGGCTTGGTCAGGTGGGGAAACCAGGCGCCATGAATCAAGGTGAACACGGCGTGCAGGTCGAACGATGTCGGCAGAGTCTCCAAGGCGGGCAGTTCGACTGGCGCGATCACGAGGCTGCGCTGGCGTTGCTCACGCCAGACCTCCTGCAGCGCCTGACGAAGACGCGGTGAGGTGCGGCGGCCGTTGCTGAGAATCCATCCCGGCAGTTCGGCGAGCGCCTCTGGATGTTCGAGCAGTCCGACGTGGACGCTGACCACACTGCCCCCCTGACGACCACGCAGGCTCAGCATGGTTTTGCCATTGCGGTTCAAGCGCAGACGGCAGGTCGGGCAACGCAGCGCCAATTCGGCGTGCAGACGATCCAGTCCTTGGCGGCGTTGTGCTTCGCTGACAGCAAGCTCGGCATCGCTGAACGTCGGCGACGATTGATTCATCGGAACAACCGCGAACCGATGCGCAGGTCGGTCGCGCCTTCCGCCACGGCGTGCAGGAAGTCCTCGGACATGCCCATGCTCAGGCGCGGTACCTGATGTTGTTCGGCGAGTCCACGCAGGGTGGCGAAACAACGACGAATCGTGGTGTCATCTGCTTGGCCCCCCTGCGGCGCGAGCGGTGCCATGGTCATCAGTCCGACGAGGTCCAGTCCGGCTGTACGGCGGGCGAGGGCGACCCGTTCGGCAAGATCGCCCGGTTGTACACCAGCTTTCGCCGCATCGTCAGCGACGTTCACCTGGATGAAGACCTCGATGCGGCGGCCGCTCTCGGCACAGGCACGGCCCAAACGCGTGATGTGGTCGGCGTCACACAGGCTGTGGATGGCGACGCAGAACGGTGCGAGCTTAGGGAGTTGCCGTCCCTGGACGCGGCCGATGAAATGGAAGCGTGCGCCGACCGGTGCCGCGGCGTGCATGGTTTCCAAGTGTTCAACGCGGTTTTCACCGAGATCCACCGCGCCGTCAGCGATCAACGGCGCGAGCACCTCCGGCGTTTGCTCCTTGGTCACCGCGATGAGTCGGACCCCCTGCGGGTCACGCCCGTGTTGGCGACATGTCGCCGCGATCAGGGCGCGCACTTCGGCGAGGTTGGCAGTGATCCGCTCGGCAAGCACAGGCATGGCGCAGGCGTACCAGGCGGCGCGGCGCGGTCACCTACCGCACAGCGGACGATCGACGCCGTCAGCGAGACCGCTTACTGAGCGGCCTCTTCCTTGTCTTTGATCAGGCCCTTCTCTTTGGCCCAGGCGGTCCAGGCGGCGATGCCCTTCTGGCGTTGATCGTCTTCGCCGCGGGGATCGTAGCCGACATCCTTCTTGGACAGCGTCTTGAGGATGTCGTTGCACTTGCGGCGCACGATCACGCCGGGGTCTTTCAAACCGTTGATCAGTGTCGGCACCGCCTCGTCACCCTTGCCGAGCAGGTTCTGTTCTGCCATTTGGGCTTCGTTGCCGGTGGTGCTGGCAAGCTGCTTGACCCATTGCGCGAGCGGATCCTGGGCCTTGGCCACCGCGCCATCGGCGGGTTTGGCGTTGCGGTCCTCAATCCACTCGAAACGCGTGCCGTTGTCCTTCCACCATTTCTCCAACTGGGTGACGACCTTGGCGCGGGCATCCGGTGCGGCGGCCACGTCGTAGCCCCAGTCGTTGCCGGTGATGCGACTGACCAGACCGATGGCCTTCTCATTGGCCTTGCGGTTGTCGCCCTTGAGCGTCTTGAACAGCACCGGGACGATGGCTTTTTCCCGCAGATCGTAGAGCGCCTTGGCGGCTTCGACCGCCACCAACGGGTCATCGCTCTGCAGTTGCTCGTTGAGGAACACGCGCTCGGACACGTCGTGGTTGAGGTCCCACCAAGCCTTGGCCTTCGCCGCGTTCAGGCCTTCGGGCGATTGCAGCGCTACCTGGGCGAAGGCTTTCGTCGCGGCGAATTTCACCGCGTCATCGGGGCTCTCCATCAGTTCGATCAGACGCGGGATCACCCGGCGTTCGCGTGCCAGCGGCGCAACGTAAGCGTACATCTCCAGGTCTTCTTTTTCCGTGCTCCGTTCGCTGGCCTTGGTCAGGAACGTGGTCAGCCGACGAACCGTACTTTGGTCACCATCCTTGGCGAACATCATGATCAGCGCGGCGGTGCCGTAGAGATCGCGGAAGTCCTCGCGCAGCAGGGCGGCGCACAGGTGCGGGATCATCTCCTTGCGGCTGTCCTGGCGGTAAAGCGTCAACGTCGCCGAGTCCATGTTGTCGCTGTCGTTCTTGTTGTCGTTCATGCGCTTGATCTGCGTTTCGATGAACTGGTTCTCGCGTTCGGTCTCTTCAATCGCGAGATCCCACTTCACGTCCTTGGCTGCGGGGCCAGGGCCACTGGAGCGACGGCGGTTGCCCGTGTCGTCCTTCTTGTCACTCCCCGGTTTGGCGCCACCCGGAGCCAAGTTCGCGGGCACCCAGCGATCGCCGACCAGGACCATGCCGAGTTTGGTACGCGCGGCCTCGTGGTTCTTGTCGAGCTGGATCACTTTGTTGTAGTACTTGCGGGCCGCGGTCGGTTTGTTGTTTTGCTCACACCATACGCCCAGTTCAAAAACCGCGTCAGCGCTGTTCATGTCGGTCTTCTTGACCTTCGCCTCCATTTCGTCCTCGGCGAAGGCGAGCGGTCCGATGACCAAGGCGAGCAGCAGAGGCAGGAGAGGGCGCATGAGAGGTTCCGGGGGACGGGCTTCAGGGGTGGCGGCAGGATCTTGGATCCATCAGGTCTGATCGATGCAGGATGTTCAGATATACGCAGAAACGTCGGTCCTTTCCCACCGTTCGGGCCCCCTGTGTGAAGAGGGTGGGTACTGTGTGTCACGGGTGTGGAACCTCGCGGCCGGGATGCGTAGCCCCTTCCCGGAACGATTTGTGCAACCCAAGGCAGTCACTATGGTCCCTCTCCGCTTCAGCCATCGCCCCGTCGCTGCACCCTAAGGAACCCTATGCCAATCCCCTACGTCATCGAAAAGGACTCCCGCGGAGAACGCAGCTACGACATCTACAGTCGTCTGCTGAAGGATCGCATCATCTTCTTGGGTGAACCGATCGATGACTTCGTTGCGAACGTCGTGGTTGCTCAGCTGCTGTTTCTGCAGAGCCAGAAGCGCGACGCTGACATCACGCTCTACATCAACTCACCGGGTGGACTGGTGAACGCCGGCTTCGCCATCTTCGACACCATGGCCTACCTGACCTGCGACGTCGCCACGGTGTGCATCGGTCAGGCAGCCTCGATGGCCGCCTTCCTGCTCGCCTCTGGCACCAAGGGCAAACGTTTCGCCCTGCCGCACAGCCGCATCATGATCCACCAGCCGATGGGCGGCACCCAGGGCCAGGCCAGCGATATTGAGATCCAGGCCAAGGAACTCCTGCGCCTGAAGAAAGAACTCAACCGCATCCTCGCCGAGAAGACCGGCAAGCCAGAAGAGAAGGTCGCCAAGGACAGCGAGCGCGATTACTACATGAGCGCCGACGAAGCGCAGATCTATGGCCTGATCGATCGCGTGGTCAGCAAACCGGTCGCGAACTGACCTCTCACCCGTTGTCCGAGGGGATCGATCATGGCTGGTAAGAAGAGCACCCGCGACGGTGATAAAGGGAGCGACCTGTGCAGCTTCTGTGGTCGCACCACCGAGCAGGTCGAACGCCTGATCAACGGCCCCCCTGGCGTGTCGATCTGCAATGAGTGCGTCGAGGTCTGCGCCACGTTGCTGCGCGACAACAACCGCGGCAAGAAAGCCGGCGATTCAGCACCCAAGGTCGGCAAAAGCCTGACGCCGACCGAGATCAAAGGCCACCTCGACCAGTACATCATCGGTCAAGAGCAGGCGAAACGCACCATCGCGGTGGCGGTCTACAACCACTACAAGCGCCTGAAGTCGAACCAGGCCGGCGGTACCAACGGCATCGAGCTGGAGAAATCCAACATCCTGATGCTCGGCCCCACCGGCTGCGGCAAGACGCTCATCGCCAAGTGCCTGGCCAAGCTGCTCAACGTGCCGTTCGCCATCGGCGACGCGACCACGCTGACCGAAGCCGGCTACGTTGGCGAAGACGTCGAGAATCTGATTCTGCGGTTGTTGCAGAACGCCAACTTCGAAGTGCCGAAGGCGGAGATGGGCATCATCTACGTCGACGAGATCGACAAGATCGGACGCTCCGGCGGCAACGTCTCGATCACCCGCGACGTCAGCGGCGAAGGTGTGCAGCAGGCGCTGCTCAAACTGGTCGAAGGCACCGTCGCCAACGTTCCCCCGGGTGGCGGACGCAAGCACCCCGAGCAGAAGTACATCCAGGTCAACACCGAGAACATCCTGTTCATCTGCGGCGGCGCTTTCAGCGGCCTGCCGGAAATCATCGGTCGCCGCCTGGGCGACAAACGCGTTGGCTTCAACATCGACGCGCACGCAGTCGAGCCCAATCCCGAGGTCACCGAGGACGAACGTCTTCTCTCGCAGGTGACGCCCGAGGACTTGGTGAACTTCGGCCTGATCCCGGAATTCATCGGCCGACTCCCCGTCACCGTGGCGCTCCAGCCGCTCAGCCTCGACGCGCTGATCAACATCCTGACTCAGCCGAAGAACGCCCTGGCGAAACAGTACCAGGCGATGTTCGCCATGGAGGGCGCCGAGTTGTCCTTCACCGAAGACGCCCTCAAGGCGATCGCCAAAAAGGCCCTGGAGCGCAAGACCGGCGCCCGCGCGCTGCGCGCGATCATGGAAGAAGTCATGCTCGACATGATGTTCGACCTGCCGCAGCGGGTGAAGTTCCAGAAGAGCTTCGTCGTCGACGCCGCCGTGGTCGAAGGCAAAGGCACGATCTACAACGCGGATACGGACGCCAAAGAGACGGCATGAAGCCGTGGGTGTGGTTGTTCCTGGTCATCGCGCTCTGTGCGTGCGGTCAGGAACGTCCGTCAGCTGATCATGCAGGTGCTAGACCACCCGATGTAAAGCTCCCGCTGCTTGAACCGGATCCGACGCGGTCGGGTGTCCTCGACAAACGGGTGGAACTGGTATTCGAGGAGCACCACTGGGCCGCGGGCTCGGCCACGCCGGTGATTTCACAACTGGTGCTGCGTTGTTCTCTGGATGAGGAATTCCACGCCCAGGGCGTCTGGGGTGTTCGCATGTTCTCGTTCACAGGCATCGTACGGTCGGACAAGAATCCAGCATGTGTGGCGGTGAGGGTTGACTATCAGACCGTACTTACACGTGGTCCCGAACAGACCCGGATGAGCGGACATACGAGCTGTCGTCTTATGCCGGAGGTTCGAGAGCAGCTCGGCGCGAACTTCATTTCTGAGATTGGGACCACCCACCGCCAGCTACGCCCGATGGATCACCTGCCGAGCAATGCCACGACTGAGACCGACCGCGCCGTTATCGTGGTGTGGTTCCGACCACATGTGGAGCCTGCCTCACCCCCCATCCCAGCGATCTTCCAGACCCCCTAAATCCCGGTCCTGGACATCCCGTGTGCATGACCTGCCCAACCTGTGCGAAATAGCGGCAACGACAGCCGGTTGCAGGACGTAGGACAGGAACGACAAGCTTGGCACAAGCCTCGCAGCAGCCTCACAGGAGCCTCACAGGACCGTCCATGAGCACCGTGCACCATCAGACCTTTGCCGTCCCCTACGCCTTCGACGTGCACTTCACGCGCGACGTGTTTGCGCCGGACAACGACGCCCTGGTCAAGGCCATGCATCCGCGCGTCGGTGGTCGTCCGGCCCGTGCGCTGATCTACGTCGACGAAGGCGCGATCCGCCAGAACCCCAAATTGATCCAGGCGATCCATTTGTGGTTCGCCGCTCATGAAGCCGATGGCGTGCAGTTGGCCGCTGCTCCGGAAGTCATTCCCGGTGGTGAGGCGCTCAAGGGCGAGATCGCCATCCTCGACAAGGTCGGTCGCGCCTGCTTCGACAACGGCATCTGCCGCCACAGCTACATCATCATCATCGGCGGCGGCGCGGTGCTCGACGCCGTCGGTTTCGCCGCCTCGATCGTCCACCGTGGCATCCGCCAGATCCGTTTGCCGACCACCGTACTCGCCCAGTGCGATGCCGGCCTGGGCGTGAAGAACGGTGTGAACCGCTTCGGCTCGAAGAACTTCTACGGCACCTTCACCCCGCCCTCGACCATCATCAACGACGCGCGGTTCCTCGAATCGCTCGACGATCGTTCATGGCGCGCCGGCATCGCCGAAGCGGTGAAGGTAGCGATCATCAAGGACGCGGAGTTCCTCGTCCAACTGGGCGAACGTGCGGTGAAACTGCGTGAACGTGATCTGGCGACGATGGAGTGGTTGATCGAGCGCTGCGCCCTGCTGCATCTCGACCACATCACCAAGGCTGGCGATCCGTTTGAGCAAGGCAGCTCGCGTCCGCTCGACTTCGGCCACTGGTCGGCGCACCGCATGGAGACGCTCTCCAGTCACCGCCTGTTGCACGGTGAGGCCGTCGCCATTGGCGTCGCCATCGACTCGCTCTACGCCGTCGAACTCGGCCGCATCACCGCTGAGGAAGGCGATCGCATCCTCACCATCCTCGCCACCTGCGGCTTCCGCCTGTGGGACGAGGTGCTCGACCTGCGCGACGCCACCGGCCACCGCGCCGTGCTTATCGGCCTGACCCAGTTCCGCGAACACCTCGGTGGCGAACTCACCCTGGCGATGCCCGAAGGTCTGGGCAAACGCAGCGACATCCATGAGTTCGAGGAGCCGCTCTTCGAACGCGTGTTGACCAAGCTGAAGCGCTGGCGCCCGGCAAATGCCCAGGCGCCCACCCGCTGACGCACCGAACCCGTCGCCGGCGTAACGCCGGAACAGCGAAATCCTCTACGACCTCGTGCCTCCGCACGGGGTCGTGTCGTTGATTGAGGCCCCCGCGCTTCGTGGTACATGTCCAACGCCCCTGCTGCATTCCCCAGGACCATACGAGGTTTCCATGCGCGCTGCCGAAGCTCTTCTCCCCCTCCTGCTCGCTAGCCTCGCCCTCAATCTCACGGCCGCTGAGCCGAGTCTGTCGGAGAAGATCAACCAAGCGGCCGTCGCCTTCGAGGAACGTCAGGACAAGGAGTTCAAGCCGGTCGAGGCCAGCCTGGAACGCTGGCGCAAAACCCGCCTGCAAGCGGCGATCAAGGACATCAACGACCTGATGACCAGCGCCGCGCCAGCGGACAAGCCGTACCTCGCCTACCACCTGCTGAGTGTCAGTCCGCGCCACAAAGAGGCCCGCGCGGTGTTCACTGGCGTCGGCCTGCCGGCGCCGTTCGACGAAAAAGGCGAGCGCGTGGCCGAGGCCAAGGTGCCGACCAGCCGCAACCGTGCGCTGGTGGAGAAAGTCTCGACGCTGCGTTATCCGCCGTTCTCGGCCGTGGCCGAGGTCATCAGTCCCAAAGCGCCCGCCGTGCAGAGCTACTGGAAACGCCAACGCAGCGGCCTGGATGATCTGCGGAAGAAACTCACCGAGTACGCGCAACAGGGCGAGGCCGGCAATGCCTACCAGGTGCTCGCGTTCTACTGGCCGAACGCCAAGGAAGTGGTGACCTACTACGCCGGCGTGAGAAAACCGATCCCGCGCCATTCATCGTCCGCTGGACG
>JANPLC010000415.1:0-10670 GCA_031426335.1 Planctomycetota bacterium
GGCCCGTACCGGTGCCGGCGGGCAGGCCCAGTTGGCCGCTGGTGAAACCTGGGAAACGATCCTGCGGCAGCTCCGCGGAACCACCGCTCAGGCTGCCACTGACGCCGCCGATGCCGCCGACCACCGGCTTGGCTTTGGCAGGCACACCCGTGCCGCCCGCGCCGCCGATGCCGGCCTGGTACAGACTGGCGATGGTGCCGTCCGGGTTGAGCTGCACTGAGTAGCTGGAGATGGTCTGGCCGCTCGACACCACCACCAGGGTGGTCGGGGAGAGGATTCCCTTGTCATTGGCCCGCAGCTGGATGGTCACCTGGCTGATGGTGATGCCGGCGCTGTCGGGACCTGGGACCGGGCGGGCGGTGACGTTGCCAACCGCATCGCGGGTGACGGTGAACACCACGCTCTTGCCGTCGATCGCCAGGGTCACCTCGGACTTGCCGCCGGCCTCTATGCTTTGGGCAGCGCTGACCAGCTGCTGCGCCTGAGCGGTGGTAAGCTCGCCAGCGGCCAGACTGCCGACAGCAAGGATGCAAGACAGCAACACGGCGCAGAGACAACGACGCATGGGGCCTCCAGGACAGGGATGTGGTTGAACTTGTAGGCGCCCGCGCCGCATGGTGCAACCGGCGGGTTGCCCGCGGCCGCCCGTGGCAGGTCCGCACCTGGATTTCCTTGGTTCGGCGGTCTAAATGCGGCGCACCCATGAGCGAATCGCCGCACAGCACCGCTGACAGCCACCCGCTGACCCTCACCGACCTGCTCGGCACCTGCTGGCGGCGGCGCTGGTTGTGCTTGGCGGTGTTCGTGGTGGTCGCCGCGACGGTGATCCTCGCCACCTTCCGTATCACCCCGCTTTATGAGGCCAGCGCCACGCTAGCGGTCGAACGCGGACGCAAGGCGGTGGACTTCCAGTACGACCCCAACAGCAACTCGGTGGAGTTCGGCTTCCTCAATACCCACCGCGACATGTTGACCGCCGGCCCGGTGCTGGAGCAGACCCTGGCCACCACCGACCTGCTGCAGACCCCGGCCTACGCTCAGACCAGCGATGCGGTGAAGGTGCTCAAAGATCGCGTCAAGGTCACCACCCGGCGTGACAGCTGGATCATCACCGTGGCGCTGCGCGACGAACAACCCGAACGCGCGCGGGTGGCGCTGGAGGCGCTGCTGAAGGCTTACACCGCCAACCAAACGGCGCAGAAATCCGAACGTGCGAGCGGCGCCTTGACCTTCCTGTCGACTTCGGTCGACACCGCGCGCGCACGGCTCGAAGAGTCCCGGCGCAAAGAGGACGAGTTCCGCCGCGAACATTCGATCGTCAGTGGCGCCGCCGAAAACAGTTTGGTGTCGCAGCGTATCGACCTGCTCAACAAGGAACGCGCGACGCTCGATCAGCAGATCGCCGAAGCCCATGCCCTGCAGCGGCAGTTCACCGACGCCGACCAGTTGAGCACGCCGGCGGAGCGTCTGAAGGCGCTGCTGCGCATCGAATTGGTCGGGCGCCATCCGGTGGTGGTCGAGCAACAGCAGCAGTTCTTCGCCGCCGAGGATGAAGCCAAGGCACTCAACCAGAAGTACGGCGCACGCCATCCGCGCATGATCGAGGCACAGGAGATGATCGCAGCCAGACAGCTGCGGTTGAGCGAAACCGTGGCCCAGGCGCGGGCCAGCGTCGAGACCCAGCACCAGAAGCTCAAACTGCAATACGCGGAACTGATGCTGCGCACCAGCGAAGCGCAGAAGGAGCTGAACCAGTACCGCTCCGACCTCGCCAGCTTCCAGGCGATGGAGACCGAGACCAAATCGCGCGAGGAAATGTTCAATCGCCTGCTGACGCGCATGGGCGAAGAAGAAGTCGCCAGCCGGCTCGACGCCAAACAAGTGGTGCAGATCGATCCGCCCAAGGCCGATCAGCACCCGGTCAACATCCGCAAGACGCTGTTCGCCGCGGGCGCGCTGGCTGCCGGCCTGGTGGCCGCGGTGTTGGCCGCACTCGGCGCCGAGGCGCTTGATCGCCGGGTGCGCGGTGCGGCGGCCACCCAAGAGCTCACCGGACTGCCGCTGCTCGGCCAGCTGCCTTTCGTCCCAGGGCTGACACCGCTGGGCAAAGGCGGCGATCCGGATCATCCGGCGGTGCTGGCCGAGGCGTATCGCGCACTGCGTGCCGCGTTGCGCCTGACCCGCAGCAGCCCGACCGGTTCACGCGTGCTGGTGATCACCTCCAGTGGACCTGGCGAAGGCAAGAGCACGGTCAGCACGCGACTGGCGATCGCCCTCGCTGCCGCTGGCGCGAAAGTCCTGCTGGTCGACGCCGACCTGCGCAAGCCGACCTTGCACAAACAACTCGGCGACGATCGCGAACGTGGGCTCAGTTATCTGCTGGCCGGCGAAGACGGCATCGAACCCGCGGCCAGCGACCATCCGCGCCTCGACGTCCTGCCGGTTGGCGTGCGTCCGCCGAATCCCTCCGAACTGCTGCACAGCCCGGCGCTGGCCAGCGCGATCGCGCGGTGGCGCACCAGCTACGACTACGTGCTGCTCGACAGCCCGCCGCTCGGTCTGGTCAGCGATGCGCTGAGCGTCGGCGAACTGGCAGACGGCGTGTTGCTGGTGGTGCGCGACCGCGTCACCACCAAGGGCACGCTGCGCCTGGTGCTCGACCGCTTGCAGCCGCTGCGGGCCAAGGTCCTGGGCATGGTGTTCAACGCCGAGCAGTTCGATTCCGCGGGCTACGGCGGCTACAACTACCGCTACGGCTACCAGTACGGTTACGGCCAACGGCCGGATGCCGGGCGGGCCTGAATCATGCGGGATGATGGCGGAGCGACGTGCTGCGTCTGGCATGCCGCCGCAACGCCGCACGCCGCACACCGCACGCCGCACGTGCTTTCCCGTCGTTCATGATGTCGCGCTTGGCGCGCGTCTGGCTGGTGCTGTTGCTGGCGCTGGCGCTGGCCGCCTATGGTGGTGCCGGCGACCTGGTGCGCCCGCTGCTCAGTTTTGCCATCGCCCTCGCTCTCGGCCTGACCGCGTTCAGCTTCCGGCAGCAGTTCCATCCACCGCCGCTCACCTGGATCGCGACGCTGTTCCTGCCGCCGCTGGCCATCGCCGTGCTGCAGGTGCTGCCGCTGGGCTGGTCGCATCCCTGGGTCAGTGAAGACGCCGCGGTCCTCGCCGTCACCCCGCAGGTGTGGAGTATCGATCCGGCCGCCTCCACCGCCGCGTTGGTGTGGCTTGCCACCCTCGCCGGACTGGCACTGACAGTATGCCTGCTGGCGCGTGGCGAACGGGTACGGCGGCTGGTCGAGGTGCTGATCTACCTGGCGGCAGTCAGCGCACTGCTTGGGCTGTGCCTGGCCTTGACGGCAGCACCCTGGCCGAGCTTGAGCTCGACCACGCGGGTCCGCGGACCCTTCATCTATCCCAACCACGCTGCCGCGTTCTGGGCCGCGTGCCTGCCGTTGGCGGCGCTGCTGGCGCACCGGCGTGGTGGGTTGCTGCGCTGGGGCGCGGTAGCGCTGCTGGCGCTCGCCATCCTGCTCTCGGGCTCACGCGGCGGCATCCTGGTCGCCGCGACGGTGATGCTGCCGCTGAGCTTCACGCTGCTGCCGCGCGCCCGCCGCTGGTGGTGGGCCGCTGGTGGCGCCCTGGTCATCGCCGGATGGTTGTGGCTGATCGGCATCAGCGAAGTGACCGACAAGTTCAACCGTCTGCGTGGCGACGAAGGCGTGACGCTGAATGGACGGGTGACCATGTGGCAGGCGGCGTTGCCGGTGATCGCCGAGGCTGGCGCGCTCGGCAGCGGCGGCGGCACCACCATCCCGGCCTACCGCCGCAGTGGCGATCCGTACTTCGCGGAAGTGGTGGTCGACCACCTACACAGCGATCCCCTTGAATGGTGGCTGGAGTACGGCTGGCTCGGTCTGCTGGTCGGACTCGCCGCGCTCGGCGCGACGCTGTGGCGCCTGCGGCCGCACGCGAGCACTTGGCAGGATCCCGGTCGTCGCGCGCTGGTCGTCGGTGCCGGCGCTGGTCTGAGCATCCTCGCGCTGCACGCCTGCGGCGATTTCATCTGGCATAGTCCGGCGGTGGCGATGACCGGCGTGCTGCTGTTCTGCGTCCTGGCTCTGGCCGGACGCGCCTCCAACGATGGTGACGGCGCCCGCAGACGCGGACCTGCCCAGCTGCTGTGTGCTGGCGTGGCAGCGTTGCTGCTGCTGGGAGGCTGGTGCGCCTGGGGTTGGCATGTGAGCGACCTGCGGGCCCGTGATGTCGAACGCCTGGCCTTCGCCCGCTTGGCAGCGGGTCTGCCGCTGGGTGGCGCCGAAGCCGTCGAACAGGCGTTGGCCACCACGCCCGCGAGTGTGCGTTTGGCGGTGACGCGCGCCTGGCTGGCGCATGCCGCTGGCGATCTGGCTGGCGCGCAGGCGGCGCTGGACAGCGCCGCACGGCTAGCACCTGGCGATGCCTCGGCGTGGGCACAACGCGCCTTGTTGGCGGCCGCGACCGGCGATGCCCAGGGCACCAGTGTAGCGCTGCGCCGGGCGCTGGCGTGGGCGCCAGGATGGCCCGACATCCAGCAGACCGCCCTGCGCTTGGTGGCGCTGCAAGCCGCGCAGGGACGTGACCTGCTGCCGGCGGAGCAGACCGCCAGCATCGTCGCGACGGTCCTGGCCAGTGATCGGCCGCAAGCGCCGTGGTTCTTCCCGTTGGCGGTCACCGTGCTGGGCGACACCCGCGTGCTGGCCGAACTGCGCGTTGCCGGACCGCGCCTAGCCGCGACGGCCGAGCCGTGGCTGGCCGAACAGGGCCCGGTGACGGAGTGGCTGGAACTGCGGCGACGTCTGACACCGGGCCCGGTGCGCCGTCCTGCGGCGCTCGGTCCGCTGAACGACCGCTTGCTCGGAGCACAGGCGTGGCAGCCGCTGGTGCCGGTGGATATGGACGAGCGCCGCGCCTTAGGCGAACTGCTGACGACTGTTGGCCTGCCGGTGCCGGCGTTGTTGGCCGAAGCCCTGGAACGCGATGGTCCGTTGTGGTCACGCTGGGCGCGTCCGGTCGCGCTGCTCGACCGCGAGACCCGCAACGACCTGGCGTTGTTGCTGCGCAGCGAACTGCACCGGGGGTGGGCGCGACGCTGGGCGGACCGGCTGGCGTTGACCAACCGGGCGCTGGCTGGTGACAGCACGGTGGTCACCCGTGATTGCCCGCCCGAGGTGCTCGCGCGGCTGGCCGGAGTGGCGCCCTACCTGGACGCCACGGTACCGACCGAGGACACGCTCCGTCGCCGGGCACGCGCGCTGCTGGAACGGTGGCGCGCGTGGGAATGGCAGCCGATGGACGGCAGCAGCCGGTGGTCGTGGTGGTTTGGCGACGGTAGCGGCCAGGCCCTGGTCAGCTGCCGACGTTGGACCGGCGTGGTGGTCGATGGTGAATGGCTCGGCTGGGTCCGTGGCGAGCAGGATCTGGCGCCGCTGCTCGGTCAGGGACTCAAGCGCGTGGTGTTGCTGGAACCGTGAGTCTGAACCTGAATGAGTTGTGCGACGTGCGTGGTGCGACGAGGTTGAAAGACCTACACCAAACGGGGGAACACCTCGCACCCCGCCCTGCGTTTTGTCAGGTCACTTCTTCCCGGCGCTCTGCTTGCCGTTGAAGTTGCGCGCCGTCGGATCGATATCTTTCTCGCGCCGAGTGATGCTGCCGCGCACTTCACCGTCGGCCATCACTGCGCCATCGATCTCGATCTTGGCGCCGTCGGCGGCGGTGGCGGAGCCGCTGAACTTGGTTTCGCTGACTACGCCTTTGTGATTGGCCTTCACCTTGGCCTTGTAGGTGATCTGCATCTCACCGAGTGAGGTGATGGTCAGTTTGCCCTCGTTGAAGACCAGCTTCTCTTTCGGTTTCTTGTCTTCGGTCGGGAAGGTCACGGTGTAGGTGCGCCCGTCGAGATCGGGCGGCGGAATCACCGGCTTCTTGGCCTCGGCCGCCGGACAGAGCGCCACCGCGCACAGCAGCACCAACGACATCAGCGACATCAGCGACGAACGCAGCACGGCTTCCAACATGGATGACTCCTGAATATGCCAGCGTTGGAGCGGAAGTGCGGGTGGCAACCAGCGTGCGTGGCAACCGTGCACCGCAGTACGCCGGCGGAATTCTCGTCCCGAGCAAAATCGTGCGCCGATTGCACCGGATCCGCCGGTGGGCATCACGTCAACGCAGCAAGCCGAGCAACGCCCGTTCGTAGGCGTCAACCACCGGGCCTGGAGCGAACTGCTCAGCACGCTTCCGCGCCGCGCGGCGCATGGCCTGATACCGCGGCTCATCCATCAGCAGATCAGCCGCCATGCTGCCGAGGCAGTGATCGGTGCCTTCGGGGCAGAGCAAGCCGGTGACGCCGTCTTCGACGACCTCGGGTAATCCGCCGGCATGGTAGCCGAGCACCGGCACGCCGCAGGCCATCGCTTCGAGCGCGGACAGACCGAAGCTCTCGGCGCGCGACGGCAGCAGAAAGAGGTCGCTCGCCTGCAGGATCGGTTCGGGTTTCTGCTGACCGAGCAGCCGCAGATCATCGCGGATGCCGAGTTCGCGCGCGAGGTGTTCGGCCTTCGGCAGTTCGGGGCCATCACCGACCAGGACCAGGACCGCCTTCATGCGTCGGCGCAGCACGCTGAACGCGCGCACCACTTCCTCGACGCGTTTCACCGGGCGGAAATTCGATACGTGGGTGATGACCTTCCAGCCATCGGGCGCGAGGTTCACGCGCCAGGGCTGCGCCGGATCAGGTTTGAAACGATCGAGCTCGACAAAGTTGGGGATCGCCTGGATGCGGCCGGTGGGCACGTGGAACCACTGTTCGGTCTCGCGCGCCAGCCATTCGCTCGGTGTGGTGATGAGGTCCTGTTTGGCGATGGCGAAGCGGGTGATCTCATAGAAGCCGCGTTCGCGTCCCACCAGCGTGATATCGGTGCCGTGCAGCGTGCAGGCGAGTTTGACATCACAGCGGCCTTTGCCGCCTGGTCGACCACACTCGCGCAGCACTTGCTGCGCCTGCCACGCCGCGGCGGCGTGCGGGATGGCGTAGTGCGAATGGATGATTTCGACGCCGTGTTCCTCGACCACCTCGATCAGCTTGTTGGTCAGGTTGAGGGTGTACGGCGGATGACGAAACAACGGGTAATCACCGACGTCGACCGCATGGAAGCGCAGGTTCGGCATCGGCCGATCCATGCGGAAGGGCAGCTCGTACGACACCACGTGGACATCGTGGCCGCGTTCAGCGAGGTGGATCGCCACCTCGGTGGCGACCACGCCACTGCCGCCGTAGGTCGGGTAGCAGACGATGGCGAGTTTCATTTTTTTTGCTCAGGCCGGTCCGGGTGAGATGGCGATGGTCATGGCGCAGGACGGCGAACAGGGGTTAGGGGCTAGGGGGCTAGGGTCGTGGGCTAATGCCAGTCGTGAAGGAGGACATGCTTGATGTACTCCGGCGCGTGGCGAATGGATCCACGGGCACCATCCGCATCACCACCCTAGCCCCTAGCCCCTAGCCCCTAGCCCCTTTGGGTTTCCCGCCTCTGCGCGCTACTTGTTCTCGCCTGCCGTCGCCTTCGCCTCCAATCCCGGCTGAATCTTCATCCCCGTCACCGGCACCAGCTTGCGCGTCCACGGCTGGTAACCCTGGCGTTCGATGGTGACTGTGACCTCCTTGGATGGCGGCAGCGGGATCACCTGCGGCGTGGTGCCACGGAAGGCACCGTCGATCAGGATGTCGGCTTTCGACGGCTCGCTGTCGATCGCGACCTCCACCAGGTTGATGGCGTTGGGCACTTCCTGCTTCGGCACGTTGCGCAGGTCCTGGTGGTCGGCGAGGTAATCACGCACCAGGCCGGCGGCGGTGCTCAGCGCCTGCCAGGTGGCGAGGCTCTCTGGTTCGTTGCTCGCACCGGTGAACTTCGCGCGTTTCTGCACCGGCGATTCGCCACGGATCTGGCGGCTCAGCACGATGCGGCCATCGATGTCGACCATGCGCAGTTCGACGATCGCGATCTGCCGATCGGTCGTGCCGTGGACATCGGGGTCACCGGCCTCGCGCCGCAGGTCGACGACCTTGGTCACTACCACCAAGTGCGCACCGCGGGTGGAGGCCACGCGGCCGTTGTCCCACGCGGCGGAACCCGAATCCGGCAGGCTCTCGCCCACCCGACCATCGGCATTCTTGGCCAGCAGGTCGATGTAGTTGGCCATCTTGTGCGGCAGCTCGATGCGGCCTTCGGGATAGATCTCCGCGAGTTTGCCCAGTGCGGTCGGCGCGAACAACACGATGCGCAGATCGCCGCCGGGCTGTTCGACCGTCACCGCTTCGGGTTTCGCCACTGCATTCGCCGCTGGGGCGTCACCATCCTGCCAGCGATTCGCCTCGCGGGAGCAGGCGGTGAAGGTGAGGGACAGGAGCACGACCAGGAGTGCGTTATGGTTTGCCATGGCGGCGGAGTATGTCGCGAGGTGTCGGCGCGCCACCCCCGGCCCGCGTCGAGCAGCTGGCGGGTACAACGGGCGAAGTACGGAAGTACGGAGGTACGGAGGTACGCGGACATCGGATATAGGATATCGAACGCACATCCGACCTCCGCTTGACCCCCTCCCACCAGGTCGAGCATCCACGCCATGTTACGTGGCATCTCTCCGCTGATCGGTCCGGACCTGCTGGGCGTGTTGTACCGCATGGGGCATGGCGATGAGCTGGTGCTGGCTGACGCCCACTTCCCGGCGGAACGCCTCGCCCGGCGCGTGGTCCGCGCCGATGGCCTGCGCATTGCCGAGCTGCTCGATGGCATCCTGCCGCTCATCACCCTCGACCGCTATGTCGCGACGCCGACGTTCCTGATGGCGCCGGTGGCAGGCGACCAGGCCGATCCGGCGGTGGCGGAGGCGTACCAGAACGTGTTGCGGCGCCATCATCCGTGGATCCCCGAGGCCGGGCGTATCGCTCGTGAGGCGTTTTATGCCCAGGCGCAGGCTGCTTGCGCGATTGTGGTCACCGGTGAATGCACACGGTACGGCAACCTGATCATCCGCCGCGGCAACGACGCCTGAGCGGCCTCAGGTAGCCGCGGCTTCCGGCTCCGCTTCGCTGGCGGCCTCGTCCTTGGGTTTGGCTTTGCTTGGTGCCTCGTCGATGCTGACGTCCTCGCCCACGGTGTGGCGCATGACTTCTTCGACCGAGGTCACGCCGCGCAGGGCGTTCATCAAACCGGCCCGGCGCAGGGTGATCATACCACAGTCCATAGCTGCCTTGCGCAGTTCGATGGTCGATGCACCGCCGATGATGACCTTGCGCAGTTGATCGCTCATCTCCATCGCTTCGACCAGGGCGAAACGGCCCTTGTAACCAGCGGAACACAACGAGCAGCCGACCGGCTTCCACAGGCTGATGTTTTCGATCTCCTCTGGTTTGTAACCGCACACCAGCAGCTGATCGCGCGTCGGCAATTCTTCTTTGGTCATCGGCTGCTTGCAGCTCTTGCATAGACGACGACCGAGGCGCTGGGCCACCACCGCCAGCACGGTGGAGGCCGCGAGGAACGGTTCGATACCCATGTCGACGATACGCGAAATCGTCGACGGTGCGTCGTTGGTGTGCAGCGTCGAGAGCACCAAGTGACCGGTGAGCGCAGCTTTCACCGCGATCTCGATGGTCTCTTGGTCACGAATTTCACCGATCATGATGGTATCAGGGTCTTGACGCAGCAGGGCGCGTAGCGCCGCGGCGAAGGTCAGGCCGCGTTTGGGATTCACGTGGCACTGGTTCAGGCCTTCGATTTCGTATTCGACCGGATCTTCCACGGTGTTGACGTTGTCCTCGACGGTCATCACCGCGCGCAGGCACGAATAGAGCGTGGTCGATTTACCCGAACCGGTCGGACCGGTGACCAGCAACATGCCGTAGGGCGCACCGATGGCTTTTCTGACGATCTCCAACACCTCGGGCTCGAAGCACAGGCTCTCCAACGAGCCGGCCAAGTTCGATTTGTTGAGGATACGCATACAGATCTTCTCGCCGTGTACCGTCGGCAGCGAGTTGACACGGATGTCGATCGAGTTGCCGCCCATCTTCACTTGGATACGGCCGTCCTGCGGTTTGCCGCGTTCGGCGATGTTCATGGTGTCGGTCATGATCTTGACGCGCGAAACCATGGCGTTCTGGATCTTCTTCGGCGGGCTGAACATCTCGTGCAGCACGCCGTCCATGCGGAAGCGCACGCGGACGCGTTTTTCGAATGGTTCGATGTGGATGTCCGATGCACCCTTTTGAATCGCCGAGGCGATGATGGTGCGCACCAGTTTAACCGCCGGGCTTTCGTCGCCTTCGGCGACGTTGATGTCCTCCTCCGCTTCTTCGCGTTTGGCATCGGCGACGGAGAGCTCATCGCCCTCGTCGCCCATGTTCTGCATCATGTCGGCGACGGCTTTTTCTTGCGCGTGGTAGGCCATTTCGCGCGCTTTGTTGATCGCCCGTTCGGTCGAGACCACCGGCAGGATCTGCTTCTTCACCGACAGTTTGAGGTTGTCGAGCATCACCACGTCGTAGGGATTGGCGACCGCCAACGACAGGTGATCGCCGATCAACGCGAGGGGCAGGACGCCATAGAACTTCGACTGCTCCTCAC
>JANPLC010000416.1:0-6060 GCA_031426335.1 Planctomycetota bacterium
CCCGAGCGCGTTTTCGGCAGCCCAGGCGTGATCAGGATCTTGTCCGGCGTGGCGATCGGGCCGATGATCTTGCGCACTTCATCGCGCAATGCCTTGATCAGCTCGGCGCTCTCACTGTGGCCGTTCTTTAGGATCACGTAGGCGAAGATGCCCTGACCTTTGATTTCGTGCGGGTAGCCGACGACGGCGGCTTCGGCGCAGGCCGGATGCGCGACCAGCGCGCTTTCCACTTCCGCGGTGCCCATGCGGTGACCGCTGACGTTGATGACGTCGTCGACGCGTCCGGTGATCCACCAGTAGCCGTCGGCGTCACGCCGGCAGCCGTCGCCAGTGAAGTAGTATCCAGGATACGGTTTGAAATAGGTGTTCAGGAAGCGCGTATGGTCGCCATAGATGGTGCGCGCGATGCCCGGCCACGATGCTTTGAACGCCAGGATGCCGCTGACCTCACCTTTCGCCGCGAGTTCGTTACCCTTCTCGTCGAGCACCACCGGCTGCACGCCAAAGAAGGGCGTGGTCGCGGAACCCGGCTTGAGTGCCGTCACACCAGGAATCGGCGTGATCATGTGGCCGCCGGTTTCGGTCTGCCAGAAGGTATCGACGATCGAGCAACGGTGTTCACCGACGACTTCGTAGTACCAGCGCCAGGCCTCGGGATTGATCGGCTCGCCGACGCTGCCGAGCACACGCAGGCTGGAACGATCGTACTTCTTCGGATGCGCGTCGCCTTCCTTCGCAATCGCACGGATGGCAGTCGGCGCGGTGTAGAACGAGTTGATCTGATGACGCTCCACCATGTCCCAGTAACGCCCGGCGTCGGGATAGGTCGGGATGCCTTCGAACATGAACGAGGTCGCGCCATTGCACAACGGACCGTAGACGATGTAGCTGTGACCGGTGACCCAGCCGACGTCGGCCATGCAGGCGTAGATGTCGCCTTCCCGGTAGTCGAAGACGTACTGGTGGGTGATCGCGGCGTAGAGCAGGTAACCAGCCGAGCAGTGCGCCACGCCTTTGGGCTTTCCGGTCGAGCCGGAAGTGTAAAGCAGGAACAGCAGATCTTCGCTGTCGACCGGTTCGGCCGGACACCATGGGCGCTGGCCATCCATCGCTTCGCGTAGCCACAGATCGCGGTTCGGCGTCATCGGCACGTGTTCGCCGGTGCGTTTGAGCACCAGGACGGTGTGGACCAGCGGACACGCTGACAGCGCCTCGTCAGCCGTGCGCTTGAGCGGCACATGTTTGCCACCGCGCATGCCCTCGTCAGCGGTGATCAGCACGCGACAATCGGAATCGAGGATGCGATCACGCACCGACTCGGCCGAAAATCCGCCGAAGATCACCGAGTGGATCGCGCCAATGCGCGCACACGCCAACATCGCAGCGGCGGCCTCGGGCACCATCGGCAGGTAGATCGCCACGCGATCACCCTTCTTCACCCCGCGACTGACCAACACATTGGCCAAACGACAGACTTCCGCGTGCAGCTCTTTGTAGGTGACGCGGCGCACATCGCCGACCTCGTCACCTTCCCACAGGATCGCCACCTGATCGCCGCGTTTGGCAAGGTGCCGATCGAGGCAGTTCTCACTGACGTTCAGGCGGCCCCCGGGGAACCACGCGACGTTGCCTTCGGCGAAGTCGCCGGCCTGCACACGATCGAAGGGCCGCTGCCAGGTCAGGAACTGCTTGGCCATCTTGCCCCAGAACTTGTCGGGGGTCTTCACGCTCTCCCGGTAGAGCTTCTGGTACTGGGCCGGCGAATTGAGCAGAGCGCCCTTCTTCACGCGGGCGATGACAGGGTAAATCTCTTTGAGCGGAGCGGCGGCAGTCATGGAAGGATCCTCACCCAGGCGGGCGTTGAAGGAGCAACGAGACGGTGAACCCAAGGGTGGGCGCAGTGTTGGCAGGGTCTACGGTCCTCAAGGCATCAGCGTGGTGGATTGCTGCCCGGTGCGGGAGACGGATGCGCGCCGCAGCACCACCGCATGCCTGCGCCGCATCCTGTTGGCCAGGACGAACGACGTCGCAGGCTCCCGGGCATGGTCGACGCCCCCTCCACCGGCCTGCCCCGGCTGCGTGGTTCCGGTCATCGACCGCAACTGCGTGCGGGTGTGTCCCTATGGCGTGTTCAGCATCCAGGCCCTGACTGCAGCAATTGGATCTCACTCGGCAGATCGTTCACGTCGTGACGGCACCGTTCCCGTCTCGGCACGGAAGACACGGCAAAAATAGGCTGGATCGTGGTAGCCGACCAGACTTGCAACTTCGGCTACGGTGTACGGCGTGTAGGCCATCAGTTTGCGCGCGTTTTCGATGCGGATGCGGCGAAGGTAACGCACCGGGGCGACGCCGGTGTGTTGACGGAACACGCGATTGAAATGGCGTTCGCTGCAGCCGAAGCGGCGGGCCAAGTCGGCGATGCTGAGGTCGCTGGCGTAATGGCGATGCAGGTATTCGATGCTGCCATCGAGCGGTTGCGGGCCTGTCGTGGGCGCTTCGCTGCCGCTGGCCAGAGCGCGTCCCAGCACGCTGCGTACCAGACCATCCAACTCGACACCGACCGGGGATGCGCGCCGCTCAGTACACAGCCACAATTGCCGCGCCAACGCACCAAGGCCACTGACCTGATCCAGACGCAGCACGCGGTTCGGCAAATCATCGAGCAGCGTTCCTTCCAGCCCGACCCACAGCACGTCCATGTCAGCGTGGCTCCGTTCGCGATGCACCAGACGCGGCGGGATCAGGCACGCGATCGATGGGCCCAGCGGCACCGGCGTGTCGGACTCCAACACGCCGCGACCGGAGAACACCACCAGCAATTCCCAACCGTCGTGCCAACTGGCCGCTGCGGCTTGGTGTCGGCCGCGGTAGCGCTGGGCCATCACCGGGGTCAATTCACGTGATCGCCGGGCGCCTTCCCACATCGACGCCGGCAGAAATCCCGGCAGACGCGCCCACGGCAGATGCACGGGATCGACCATGGCGCACAGCCTGGACGTGGTCGCTGCCGGTCCAGCAGATGTCCGAAAAGTCCTGATCAAGAGGTCCGCACCTTCGCCTGCCGGACGCCAGGATCCGCCGCACGTAATTTGCGCCCATCGCGAAACCGCTGTCGGAGCTGCGCCATGCCCCTCTGTCCGATCCGTCCGTCATTGGTCCTGTTGGCCTTGGCCATCGGCGCCGCCGCGCTGCCGGCCGTCGAAAAAGACAAGGTGGTCGCTGATGACGGTGGCGTGGCCAAGGCGCTGCGCTTGCCAGCTGGTTTCAGCGCGTCGCTGTACGCGCAGCATCCGCTGTTCGGCAATCCGGTCGCCATCGATGTCGATGCGCGCGGACGCGTGCTGGTGGCGGAGCAGTATCGCTTCAATCGCGGCACCGAGGAGAACCGCACCAGCAGTTTCCTGCTCGATGATGACCTGCAGGTAGAGACCTCCGAAGATCGCCTGGCGATGTTCAAAAAATATTCGGCGCGCTACCAAGGCGGCATGGAGTGGTTCACCAAGGTCAGCGACAAGATCCGCGTACTGAACGATACCGACGGCGATGGCTTGGCTGATCACGCGACGGTGTTGGCTGAGTTCAACGAACCACTCGATGGCCTCAATGCCGGCGTGATGGCGATCGGTGACGATGTCTGGGCGACGTGTATTCCCAATCTCTGGCGCCTCCGTGATTCCGACGGCGACGGCGTGGCCGAGGAACGCGTCAAGGTCCACAGCGGCTTCGGCGTCAAGGCGTCGTTCCTGGGCCACGATCTGCACGCGCTGACGCTGGGCATGGATGGCCGCCTCTACTTCAGCATCGGCGATCGTGGTTTGCACGTGCAGACACGAGAAGGCGTCACGCTGCACCAACCGGACAACGGCGCGGTGCTACGCTGCGACTTGGACGGCTCAAACCTGGAAGTGGTGCACCACGGTCTGCGCAATCCGCAAGGCCTGGCGTTCGATGAGTTCGGCAATCTATTCGCCGGCGACAACAACTGCGATAAGGGCGACAAAAGCCGCCTAATCTACATCGTCGACGGCGGCGACAGCGCGTGGCGCATGACCTACCAATCGCTGGGCACGCCGGTGTCTGGCGGTCCGTGGATGGCCGAGGAACTGTGGAAGACCGAAAGTCCGCTCAGTCCGCAATGGGCGGTGCCGGGCGTCGGCTATATCGGAGCGGGTCCGTCCGGGCTGCGCTTCTCAGCCGTCGGCGCGTGGCCGGAGCGTCTGCGCAATCGTTTCTTCCACATGAACTTCACCGGCAATTCCGGGATCATCACCTTCAAGACTGAACCTGACGGCGCCGGCTTCCGTATCGCCGAGTACCAGGATTTCCTCACGCCGCTGAACGTCAGTGACTGCGCCTTCGGCCACGACGGACGGCTTTACGTCGCGAACTATACCGGCAATCCCTTCAACCACGACGTCGGTGGCCGGCTGTATGCGGTCACCGCCGCTGAGACGCCCGCCACTGAGATCACTGCATTGCGCCGACTCGCCGCGGACGATTTCGCAGCGTTCACCGCCGACCGTTTGTTGGCGCTGCTTGATCATCCCGATCAGCGCATCCGTTTGCGCGCGCAGTTCACGTTGGCGGCCAAACCGGCGCAGCACCAGAAAGTGCTCGTTGCTGCCGCATCGACTCCCACGGCGTCCATCATCAGCCGACTGCATGCCGCATGGGGTCTGTGGATGATCGCGCGTCGCGAGCCCACGGCGCTGGTGCCGCTGCGTCAACTAGCCACCGACCCGAATGCGGTGGTGCGGGCGAATGCGCTGCGCGTGCTTGCCGATGTTGGCGATCCGGGGTTTGCCAGCGGGTTCCTCGCCGCCCTCACCGATTCCTCGCCACGCGTCGTGTTCTTCGCCGCCGAGGGTCTGGGGCGGATTAAGGCCAAAGATGCCAGCGCGCCGCTGATCGCTCTGCTGCGCCGCAATGCTGGTGCCGACCGCTTCATCCAGCACGCTGGCGTCCTGGCGCTGGCGCGTCTGGGCGACCGCGCGGCGGTGATGGCGGTCGCCAATGATCCGACACCGGCCGTGCGTTTGGCGGTGGTCCTGACGCTGCGCCGCTGGAGCGATGCGCGCCTGGCGGGATTCCTGGCCGACACCGATGACCGCATCGTGTTGGAGGCCGCGCGCGCGATCCATGAAGTCCGAGTCAGCGACGCCTATCCGGCGCTCGCCGGCGGTGGCGAACGTGCAGCGCGGGCTGCCGCACCATTTCGCGAGGCCTTGCAACGACGCGTGCTGGCCAGCGCGCGTCGACTGGGTGATCGTCACGGTGCCGACCAGCTCGTGCGTGGCCTCGCCGATCCTGCCGCCTCTGCGGCGATCCGCGCGGGAGCCAGCGCTCTGCTCGCGCAGTGGCACCAACCGATGAACCGCGATCCGATCACCGGCGCGTGGTGGCCGATGGCAGCTGGCGACGTCACCATCGCGCGTGCTGCGCTTGCTGGCCGGATCGACGCGCTGTTCGCCGCCCCGCTCTCCGGCACCTGGGCATCGTCGTTTGGCTTGCTGACCTCGCTCGGCGTCGAACTCCCGAACGCCGTTCCCATCCGCATCGCCAATGATTCCGGCGTGGACGCGAAAACGCGGATCGCGGCGTTTGCCTCGCTGGGCAAGACCGCGCCTGCTGCCGCCGCCGATATCGCCCAGGCGTTTCTCGCGCAACCGGTGCCAGAACTACAAAGCGCTGCGCTGAGCTATGTGAAATCAGCGGATAAAGCCACGGCGGTCTCCCTGTTCGCGAAACTGCTGGGCGCTGCCACGACTCCACTGAGCGTCAAGCAGACCTGCCTCGACGAACTCGCCACCCTGGCGGAAAGCAAGGCGTCGCCCGAGGCCTGCGCGGTGCTGGTGCAGTGGATGAAGCTGCTCACCTCGCCCCAGGTTTCGCCTGGTCTGCATTTCGATATCCTCGCCGCCGCACGCCGCGCCCGCGGCGCATCAGCCGACCTCGAACGCCTGGTCGCCACCTATGAGACCGAACTGGCGAAGAACAAAGACCCCCTCGCCCCCCACCAGTTCAGTCTGGACGGCGGCAATGTCGAGCGCGGCGCCC
>JANPLC010000417.1:0-6499 GCA_031426335.1 Planctomycetota bacterium
GTCGCGTCTCAAACGGCATCATGGAAGCGCTCAACAGCCTCGTACAGGCAGCCAAACGGAAGGCGCGCGGTTACCGTAATCACCGCACCTTTATTCTTATGGCCTACCTTATCGCGGGGAAACTCGACATGGTAAAGACCCACACGAAATGACGCAGAGCCTGAAATATCTCTGGGCATCCCCCAACACGATCATCGGGCTCATTCTCGCTTCTATCTCCTATCCGGGATCGACTTCAGCGGCTTGGGCCGGTGGCGCTCTTGAAATGACCGGCGGCCTGATCGGAACCCTCATGGCGAAGTGGCCTTTTAGGGCATCCGCCATCTGCATCGGCCACGTGATCCTGGCACACGATGAGGCGTCGCTCATTTTTTCTCGCCGTCACGAGCGCGTACACATGCGGCAATACGAGACCTTCGGACCATTCATGCTCCCCGCCTACTGTACGGCATCCTTGTGGGCCTTGATTCGAACTGGTCGACCCTATCGCGACAATTATTTCGAACGGCAAGCAAACCGGTAAAGCACTGAACGCCATCTCAAGCCCCCAACGGGGGCGAAGAAACGCCAGCCAGGGCTTCAGCCCCTGGTGACAGACCATCAATGATCGAAGTCGCGAAGCGACGACGCCCCGGTTGAATTGCTGTGCTGGTTAGTTCGTGATGGTTCCATCGGGCCGTCAGCCCTCATCTGAAAGGCGGTGCGCGGTACGCCTGATTGGCCACGGGCACTCCGTGGATTGCCCCATGAAGGTTGGACCCAGCCTTCGCCCAGGAGCCCACCGTGCGCACCCACCTGCTGACCTTTTTGCTGCTGATCTCCACCCTCGTATCGCTGTCCGCTGGCGAGGACGCCGCCCAGCCGTTCCCGCGCAGCAAGGAGTACAACTGGATGTCGGTGAAGGCGTGGAATGAACGCCACGCGAAACACCTGGAGCTGATCAAGTCCGGCGGCGGTGATCTGCTGTTCGTCGGCGATTCGATCACCGAGGGCTGGGGCGGCGCCGGCAAAGAGGTGTGGGCCAAGGAATACGCCCCAGGCAAGTCGCTGAACATCGGCATCGGCGGCGACACCACGCAGAACGTGTTGTGGCGTTTGGCCAACGGCGAAGTCGAAGGACTCAAGCCCAAGGTCGTGGTGCTGATGATCGGCACCAACAACTTCGGCCTGAATGGCGATCAACCAGCGGATGTCATTCGTGGCATCACCGCAGTGGTCGCGTCACTGCGGGAAAAACTGCCGCACTCACACGTACTGCTACTGAGCATCTTCCCCCGCGACGCCAAGCCAGACGCACCGATCCGCGGCAAGATCGCCGAGGTCAACGCCGCGATCGCCAAGTTGGATGATGGAAAAGCCGTGCACTACCTCGATATCAGCAAGGTCTTCATGGAAGCCGATGGCAGCCTGAGCAAGGACGTGATGCCGGATTTCCTGCATCTGTCTGGCGAAGGGTACAAGCGTTGGGCCGAGGCGATTCGCAAGCCGATCACGGAATTGGTGGCGAAACCGTTGAAATAGGAGGCTGAGTCGATTCCTCCTCACCATCCCACCGCTGGTCGACCTCTCGCCGCTGTTCCGGCGTCAATGGCAGGCGATCGAGTGCGATCGCCACGCCACCGATCCAGATCAGCAGGGCGCCATGGCGACTATGTGATGGCGCGAGAGTATTCATGGGTTCTGCTGCTCTGCCCAAAGCACCGCGACCTGGTTTCGCTGTTCGGGTGTCAGCGGCAAACAGCTGAGGGCGATGTAGGCATGGCGGACGATGGCTGGATCTTCGTCGGCCAGCAGGGTCAGCAGCAGTGGGAAATCCGCGGAATCACGCAACGCTCCCAAAGCCTGCACCGCATGACCACGCCATGGTTCACTCGGCAGGGCCACCAACGGGCGCAGGAGAGGACCACTTTCCGGGGTCGCCAATAACCCGATTGCCTCGATCACCTCGGGTCGGAACGACAGTGAACGACCCGCGTCCATAAGACGGACGAGTTTTGGCATGGCTTCGGTGAAACGTCCTGAACCACAGGCTTCGACAGCCAAGCTCCGGATAGTGTCGTCGGAATCGTCAAGCAGGGCGATGATCCGCTGACGTACAGCGGCGTCGGGAATTCCGCGGCGACGGCCGGACACCGCCCACGGACGCATGGACGCGTCAGGATCATACGCTGGTGGTGGAGCAACTGCGGTTCTGTCCGGACGCAGGCAACGAGCGACCGCATTCATGATATCGGCCCGGTACAGGTTCCCCTCATACCATGGCATCAGGTCCAGAAGTCCTTCCATATCGCCTGCATCGCACAGGTATTCCACCAATAGGTCGTTTCCCGCCGGACGTCCTTTCAATCCGCTCACGAAGCGACGCACCTCTGGCGCCAGATCGTGACCACGCAGGAGTCTGGCCATCATGATGCCGGTATAGATGTGCTGGTCTTCACCACTCGCCATGGCCATGGCTGCCAGCCGGAGGAGGTCTTCGCGCAAGCGCCAGGCCGCCGACTCGCGCAAGCGCGGATACGGTGCCGCTCGTGGATCATCGGTCGTCAATTGATCTGCCGTGCTGCTCGCCAGGCGCAGTATATCTAAGCGCAGGGAGGGATCGTCAGCCTGCTGGTAGCGCGCCAGCAACACCGGACCGATGCCGTCACCCCACCGCAGCACCGGGTCCGATGGTGAATCGAAATGCCTCATGGTCCTGGTCCCTGGAGCGAGGAGAGCCCGCACACCTGGATCGGCCCACGGCGAATGGTCAATGACCCACTCCGGCTTCCACTCCGGCAACTTAATCCACGCCACAGCGAAGGCACCTCCCGACACCATGGCCACGCCACCACACCAGAGCAGCAGGACGCAGAGGCGACGACGTAAGAGCGCGGGAGCGGTCATGGCGTGGTCGGCGCGTGTTGGGATGGGGCAGACGGAACCACGCGCTCCGCGATCGCTTCCAACGCCACGCGCGCAGCCTGCTGGACCTGCTCGTCGCTGCTGGTCGCTAGCACCGATCGCAAGGTCGCACCGGCATGTTGGGGCGCGTACCGCGTTGCCATGGCGATGGCTTTCAAGGCAACCTGCCGCTCATGGTCGGCCGTCAGCGCGACCACGCGCTCGGCGAGCGGGCGGGAAGCAGGGAATCGTTCAAGGCAACCGACAGCCCAGGTGCGCACCACCTCGTGCGGGTGGTGTGTGGCTGCGATAACGTGGGGCAGCGATTCCTCGGCGAGGCAGGCGGCAAGCGCCTCCTCGACCATCGGATGCGGCTTGTGCCGGATTGGGAGCAAAGGGATCAGCGTCGGAACCGCCCGAGGATCACCCAACACGCCCAGCGCCGTCACGACGTTTGACACCTCTGGGCCGATGGGCGTGGACTGCCCGTGCAAGATGCTGCACATCAGCAGCGTCAGTCGACGGTCCCGCAACCTTGCCGCAAGAAAGGACGCGCTCTCCCCAAGGCCCAGTGAACCCTCGGTGAACGCCAGACGCGCCATCTCCACCAGTTCCTCGCGCAACACCGCGACTTCGCCGCTGGAGAAGCGCCGTGGCGGAGGTCCGCTGTCCGGCCTTACACCGTCAGAAACCGCGAGATCGGTCGCCAACACCAGCATGAGCAGTCGATCTGTGGTGTCGTCCGTGCCATACTGGCGAAGGAGTGCCGGTCCGATCGCAGGACCGAAATCGCTCAGTTGAAGGCGGAACTGGTGATGAGGGACCTCGCTATGCCGAAATGCCCGCAGCACCGGATCCGGCCAAGGTGAATGGGCGATGACCCATTCCGGAGCCCACACGGGCAGCTTCCACCAGCACACCACCAATGCGATCTGCACCACCAGCAACACCACACCGACGCAGATGATCAGGTTGCGTGCCGCGCGCGACGCCATCGCTCAACCGTTGATGATGGTGAAGAACACCTCAGCGCGGCCGAGGTCCTCCTCGGTGGCGGCGAACAGTTCGGCGAAGTGCTCCTCGCGTAGATTGAGCAGACGCAGTGCTTCGGGATCGAGCAGCGGCATCGCGTTGTCGCCGCCGCTGCCGATCATCAGGCCACGCGCGATGAGGTCGGCGAGGTGCACGCACGCCGCCAACGGCCGGTGTGCGTCGCTGGCCAAGGACAGGTCGTGGTGGCCGGCGATGGCGTCGCGGTAGGCCGGCGGCAGTGACCAGTGTTCGCAGAGGAACCGGCCGACCGCGGCATGATCGCAACCCAGCAGACGCATCTCGGCATCGCGGATCAGGCCGCCATCGCGTTCGACCGCGGCGCGTACTGGACGGTAGAGGTCGGGCAGGAACTCGTTGAGCGCGAGTTTTCCCAGGTCGTGCAGCAGGCCCATGACGAAGGCGTCGTCGCCGCCACCAATGCCGGCACGTCGCGCGACCGTGCGCGCGGCGCAGGCGGTGCCGAGGGCGTGCAGCCAGAACGGCCGGGCCCGCTCCATGTCATAGGCGGAAAAGATCGACGCTTTGAGGATGATCGCGCGTACGGTGCCGAAACCGAGCAGCACCACCGCTTGCTCCGGCGTGCGCACCGGTTCCTTGGGCGAGTAGAACGCGCTGTTCGACAAGCGCAGCACGCGCGCGGTCAGGCCCTGGTCGTGCGACAGCAGGCGCGCGATCTCGCCCGCGCTGACGGTCTGGTCGCCGATGCGGCGCGACAAGGTGTTGACCACCATCGGCAATGCGGGCAGACCACGCACGGTGGCGAGTTTGGCGATGATCGCGGCTTCACCTGGGACAGAACCGGGAACTGCGCTCATTCCTCTTCCCGTTCATCCAAGCGGTAGCGCCGGTAACACTCCGTCGCGTGCGCGAGCGCGGCCAGGAACAGACCCTGCATCGTGCGGTTGACCAGCGATTTGCTGTACACCCCCTGCAGCTTGGCGGCGAAATCCGGGCCGTAGCGGTCGAGGTACTCCGGCACGGTCGGATCAGGGACCGCTTCGCCGGCACGCACCACCCACAGTTCGTGCAAGCCCGCCTGCTTCAGCCAGCCGAGCTGTTTCGCCTCCAGCACCAAGCCCGACTTGTAGATCAACGACCCATCCAGCGCGCGCGCCGGACGGGCGAGGATCATCCCAGGTGTGATATCAGCGACCGGCAGGCAGCGCATGGTGGTGACGGTAGCCGGACGCGTGCGCTACCGCCAGTCGCGAGTCGGCGTGCGCCCAGGTCGCGTGTGGCGTTAGAGCGAACCCAGAACATCGAACAGGAGACGCGGAGGCGCGAAGATGGGATGAGTCTGGAATACGGTCAGAGGCTCTGTTCGTCCTCCTCTGAACTCCGCGCCTCCGCGGCTCCTGTTCGCGGTCTGGTATCCTGCAGGTCATTCCAAGACCAACACTGCACGCCGAGGATGCCCCTGCCTGCGATTGCGCCCGTCGGTGGAGTCCCATGCTCCCCGCCACCATGGATCCAGCCGGCAGATTCTATCTTGGGCATATTGGCAAGGTGCCGATCTACGCCGCCTTCGACGCCATCTTCATGGTGATTTTTGTCTTTCTGATGGTCGGCCAGAACATGAGCATCGATCAGATCCTGTTGGTGCTGATCGCGCTCGTGCTCACGGTTCTTCTGCATGAACTCGGCCATGCCCTGGTAGCGATGGCGGTGGGCATGTACGGCGTGTCGATCACCATCACCGGACTCGGTGGTCTGTGCTCCTATACCGGTGATCGCCATCCCAAGAAGGAACTGGTGATCAGTGCCGCCGGTCCGGCGACCAACCTGCTGGTGGCGTGGGTCACGTGGATGTTCCTCAGCAACGGCATGCCTTCTGACGAAACCCTGCGTTTCCTGCTGAGCTATTTCTTTATGTGGAACCTGTGGCTGGGGATCTTCAACAGCCTACCCATTTTCCCGCTCGACGGCGGCCAGATGGCGCTGTCCATCAGCCGCATGCTCGGTCGTGAACACACCGCCAGGCGTTTCACCCTCGGCCTCAGCTTCGTCACCGCCTTTGTCGCGGTCGGTGCCTACATGGTGATGAGCCCAGGCAACCTGCCGATCTTCCTCATCCTCATGGTGATGTTCCTGCTCTACACCGCCTACCGGGAACTCCGCTAAATGCCCCGTGTCCTCTCCGGCATCCAGCCGTCCGGTCAGCTCCACCTCGGCAATTACGCGGGCGCCATCCGCCAGTTCCTCGATCTGCAGAACGCCGGCAACGAGATGTTCGTGTTCGTCGCGTCGTACCACGCGCTGACCTCGACGCGCGATCCGGCGGCGCTCAAAGCCAACATCCACCAGATCGTGGTCGACTACCTGGCGTTCGGCCTGGACCCGGCGAAGACCGCGATCTATGTGCAGCAAGACGTGCCCGAGGTCACCGAGTTAGCGTGGCTGCTGTCGTGCGTCACGCCGATGTCGTGGATGGAAAAAGCGGTGAGCTACAAGGACAAGCTGGCGAAGGGCATCAGTGCCAACGTCGGGTTGTTCACCTACCCGATCCTGCAAGCCGCCGACATCCTGGCGGTCGATGCCGACGTGGTGCCGGTGGGCCGCGATC
>JANPLC010000418.1:0-8209 GCA_031426335.1 Planctomycetota bacterium
CCCGTTGGGGTCTTCGGAACCAATGATCATTCGTCCGGGTAGATATGCCAAACATCAAAGACGGCTTGTCCTTCGCGCTCCATCTCACGGTAGAACCCGATCCAGTACAGGTTCCCATCATCTTCGAAATCAATGTCATCACCACTCATTGAGAACTCTTCGTCAATTGAGATCAGCTCAATGTGCTCCGCCTTCAAGGCGACCAAGAAATCCCGTTTCGCACGCTCTTTGACCGCCTCGGGAACAAAGCAGTTGGAGTAGAACGGTTTCCCTGAGTTCTCAGGTGCGGTCTTCTTGAATCGACCGTTGAAGTTGAACTTCCAAAAGGTGAACATCTTCTGCGGGTCTGGTGACATCACGCCCTCACCCCAAATACCGCTTCAACAACGCCGTCGTCGCTGGATTGAACCCAACGATCTTCGCCTTCTTCCCGCGCGTCGCAGCAAGCTGCGTGCGCACTTGCTTCGCCAAGACCTTGCCCAGCTCCACGCCCCATTGGTCGAAGCTGTTGATGCCCCAGATGAAGCCCTGCACCGCGGTGCGGTGTTCGTAAAGCGCGAGGAGCTGGCCGGTGGTGTAGGCGGTGAGTGTTTCCAGCAGCAGGACGTTCGACGGGCGGTTGCCGGGGAACTCCTTGTGTGGGATGAGCGCTTCGGGCACGCCTTCGAGACGTAACTGACCGCCGGTTTTTCCGACGGCGAGCGCATCCGGTTGGGCGAAGAAGTTCGCCATCAGCTCATCGTGGTTGCTGACGGTCTCGCCTTTGATCATCACCGGCTGTTGGCTCTTGGTGAAGCCGATGAAATCCGCGGGCACCGTGCGGCCTTGGTGGACGAGCTGGTAGAACGAGTGCTGGCCGTTAGTGCCGGGTTCGCCGAAATCGATTTCACCGGCGGCGAAGGGCAGGGTCTGACCGTCGAGCGCGACGCGTTTGCCGTTCGATTCCATGTCGACCTGCTGGATGTGCGGAGCGAGTTTGAGCAGCGCCTGGCAATAGGGCAGCAGCGCGCGGGTGTGGTGGCCGAGGAACGACGAGTTCCATACGCCGAACAGGCCCATCAGCACCGGCAGGTTTTTCTCCAGCGGAGCTTTCAGCAAATGCTGGTCGATGCTGCGCGCGCCAGCGAGGAATTTCTCCACCACCGCGAAGCCATACTGCAACGCGAGCGGCACCACGCCGACGGCGCTGCACACGCTGTAACGACCGCCGACCCAATCCCAAAAGCCGAAGGCGTTCTTGGGATCGATGCCGAAGGCTTCGACGTCCTTGAGGTTGGTCGACACCGCGACCATGTGTTTGGCGACGGCCTTGGCGCCGAGTTTCTTGACCAACCACGCGCGCAGCGTCTTGGCATTGAGCATGGTTTCAGCGGTGGTGAAGGTCTTGCTGATGACGACGACGAGCGTGGTCGCCGGTTCCAAACCATCGAGCGCACGCGTCACATCAATCGGGTCGACGTTGGCGAGGAAGCGCAAACGCCGGCCTTTTGCGGCCTTCGCCGCCGTGGGATCCGTCTTCAACGCTTCGTAAACGAATTCCGGGCCGAGGTAACTACCGCCGATGCCGATGGCGACCACGTCGGTGAGTTTCTTGCCGGTGGCGCCCTTCCACTTGCCGCTGCGCACCTTGTCGGAGAAGCCTTTGATCTGCTTGAGGACTTTGTGCACTTCCGCAACTTGGTCGATGCCGTCGATGACGATCTTGGTTTTCGCATCCGCGCGCAGCGCGATGTGCAGAACGCTGCGGTTCTCGGTGGTGTTGATCTTCTCGCCCTTGGCCATGGCCTTGAGCTTCTCGGAGAGTTTCGCCTCCTTCGCCAGGTCGAGCAGCAAGCCGAGCGTGCCTTCAGTGGCGTTCTGGCGGCTATAGTCGAGCAACACGCCGTCGTGTTCTGCGGTCATCGCCGCGCAACGCTTGCCGTCCTGCAACAGGTCACGCAGGTGGGTGTCCTTGATGGTCGCGGCGTGGGCAGCGAGGGCGTTCCAGGCGGGGGTCGAGGCGATGGACATGGCAGGCTCCTGAGGCGAGGGGCGCGCAGATGGCGCGGACGGAGACGGAGGGAAAAGACGTGGCCGAGATGCTAGAAGCGGAGGTGGGAGACGAAAGTGTGCCACCCTGCTGCGACATGCTACGGCGTGCATTGCGACCGGGATGGTGCCGCCGATGCTCATTGGCATGCCGGCCGACCAGGTAACGAAAGAACGGGGGGAATCCCGTCGTCCCGCGCCAAGCGACACGCCGCCACGGCTGCGGCTGCACCTGGGTTACCACCTCAAAGTCCTGCTGGTGCTCAACATCCTGCCGATCCTCGGCGCGCTCTGGCTGTGGTGGCAGTGGCGGGCCGGGCAGGTGACCATGCGCTCGCTCAGCGAGGAATCCAAGACCACCCTGATCGTGGTGCTGGTTGCTGCTGTAGCGTTTGCCATCATCAGCTGGTTCATCATGCCGGTGGCGCGCTGGCTGCGCGATTACCCGACGTGGCACCTGCGCCGCGGTCCGGCGTGGGCGTGGATCATCCCGGCGTGTGGCGGCTGGTTGGCGTGGCTGGCCCTCACCACTGCCGGCATGCTCGCCGCCGCGGCTGCGATCCTGGTCGCCGGTCTGGGGATCTGGCACCTGTTCGCTCAGGCGGGGTGACCATGCGATTTGCCCCCAGATGACGTCCTGAGCGGCATCCCGCAGGTGAAGTTGTCACTGTAAAAAACACTGGACAGCGCCGCGCACGTTGCGAACCACCACATCGCTGGTCCGCGGGCCAACCACTCAACGTGATTCGCAGACGAACACTGGACTCTCACCGTCTAATCGCACACTCCGCGCCCTTCAGGGGACCTTCATCCGGACTTCTCCGTCTCTGGGCGGAGTACCGTTAGGGTTACCCGCGCCGCGATCGTTTCCACTCCACCTGTCCCACAAGTACTCCTGAGTCCACCATGATGCCGATCTTTCGCCTTGGCCTGACCCGTTCGCACCAATCGTTCGTGCTGCATCGACTCCTGGAGCGCGCCCAGAAGGCGCTCGTGTCGGTGAGCGTCGTGCTCCTCGGTGCGTTGATGGGAACAGCGGTGAACGCGGTGGACACCCCAGGGATCCCCAGCCGTCCGACGGCGGTCCCCTACCTCAACGTGCCGCCCGCGCCGCCGATCCCGACTGGCGGTTTCACCGTCACCCCGGCCTTCCCCAATCTCTACTTCCAGGGTGCCATCACCGTGCGCCCGGTGCCTGGAACGAATCTGTTGTGGGTGCTGGAACGCGAAGGCCGCATCTGGGCGATCGAGAACAATCCCTCAACCACGACCAAGATCCTGGTGCTCGACCTCAATGATGACGATGTCGATCCCAGCGATGCGACGCCGAATACCGGTCACCTGACTGGTGGGACGACGCGGTGGTGGTGCCAAGGATGGGACGACTGCGGCCTGATGGGCCTCGCCTTCCATCCCGAATTCAACCAGGCCGGTTCGCCCAACCGCGGCTATTTCTACCTGGGCTACCAGGCGAAATCGATCCCACCGGATATCGGCAACAACGCCATCTTCCGTCCCGACTCGACCAGCGGCGCGCGCAACACCAGCAACCGCTTAGCGCGCTTCACTCTGCCGACCAATTCAGTCAGCGCCGATCCAGCGTCGGAGCAGATCCTGCTCGATCAGCCTGACCGCCACCTGTGGCACAACGGTGGTGACGTATTTTTCGACAACGCTGGTTACCTCTATGCCGTCAACGGCGACGAAGGGTCGGCTTACGATCCGTACCAGAATTCCCAACGCATCAGCAAGGGCTTGTTCGGCGGCGTGCTGCGCATCGACGTCGACTGGACGCCCGCCAGCACCCGCAGCCACGCACCACTGCCGCGCCAGCCCGGCCAGCCGCCGCTGTACCCAGGTTACGGTATCCCGAACGATAATCCGTTCGTCGGCATCCCTGGCGTGCTGGAAGAATTCTACGCCATCGGTCTGCGTAGTCCGCACCGCATGACCTATGATTCGGCGAGCGGCACCATCTTGGTTGGCGACATCGGTCAGGGCCGGCGTGAAGAAGTCGCGCTGATCACCGCTGGCAGCAATCATCAATGGGGCTTCATGGAAGGATTCGCCAACAAGGCGATGGATGGTTCCATTCGAAATGAACGCATTCCGCCGGTGTACGTCGTCAGTTCAGCGGTGGCCGCCGGTGCCAGCTCCGCCCCGCTCAGCTACACCGCCCCCACCGCTGATCTGAGCTTGGCGCCAGGCATGCTCGCGGTCGGCGACCGCGTGCGCGTTGGCACGCAGCTGGCTCAGATTTCGGCATTGAGCACCTATCCGCACACCAGCGTGACCTTCAGCGCGCCGTTGACGCAGGCCCTCGGCGCCGCCAGCCCGCTCATCCGCACGACCGGTTTCACCGTCGCCAGCGCGGTCAACTCAGCTCCTGACAATGGCGAAGTCCCCAGCGGCCTGGGCACCAGCACCTTCAGCGTCAGTGGCCAAGGCCTGATCCCGGTCGGCTCACACGTGGCCTTCGCCGTCGCCTCGGTTTATGGCAGCTTTCAGATCATCGCTGCCGGCACCACTGGCGGCAACACCACCAGCATCACCGTGCGTCCGCGTTTCCCCACCGGCATCACCGTACCGGTCGGCACCTGGGTTGACCGGCTGTCAGTGATCGGACGCGAAGCCGCACCGGTGGCCGACTTCAATCACGGCGGCGCATTCGGCTTCAATGCGATCCTGGGTGGTTACATCTACCGTGGCAGCGCCCATCCGGCGCTCGCCGGCGCCTACCTCTTCGCCGACAACGCGCGCGGCACGGTCTACCAGATGACCGGCATCGGCACCCTGACGCCGCAAATCGAACAGCTGTTCACCTTTCCTGCATACCCCTACTTCGATGCCAGTGGCTACCGCGGCATTTCCGGTTTCGGTCTGGACCACAACGGCGAACTGTTCATCTGCCGCATGCAGGCAAACGGTGGTGCGATCAACGAATCGACCGGCCAGATCTTCAAACTCATCCGTAGCAGCAACACGGTGATCGGCACGCCCATCCCCACGGATCTGGCTAGCACCGGTGCCTTCGCCACCGATGGCAATGGCAACCTGGTCCTCCCGCTGCAACCCAGCGCTGCACTCATCCCCTATGGCGTCAATTCGCCGCTGTGGAGCGACAACGCGCTCAAGACCCGCTGGATTTCGCTGCCCAATCCCAGTGGCAAAACCACCGGCTTCGATCCGCTCAGCGAGCAGATCACCTACCAGTCAACCGATGCCATGAGCTTCCCGGCTGGCACCGTGTTCGTCAAACATTTCGCGGTCGAAGACTACGCCTTCGCCGATCAGCGCCGTAAGCTGGAGACCCGACTGCTGGTGCGTTCGCCGGACGACTCGGTCTATGGCGTGACCTACAAGTGGAACGCCAGCGGCACGCAGGCGACCCTGTTGGATGCCGGCCTGAACGAGGCCTACACCATCACCCGCAGCAATGGCACGACCTTCAACCAGACGTGGACCTACCCCAGCCGTGACGACTGCCTGTCCTGCCACAACAGCAATGCCAAGCACGTGCTCGGGGTGAACAGCCGCCAGCTCAATGGCAGCTACGGCTACCCCAGCGGTATCACCGACAATCAGCTGCATACCTGGAGCACGGTCGGCATGTTCGCCAACCCACCGGCTGAGAGCGTCATCCCAACGCTGGCGAAAATGGTGAAAGTCGATGACAGCAACGCGCCCCATTCCGAACGCGTGCGTTCGTGGCTGGATGCCAACTGTTCACACTGCCACCGCCCAGGCGGCGTCCATGCGGAATTCGACGTGCGTTTCGACACGCCGTTGAACCAGCAGGGCTTGATCGATGGCCAGGTCAACAACGCGCTCGGCGTCGCCAACGCCAAAGTGATCGCCCCTGGAGATCTGACGCGTTCGCTGCTGCATGTACGTGACAACAGCTTGGCCGCCGGCACCAAGATGCCGCCACTGGCAAAAAACCTCGTCGACACAGCAGCGATGACCACCATGGCAGAATGGATCGCCGGCATGCAGGGGCAGTTGACTGTCGCGATCATTGCGCCGACCGCCGGCGCGGAGGTGTACCTGCCGGACAGTGTGACGATCACCGCGTCGGTCTCGGCCCTGCCCGACATCGACCGCGTCGAATTCCTCGTCGGTGGCACGCTCGTGGGTAGCGACACCACCGCGCCGTACAGCATCGGCTGGTCGCCCAGCGCCGTCGGCAATTACACCCTGATCGCCACCGCCTACCGCACCGGAGGCCAGAACGCCACCACCACGCCAGTGGTCATCACCGTGGGTGGCGCGCCGACGCCGCCGGTGGTCGCGCTCACCGCGCCGACCGCTGGCGCCAGCATCACGGCACCGGGCGCACTGACCCTGGCGGCCGACGCCAGCGACACCAACGGCAGCATCACGCTGGTGGAATTTCTCAAGGACGGTGTGGTCATCGGCAGCGATGCCACCGCGCCCTATACGCTGCCGGTCTACAACCTGGGAGCGGGCACCTGGACCTTCACTGCGCGCGCCACTGACAACAGCGGCACCATGGCGCTCAGCACCCCGGTCGTGCTCACGGTGACCGGCACCAGCGGCCTGACGGCGACGTATTGGGACAACATGGATTTCACCGGCACCACCGTCAGCCGCATCGATCCAGTGATCGATTTCGACTGGGGTCTGAGCAACCCAGCGCCGGGCATCGACCAGGACACCTACACCGTGCGCTGGGCGGGCACCATCACCGCACCGACAACGGGCACCTGGACCCTCACCACCACCAGCGATGACGGCATCCGCCTGTTCATCGATGGTCAGTTGGTGATCAACAACTGGACCAACCACGGTCCGACCGAAGATATCGGCACCATCGCCATGACGGCGGGAGAATCGCGCCAAATCGTCTTGGAGTTTTTCGAGAACGGCGTGACCGCCATCGCCCGCCTGGAATGGGCTGGCCCGGGATCCGCCCGCGCGCTGGTGCCGCGTGCCGCGTTCACACCGCTGACGCAGCCCACCAACATTGCACCGCTGGTGAATGCCGGCACCGATCTGGCTGCCGTGGTGTCGACCCCGGCAGCTCTGGATGGCGCCGTCACTGATGACGGCCTGCCGACCACCACGCTCACCACCACCTGGAGCAAGGTCAGCGGCCCAGGTACCGTCACCTTCGGCAACGCCGCTACCGTCGATACTACGGCGACGTTCTCGCTGGCTGGCACCTACGTGCTGCGCCTGACCGCCAACGACAGTGCGCTGGCGACGAGCGATGATGTGCAGGTCGTGGTCAGCGCCACCCCGCCAACCAACGTCGCGCCAACCGTGAATGCTGGCGTTGATCAGGTGATCACGCTGCCAGCCACCGCCGCCCTCGATGGCACCGTCAGTGATGACGCCCTGCCGAGCGCCACGCTCAGCACCACGTGGAGCACGGTGAGCGGTCCTGGCACCGTTACCTTCGGCAACGCCGCAGCGATCGATACCAGCGCGACGTTTTCCGCTGCTGGCACCTACGTCCTGCGCCTAACGGCGAACGACAGCCTGTTGTCCACCAGCGATGACGTCCAAGTGACGGTGAGCCCGGCGCCAGCCGGCGTTGCCATCCGCATCAATGCGGGCGGACCGGCAGTGGGAATTTTTGCGGCCGATTCCGAAGCAACTGGCGGTGGCACGTATACAACTGCCACCGCGGTGACGACCGCTGGAGTGTTCGATCCGGCTCCGGCAGCAGCGTACCAGAGTGAAAGGTGGGGGTCGTACTCCTACGTCATCACCAGCCTGCCGATCAGCAGCCCGTGCACCGTGCGTCTCCACTTTGCCGAGATCTGGTGGACCATCCCAGGTAAACGGCTCATGGATGTCAGCATCAACGGCACGCTGGCGCTGGATGACTTCGACATCTTCGTCGCCGCCAGCGGAAGCTTCAAAGCCGTGGTGCGCGAGTTCCTCGTCACCAGCTCGCCCACTGGCACCATCACCGTCAGTCTCGCCTCGGTGGTCGACAACGCGAAGATCAGCGCGCTCGAAGTCATCACCTCCACGCCGCCGGCGAATGTCGCGCCGAGCGTGGGTGCCGGGGCTGATCTCGCGATCACCCTGCCGAACACCGCCGTACTCGATGGCGCCGTCACTGACGACGGCCTGCCGAGTGCGACGGTCACCACCGCGTGGACCATGGTCAGCGGTCCCGGCACCGTGACCTTCGGCAACGCCGCCG
>JANPLC010000419.1:0-7702 GCA_031426335.1 Planctomycetota bacterium
GCGTGGGACACCATCGCCGAACAAGGTGCCGACGCGGTGTGGCTGATGGGCGTATGGAAGCGCAGCCCGGCGGCGGCGCAGGTGGTACGTGATCATCCCTCATTCGCTGGCGACCGCGCGTTTTTTTTCGATCTCACACCGCAGGACATCGCCGGCTCAGCTTTTGCCGTGGCCGATTGGACGGTGGATCCGATTTTCGGTGGCGAGGCCGCGCTGCGCCGCGTGCGTGCGGAACTAAAAAAACGCGGCCTAGCGTTGTACCTCGACTGGGTGCCCAACCACGTGGCGCCCGATCATCCGTGGGCGACGCAGCATCCGGAGTGGTGCATCCGTGGCGACGACGCCGATCTCGCGCGTGATCCGGTGTCGTTCATCCGCGTGGGGGAAACGGTGCTCGCACGCGGACGCGATCCGTTCTTTCCGGCGTGGGCCGACACCGTGCAGCTCGATCCGAATGCCCCAGGCCTGCGCAAGGCGGCGGGCGAAGCGCTGGCGAGCATCGCCAAGCTGTGCGACGGTGTGCGCTGCGACATGGCGATGTTGATGCTGCCGGACGTGGTCGAACGCACCTGGGGTAAACGCGCCAGCCCCGTGGGTGAGGGCACCTATTGGAGCACGGTGATCGCCGCCGCGCGCAAAGCCAATCCGGCGCTGACCATCCTTGCCGAAGCGTATTGGCACCGCGAGGCGGACTTGGTCGCCGCCGGCTTCGACGGCTGCTACGATAAGGAACTTTACGACGCGCTGGTGCATCACGATGCCCACGCGGTGCGGCACGCCATCGGTGCGACGCCAGGCAACGTCGCCGTGCGCTTTCTGGAAAATCACGACGAACCACGTGCCGCCGCGACCTTCCCGCAGGATCGTCTGCGTGCTGCGGCAGTGGTGACCGCGACACTGCCCGGCACGTGGTTGTTTTACGCCGGCCAGGAACACGAGCATCAACGCCGTGCACCGGTGACGCTGATGCGTGGTGCGAACGAAGCAGATGCGCCGGCCACCGCACGCTGGTGGCGCGACGTGACGCGCTTGCGCAGGTTACCCGCACTCGGCGGCACCTTTGCCCACGCTGCTTGTCATGGGTGGAGCGACAATCCTTCGACCGGCAATCTGCTCGCGTGGTCGTGGACCTCGCCAGAGCATCGCTTGGTAGTCGTGGTGAACTACTCTCCATGGCGCAGCCAAGGTCGCGTACAACTGCCATGGAAAGACCTCGCCGGACGCGAAGTGCTGTTCGACGAACCGCTCGCCTTCGGTCGTGGCCTGTTGCGCAATGGTGACGAGGTGGCCCACGAAGGCTTATACGTCGACCTCGCACCGTGGTCGTGGCACGTGCTGACGCTGCCCGCCACTCTTGATCGCTCATCACTGCCAATTCCTTTCTGACCCCTTTCCAGGAGCCGACCATGGCCACCAATCCCGAACTCGACCGCCTGAACACTGACGGAGCCACGTGGAAACGCTGGGGTCCGTATCTCTCGGACCGCAGTTGGGGCACGGTGCGCGAGGACGACAGTTCTGACGGCAATGCATGGAAATGTTTCCCGCACGATCATGCGCGGGCGCGCGCCTACCGTTGGGGCGAGGACGGCATCGGCGGCATTAGTGATGTAGATCAGCGGCTGTGTTTCGCGCTCGCGCTGTGGAACGGCAAGGACCCGATCCTGAAGGAACGTTTGTTCGGCCTCGACAACAGCGAAGGCAACCACGGTGAAGACGCCAAGGAGTACTGGTTCCACCTCGACTCGACGCCGACGCACTCGTCGATGAAGATGCTCTACAAGTACCCACAGACGGCCTTCCCCTACGACCACATCGTCAAGACCAACAGCAAACGCAACCGCAACGATCCGGAGTACGAACTGGTCGACACCGGGATCTTCGCCGAGAACCGCTACTTCGATGTCGAAATCGAATACTCCAAGGCCTCACCCGAGGACATCCTGATCGTCATCACTGCCGCGAATCGCGCGAAGGATGCCGCGACGTTGCACCTGCTGCCGACGCTCTGGCTGCGCAACACCTGGGCGTTCGGCGTCGAGCGGCAGGAAAGCGCGGTCCAACCCAGCCTTTCCGCTACTACCACCGCTGATGCTGCCGTGGCCGTGCTGGCGCAACATGACCGCTTGGGCGAGTGGACGCTGGCCTGTGATCGTTCGCCGCAAGGCCAGCCGCCGGCGCTGCTGTTCTGCGAGAACGAAACCAACCGTCAGAAACTGTGGGATAAACCCAACCGCACGGCCTACACCAAGGACGGCATCGACGAGTTCGTCGTCCACGGAAAAACCACCGCAGTGAATCCCGAACGCCGCGGCACCAAGGCTGCCGCGCACTACCGCCTGGAGATCGCTGGCGGCGCAAGCGCGACCATCCGTCTGCGCCTGCGCAAGAAGACCAAGGACAAGGATTTCGCTGACTTCAATGCGGTCGTGAAAACGCGCCGCGCGGAATGCGACGCGTTCTACAACGCCCTTCAGCCGACCAAGATCGACGCCGATACTCGTCGCGTACAGCGCCTCGCCTGGGCCGGCATGTTGTGGAGCAAGCAGTGGTTCGCCTACAACGTGCCGGTGTGGCAGCGCCAGGTCCCTGAAAACGGCGGCAAACCGCCACGCGTCAAACGCAACGCCGCGTGGCACCATTTTGACGCCAGCGACATCATCAGCATGCCCGACAAGTGGGAGTACCCGTGGTTCGCTGCGTGGGACTTGGCGTTCCACACCATCGCGTTGGCCTACGTCGACATCCGCTTCGCCAAGGATCAACTGCTGCTGATGGTCGAAGAACGTTACCAGCATCCCAACGGCGCGATCAGTGCGTATGAATGGAACTTCGATGACGTGAATCCGCCGGTGCTCGCGCGCGCGGCCTGGCGGGTCTACACCATCGAACGCGATCGTACGGGCACGGGCGATCGCCTGTTCCTCGAAGTGATGTTCCAGAAACTCTCACTCAACCACGGCTGGTGGGCCAATCGCAAAGACGTTTCCGGTAACAATTTGTTCCAGGGCGGCTTCCTCGGCCTCGACAACATCGGCGTGTTTGATCGTTCGGCACCACTGCCGACCGGTGGCCACCTGGAGCAATCCGACGGCACCAGTTGGATGGCGATGTTCACGCTCGATCTGCTGATGATGGCGCTCGAACTATCGCACGACAACGCGGCCTATGCGGAGATGGCCGAAAAGTTCCTGATCCACTACCTGTACCTGGACGTGGCGATGAACAACATCGGCGGTCAGGGGCACGACCTGTGGGATGCGCAGGACGGATTTTATTACGACCTGCTTAACCACGGCGACGGCAATACGACTGCGCTCAAAGTGCGCTCGATGGTCGGCCTGATCCCGCTGTTTGCGACCGTGCCGTACCTGGAAGGCGTCGCCAAGCACATCAACCTGGGCGGGCGCCTGGAACGCCTGCTGCGCACGCGTCCACGCTTGGCCAAAGCCTTCGAGGAGATCGCACGCAAACAGGCGGGCAAATACCGACTCGCGACGCTGGTCAGCCGCGAGAAGCTTACCGCCATTCTGCAGCGCATGCTCGACCCGAAGGAGTTCCTCTCGCCCTACGGCATCCGCGCGCTGTCGAAGGCGCACGAGGAGAAACCCTACGAATTCTTCACCGGCAGCCACTCCCACCGCGTGTCATACGTGCCGGCGGAAAGCGACAGCGGTATGTTCGGCGGCAACTCCAACTGGCGTGGTCCGATCTGGATGCCGGTGAATTACCTGCTGGTGACCTCGCTGAAACGCTACCACCTCGCCTACGGCGACGATCTGAAGGTCGAATGCCCAGTTGGCAGTGGGAAATTCCTGACGCTCGCCCAGGTCGCCGACGACATCGCCCTGCGCTTGGTGGGAATCTTCACCAAGGACAAAGACGGCCGCCGCGCGGTGCTCGGCGACAACGAATTGTTCCAGAAAGATCCGCACTGGCGCGACCTCGTGCCGTTCTACGAATACTTCCACGGCGACACCGGCCGCGGCGTCGGCGCCATGCACCAGACCGGTTGGACCGGCTTGGTCGCGGCACTGATCCAGGAAATGGGTGCCGCCGACGCGGTGCCGATGGTCAGCGGCGGCAAGGCCGCACCGACAAAAGCGGACACACCAGCCACACCAGAGATGGCGGCGATCGTCGCAGCCTCAGCCAAGAGCGCGAAACCGCGGGTACCTGCCGCGACACCGACAAAGAAGGCGCAAGCATCAGTCCCAGCCAAATCCGCCAGGCCAACGCCTGCGGCCAAACCAACCGGCAAACGAAAATCCTGAGCACTGACCACGCGGCGAATGGCGGCGATGCGCCAGTCCATACCATTCGCCGCGCCAGGGGTCCGCTATTCCCACGCTGACAGAATACCTAGGCTAGTCCCACCTGACCCCGTAGCTCAGATGGATAGAGCGGTAGTTTCCTAAACTGCAGGTCGCGTGTTCGAGTCACGCCGGGGTCGCTATAAACAACGGTAAAAGCAGGGAATTCACCTAGGGCAACTGCCCCCAATTGGGGGCAGATTGGGGGCGACTGAGATCTGGCTGGGATTTGGAGTGGTGAATCTGGCTGCGTAGGGTCACGGCTGCATGAGCACCGCGACAGCAGACGAGTTCCTCGGAGGCCTGACGCGGGCGCTTTCCAAAGCGCGGCCGGCGCGAGCGCACGGTGGTGGTGGCGGTCGCTCGCGTCGGCCCGTGCAGCGGAGGCTGGCGTTCTGCACCTTGCCAGAGCGCGCGTCGGAACGACTGATGAAGCGGCTCGATGTCGATGCCAAGGGCAACAGCGTGCGCACGGGTAAGCCGGCTTGGCCTGAGTCGTGGGACCTTGCCGATGAGGTCGCGCGGGCGCTTGGTGCCGACACGTGGCTGGTGTTCGTGCTGGCGAGCTGGCTGGAAGGGATGGCAGAGACGACGCGCCGCACGTACGCATATGGCGCTCAAGAGATCCTGCGCGACCTGCGGGTCTATGGCCTGGAAGATCTGCTGGCGTTGCCGACCGAGGCTGGGTTGACCTGGCAGCGGACGTTCGCGCGTCGGCACCTGCCGCGCACGACCAACACGCAGACGGGCGTGCTGAACAGCCTGATGCGTCACGCTGCGCGCCTGGGCGTGCAGACGGTCCAATGGGAGACGATCCCCGGCGTTCGTGTCACGCGCGGGCGGCACATCGATCGCGATGGCGTGGCGCTGAATGCGCAGGAGTTGCATTGCTTCTGGGAGACGCTCTGCGCTCGCCCCCTGCGTCAGTTCGTTGCGCTGATGATGATGAGCCTGCACGGCCTGCGTGCCTGCGAGGTCGCGCGGATGCGGTGGGGCGACATGCGCTACGCTCGCCGCGGTCAACAAGCCGCGCCGGCAGTGCTGCACGTGATCGGCAAGGGCCAGAAGAAGCGCATGGTGCAGTTGCATGCTGCGATGCGGCCATGGTTCGAGCGCGAGCGCCGCCAGCACGGCGGCGACGAGTTCGTACTGGCGGATGAACGCGGCAACCCGCCATCGCCCCAGGTGATCAGTTGGTGGGCGAAGGACGTGTTCCGGCGCGCGGAGTTGCCTGGGTACGCGCACGCACTGCGCGCCACGTGGGCGACGCTCGCGTTGGAGAACCGCAGCAACAGCCCGCTTGAAGTGCAGACCGCCGGTGGGTGGAAGAACCAGGAAACGATGCTCGGTCACTACGCGACGCGCCTGAAGGCTGGGCGTGTCAGACTTTTCGGCACCAAACACTAACCACGCCAAACAACGGCGAAAACAGGAGTATTCAGCATGTTCACCAAGACCTCATCCGCGCCCATCCTCTGGCACATCGTTGTGGCCGCATACGGACACGTGCTCGTCGGTCAGATCGTCGGCAACGATGAATCCGGCCTGTCGCTCAAGGAGGCGAGCACTATCCGCAAGTGGGGGACGACGAAGGGGCTCGGGCAATTGTGCCTGGAAGGTCGTCAGAGCGAGACCGTCACCGATCCGGTCGGCGTGGTCCATCTGCCGCGCTCGTCGGTGATCTACGTGGCCGAGGCGCCCAAATGGAACTGACGGCAGTCCTGACCGCCAAGGGCCTTCGAAACGGTTACGGTGACGGTTACGGTGACGGTTTCGGTTTCGGTGACGGTTACGGTTACGGTTTCGGTGACGGTTACGGTGACGGTTCTGGTTACGGTTACGGTTACGGTTCCTAAAAAAACAAAACTTAATCCCCACAACCCCAGAAATGAAGACATCCGAATCGGTTACAGCCATATACAAGGCACTTATTGAATTTCACGGCAGCGTGGGCAAGGTCAAGAAGGACAGCAAGAACCCGCATTTCAAGTCAACCTATGCCAGCCTGCCCGACATCCTGGATGCGGTGACAGCCCCGCTGACATCGGCGGGGCTGTGCGTGATCCAGATGCCAGCCGGACGAAGCGGGCTGACCACCCGCCTGTGCCACATTTCGGGCGAATGGCTGGAAGAAACCTACGAGATGCCGCCAGCCCAGGCAACGCCCCAAGGCATTGGCAGCGCGATCACCTACCAGCGACGCTACGCCTTGTGCGCCGTGCTGAGCCTGAACGTGGATGATGATGACGGACACGCGGGGTCTGTGCAGCCCGCAACTAAGCAGGCAGCCGCCAAGTCGGCACCGCCACCACCGGCAGCCACGGCGGAACAACTCGAACTGATAGCCGAGATGCTGGCCATGCCTATTTTCAACAGCTACCGCAAAAATGCGCTCAAAAAATATCCCGGACTCAAGGGTATGACCCACGAGAGAGCGGAAAAGATGATTACCGGACTTGAAAGCGAGATAAACAAGGCGATGGAAGCCCAAGCCGAAACCGTGGACTATGAAAACTGACATACCGCCACTGCCAAAGGGCTTCATCGCCTTCACCACCTGCGACGATGTGCTGGCCATCAAGAATATTCGCAGCATTGACAGTGTGTTCACCATCATCACCGACACCACCGGAGAGGTGATGGTGAAAATCACTGGCACGTACCGGTCTGAGGACTTCTACACCCGCGAGAGTATCGAAGAGATAATCACCAAAATGGCTCAGGCCGCAAACTGAAAGCACATGAACCGCATCAGACTCGAGCGCAACGGCAACTACACGACAATAAGCAACGTGTTTTTGCGCGATACCAGCCTGTCACTTAAGGCCAAGGGACTGCTGGCCATGGTCATGGGCCTGCCAGAAAACTGGGACTTCACCGTGCAGGGCATGGTATCCATCTGCAAGGAGGGCAAGGCAGCCATGTACGCGACAATATCAGAATTGATTGCCGCCGGATATTGCAGGCGGCAGGTTTTGCGTGAGGGCGCGCGCATCGCCGGTTGGGAGTACCTGTTTCTGGAAAACCCGGACACGGAAAAACCACTTCCAGAAAACCCGGATACTGGTTTTCAAGATGTTGATTTTCTACTTCCTGAAAACCAAGAACTTGAAAACCCGACACAATTAAAGAAAGAAAAATCAAATAAAGAGGAATCAATAAAAGACACAATAAAAACAGGGGCCGTTTCTGGAAATTCGGTTTCGGATCAAGGGCCGGAAAGCAAAACCGATTCCCCTGAAAGCCCGCCTTTGCCCCCAAAAGAAAAAATTTCCGCCAAAAAAGAAAAGGTGACCGGCAGCCCGCCAGCAATCCGGGGAGCCGAGCCGTACCTGAACGACTGCGCCGCCGCCTACCGCGAGCAGTACCCCGAATACCTGTTCGAGTAC
>JANPLC010000420.1:0-10431 GCA_031426335.1 Planctomycetota bacterium
GTCATTTCTCGATCAAATCTCCGCCAACGGGGCCGTCGCATCGCCGAACTTCTCCATCTTAAGTCCGGCCTTATCCATCAGCGATAAGAACAGCCGGCACATCTGGCGATCCGGTTTACCGGTGTAGTCGAGGATCCGCCCGCCCTTGATCTTCCCACCGCCACCACCGAGCACGATGATCGGCAACTGATCGTTGTTGTGCTGACCACCGACCATGAAGCTTGAGCAGTAAAGCAGCATGCTGTTGTCGAGCAGCGTGCGTGGACCTTCTTGGATGGAGTCGAGGCGCTTCGCGAGATAAGCGACCTGTTCGAGGAAGAACTGGTTCACCTTCAGCCAGTCCGGCGTGTCGTTGTGCGACAGCAGGTGGTGGATCATGTAGTCGACGTTCAGGTGGGGAAAACGCAGTGACGAATGGTCGTTGTTGAGCTTGAGCGTGGCGTACCGCGTGGTGTCGGTCTGGAAGCCGAGCGCCAGGATGTCGCACATCAGCTTCATGTGCTCGCAGATGTCTTGCGGGATGCCGTCAGCTGGACGTTTCATGTTCGGCTGATCGAGCGTCGGCTTCCAGCCTTGCAATTCGCTGCGTTTCCCCGCATTTTCGATGCGCTTTTCAACCTCGCGCACGGAGTCGAGGTATTCATCCAGTTTGCGCTGATCGCCGCTGGCGAGGTCTTTGCGCAGGCCGCCGGCGTCCTTTTGTACGGCATCAAGCACGCTGCGGTCACCGCGATCAGAGCCGTCCTTGAACAAGCGATCGAACGCCAGCGCGGGATAAATCTCCAAGGGCGTCGGCGTCGTTGGTGAACTCCACGAGATGTGCGAGCTGTACAGCATCGAGTAGTTCTTGTGCACCGACGGATTCGATTTTTCGCAGCCGAGCACAAGGCTCGGCACCTTGGTCGCTGCCCCAAAGCGGTTGGCCAGCACCTGATCCATGCTGGTGCCGGAACGGATCTCACCACCGGAGGCGAGGGGGGCGCCTGACAGAATGTTGCCGGTCTGCGAACTGTGGATGTTGCCCTTGGTCGCTTCGGCGTGGTAGAGGCCGCGGATGAACAGCATCTTTTCTTTGAGCGGTGCCATCGGTGTCAGCACCTGCCCCAGTTCCATGCCGGCGCCTTCGCCTTTGGCCCACCATTCCTTGCCGTGAAAACCGTTGCCAGAAAACAGCGCAGCAAAGCGCACCGGCGCCTCACCGTTGGCGGCAGCCTTGGGATCTTCGCTCCAGGCGAGCGATTCCATCCACGGCAGCGCCATGGTGACACCGAGGCCTTTGAGCATGGTGCGGCGGGAGATGCGGTAGGAGAGGGGGCTGCGCATGGGATCGCTCCGATTAGCCGAGCGTGGGAAGGATGTGAACACAGAGCACCAGAGCACCAGAGCGGACAGCCAAGTGGTTCGGAAAAGACTCTCTCAGTGAGAGCGTTTCCTTTGTCTGAGCTTCCATGGTATTGGCTTCTGGTGCTCTGGTGCTCTGTGTTCGATTCAAGGCTTCATTCCTCGACCGTCGCGTCACGTCCGCGGATCTCGCGGAACTGGCGGCTCTGGACGATGCTTTCGATGGCGATGGTCACACGATAGTTGTTCGCTGCCAGCTTGGCCTGCATCTCAGTGAGCAGCGGCTCATCCGACAGTTGGGTTCCCCGTCCCAGAGCAAAGCCCAGCAGTTTGCGGCAGAACTGCTGGACGAAGGCCTCGCGGCGTTTGCCCAGCAGGTAGGCGCGCAATCCCTCGACGCCATCGATCTCGCTGCCGTCGGGCACTTTCACTTTGGTATCGAGCCGCTTGTCCGGCACATCGCTGTCACGCCAGCGACCGATGGGGTCGAAGGATTCCATGGTGTAGCCGTAGGGATCGATGCGCGCGTGGCAGCTGGAGCAATTGGGATCGGCGGTGTGGCGTTCGGTGATTTCACGCATGGTCATGCGCGCGGCGTTCTCGTCTTCCGGCAACTGCGGCACACCTTTCGGCGGACGTGGCAGCTTGTCGCCGAGTAATACCTCAGCGATCCAATTGCCGCGCAGGATCGGACTGGTGCGCGAGGCACCTGCATGTTTCGCCAGGCCGGCACCGAGGCCGAGCACACCACCGCGGTGGTGTTTGCGCACGCCATCGACGCGGCGCCACTCGCTGCCGGTGATGCCTGGGATGCCGTAGTGTTTCGCCAAGTTCTCATTGAGGAAGGTGTGGTCGGCATCGATCACGCTTAGCAGCGAGCGGTTGTTCTGCAGCAGGTCGGCAAGGAAGCGCACCGCTTCTTCATGCAGGTCACCACGCAGCGCGGTAAACGTCGGGAAGTGCCGTTCGCTCTTCTCATCCAAGGTATCGACGCCGTGCAGGTGCAGCCACGCGAGCCCGAACTCCAGCGCCAGACGCTCGGCGCGTTCCTCCGCCAGCATGCGTCGCACTTGTGCTGTCAGCACCTCGGCTTCGTTCAGGCGACCCGACTCAGCCAGTGAACGCAGTTCCTGATCCGGCTGCGACGACCACAGAAAGTAGCTCAGACGTGTGGCGAGTTCGCTGCCACTGACGGCACGCTGATCCTTGCCCGGCGCCGGACGTTCCGCCTTGTAGAGGAACCCAGGGCTGACCAGTACGCGTGCCAGTACGAGCCGGATGGATTCTTCATGCGGGATCTCTTGTGTTCGCAGCGTTTGGTACAACGAGCGTAGTCCGGCGCGCTCGCTATCCGTCAGTGGCCGACGGTAGGCCTGATCGGCAAAGGCGATGATGCCGTCGAGTTGCTTCGGCTCACACGCCACTTGGTAGCGACGGAACTCTTCTGCGCGCTCGGCGGTCGGTTTGCGCATGGGTTCAAGCGATGCGGGATCACCATCCTGGGTGGCGTACTGCCAGAGCTGTTCGAAAGCGTCGACCTGGATGAGTGCCTGCTGACTTATGAAGTGCAACTGTTGCCACAGACGGTCGAGTTCTGCCGTCTCAGCATCGTTCAGCGCCAGACGTTTCAGTTCGACATCCTCGCGAAAGAACAACGTCAGCGTCACCACCTCGTCCACCGGCACGATACGCGTGTAACAGACCGAGGCGGGGAACAGCCGCTGGAGATCGGTGATTACGGTGGAAATCCGACGATGAGCAGTGCCCTCTGGTTGAGTCAGCAACGGCGTTGCGGGGTCTCCACTCCACCAGTCGACCTGGGTCAGTGACGGCGCACCGGTGACGAGACGGGCGCGTACGGCATGGGCATCGCTGCCGCCAGACAAGGTCACGTTCGCCACCAGTTCGGCCTTGGCCGCCAGCGCGCCAGGAATCCGCAGCGTGATGACCGCCGGTGCGCGCACGGCAAGATCACTGACAGCGATGACGGCATCCGTTGGATGGTTGCCGAAGCGCAGGTTTGAATCGACGACGGTCGCAACGTCTTTGAGCAAGACCGGTGGACGACCGGCAATGATCAGCTTCGGTTCCTGCCAAATGACGATGCCGGGTTTCATCCCGCCGCCAGCGTCTTCGGCGACCAACGAAATCAGTTGATCGTTTCCATCGTTCTTGTCCGGGAGTTTGAGTTTCACTTCGTGGCGCGCGGCCAGCGGCGAGATCGCCTCCATCCACCGCGCCGGTCCCTTGGGCCAGCCGACCTTGCCCACCGGATTGAATTTCCACAGCACCTTCTGCCAACGATCGACCTCGGCGACTAGCGTCGGGATGTCCTTAGCGCGGGCGTTTTGCCAGCGACCGCGCAGGCCCGCATCCGCATCCGCATCGGTCTTGGCCGTGAGGTACTCCTCCAGCGAGCGCAGGTACTTCGCGCTCAGACGATGTTTGGCCGCGACGGCGTCCAGATTGCCGCCATCACGTAGTTCCAACGCGGCGTTGAGATAGCGGTCGAGTGGCAGCTTCGCGCCATGCGAACGGTCGAGGTTGATGCCCTGCAAGTTCACCGTGCCGGACTCGCCAACGACTGTGTAACGCGCATAGAACGCACGGATGTCTTTCAAGAGATCATCAGTGCCATCACGTCGACTGGTGCCAGCGGTCCAACGGATGCCGTCGGGCACCAGCAACGCATGGCGCGCGATGTCCTTGCCCGCGTCAAGGAACTTGGTCACTAGCGCCGGTGACATCACCAACGACATCCCGGTATTGGTGAAGCCTTCGCCAGCAGCACCGTCGACGGGGAACTCCTTGGTCGGAGCGAGCGTCGCGATGCCAGTCAGATCGCGGATGGTGTAGGTGTATTCCGCATTCGACAGGCGCCGCAACACCACCGGACCTGGATCACCCGTGCGTTCACGTGCTACGGCATCAAGCGATGTGCGGATCCACGTCAGCAACTTCTCGCGCTGCTCCGGCGTCGGCTGCGGCTTATCTTTCGGCGGCATCTCAGCGTCGTTCATCTGCCCGAGTACGTGTTGCCAGACTTTAGGATGCCGACGCATTCCTTCTGCCGAGGCATGAATCTCCAGGTCAAAGTCGCCCTTCTGCTTCTTGGTCGAGTGGCAAGTGAGGCAGAACTCGTCGACGATTGGTTTTATTTCCGTGAAGGGGATCTCTGCGCTGGTGAGCACTCCACTCATGCAGATGGTTAGCAACGCGACTGCGAAAGGAGCTATGAGCTGCGAGCTGCGAGCTGCGAGTTTGGAAGAAATCGAAATCGCGGTTGGCTGTCCAACTCGCAGGCCGCAGCTCGTAGCTCGCAGCTTCTTTTTCATGTTTAGTCCCCGCTCACGCTGTCGTCGACCTTTGGCAGCCAAATCTTCCAACTCACCACATGACGACGGATCTCTTCTTCGCAGGTCGCCGGTGTGCGGGTGCGGAACATGCCGAGCAGTTCCGTGTGCGACCGTACGGTCTCCTTGCGCACATCTTGCGTGCGCGATTCGCGCAGACGGTGGAACTGGCCGAGCCACAGACCCAGCTCCCAGCGCAGTGCACGCCACGCGCTCAGCAGGCGCGCATTACCGGCGGCCATCAAGATCAGTTCGTGGAACTCCATATCCAAGCGGGTGACCTCGCGCAGCGAGGTGGCCCGCGCCGTCGCCGCGACGTTCGCCTCCAGCACAGTCGCATCCCGTTTGATCGTCGGTGTCGCCAAACGTGCCGCTAACGGCTCCAGCGTCTGACGCATAGCGTAGAGTTCATGCACATCGCGGGCCGTTAGCTCTTTGACGAACGCCCGCCCGGTGGCAGAGAACTCCACCAAGCCCTCACGCTCCAACGTGAACAACGCTTCCCGCACCGGCACCCGGCTGACGCCCAGCCGTTTGGCCACGGCGGCCTCTGCCAGGGCATCCCCAGGAGCAAGAGTCGCTTCCAGAATGTCCGCCCGCAGGCGGTCCACGGTGGCATCGGTACGGGTCAGGGTCTTGGGGCGGGCGATCATAGTTCGGTATACCGTTTCCAGGACGGTATACCGAATCAATGGCCAAGGCGTTGACGGTGGATTGGCTGTCCTTCTCCCGTGGCACGGGCGTCTCGCCCGTGAGGTGTATTCAAACACGACTGACAACCACTGGCGAGACGTGAGACGTGTGAGACGCCCGTGCTTATAAAAATCCAACAGACAACCACGGGCGAGACGCCCGTGCCACGGGGAAGGGGCCTGCGACACCATGCCCCATGGCGACATCGCCTTCCAGGAGACGCCGCTGTCTCCGCGACTCCTGCTGATGTCCGATTGAATTCTACGCGGTTCAGCGTTTGTCGAATCCCCGTTCGATGTCTTCCAACGTGCGACCTTTGGTTTCGGGCAGTACGAACGCGGCGATCAGGAAGTACACCACCGTGGCCCCGCCCCAGGCGAGGAACATCGCCGCGTAGCCGTAGGCACCGACGGTTGGCAGGAACACCGCAGCGATGCAGGTGGCCACACCCTGGTTGAGTAGCAGCGCGACGCCCATGCCGGTGGCACGGATGCGGTTGGGCATCAGTTCCGACATCGCCAGCCACACGCACACGCCCGGGCCGACAGCGAACGAGGCGATGTAGAGCATGAAGCAGCCCATTGCGAGCCAACCGGTGGAGGCATCCGGCTGCGGACCGCTGCGTGCGCGTACGATGGTGAGCTTGCCGTCCTTCGGCACCGCCAGCGTCAGGACCGGTTCTTTCTCCACTGAACTGACACTCACCAACTTGGCGCCGTCACCGACATCGTAGAGGACCGTCAGGCGTGTCGGAACGCCGTCTTTGCTCTCGACCGGGCGGGTCAGGCCGGTGGCGGTGACCTGCGTCTGAACTTCGGCGGTGATGTCGGCAGCCTGCGATTCGAACCGGTTGAAGACGAAGGCACAGAGCACCAGCGAGATGATGATGCCGCTGGTGCCGAGCTTGAGCAGGAAGGTGCGGCCTTTGCGCTCCACCAGGATCAGCGCGACGATGGTGAACAACACGTTGACGACGGTGATGCCCAACCCGGCGTTGGCGGCGTCGGCCTCGCCGAGTCCGGCCTGCGACATGATGACCACCACGTATTGCAGCAGTGAGTTGATGCCGGTCGCCTGATTCAGTGCGAGCACCGCGCACGCCAGCATGAAGGGCAGGATGTAGCGGCGCTGGAACAACGGATCCTGGGGCACACCCACGCTTGGCGTGCTCTGGGCGATGCCGGCCAGCTCCGTGCCCGCCTCGTGCGCTGGCAAGGAACGGCTGAGCGCCGCGAGTGCCTCATCGGTGCGCCCGCGGCGTTGCAGCCAGCGCGGCGATTCGGCGATAAACAAACAACCGAGTAGGAACAGCAGGCCAGGGGCGGCGACGGTGGCGAACATAGCCCGCCAGGCGAAATCACGAGCGGAGGCCATGGCGATTTCGTCAGTAGAGATGGCCATCGCATTGACATGGGCAGCGAAGCCTGCTCCCACTGCCATTGCCACCATGATGCCGATAGTCAGGGCCAGTTGGAAGATCGCCGTGCCGCGACCGCGCACGTTGGCCGGCAGGCATTCCGCAAGGTAAAGCGGAATGACCAGAATGATCATGCCGGCTGAAAGACCTTGCAGCAGGCGTCCACTGATGAGCGCCAGGAAACCGTTGGCGAAACAAATCAACGCGACGCTGATGAGAAAAAGCACGGCGCTGACGATGGCGATGGTTCGCCGCCCGAAGAGATCGGCGAGGACGCCAGCCAGCAGGCACGAGATGGTTCCGCCAAACAACACCGCCGCGACGATCAGCGAGGTCTGTTGCTCGCTCAGCGCGATGCTCTTGTCGATGTACAGCAACGCCGCACCGATGATGCCAAGATCATAGCCGTAGAGCGCCCCGCCCATGCCGGAGATGATCAGCAACAACGTGCGGTACCGCGCAATGCCAGCAGGGGTGGAACTCATAGGGTGCTCCGATGGTGAGAATCCGGAAGTCCGGCTGAATAGGAACTCTGCTGGAAGTCCGGAAGTCTGGTGTTCTCTATCGTGAGCCCCGCAGGGGCGCCCCGAAGAAAGCCCGGGGTGAAACCCCGGGAATCGCAACCAGTTTTAGACCAAGCCCCGCAGGGGCGGCGGAAAGCGTAGATGATGCTCATGCCCGCCCCACAAAACAGATGGTGCCAAAGCTATCAAGATGATGGAAGTCGATCATCGGTGGTGGCGCCCAGGCAAGGTGCCGTGGTGTACCGTCCGCGTGATCGATGCGGTAGCAGTTGAGGCGCCACTGCGTGCCGGGTGTCGGTGCCGCTGTTACGCCAGCCAGCGCTGCGAAGGGGATGCGCAGTTCGGCGTTCCACGAACGGATTGCTGCCAGTGGTTTCTGAGGGCCACCTTGGACGGTGACCGTACAGGCGGGTTTCTCTGCGGTGGATGTTCCCCACGGCCGCGAGCGCGTGATGCGGCCGTCACGTTGGCAACAGAGCAAACAGAGGTCACGACCGAGCGGCGAGACTTCGTATTCCAGGTACACTGCGGGTTCGTTGCCGGGCCAGAGGAACACTTCGACCACGTCTTCGAGATAGAGCGGATCACCATCGTTGAGCATGCGTGCATTCAGCCGCGTTGCGCGGCAGGTGAAGCGCACCGTCAGGGCGTCGGTGTCCGCCATCACAGCGATGGTGGTGGGCGGTGCGCCGTCGTCGTCACCAATCGCACGCAGACGCGCCGTCGCCGCTGAACGCCAGTCGAGGCGTCGCCCCATCGGCACGTCGAGGTGCTTGCTGGCGCGGCGGATCATGTCAGTTCGAGTGCGGTGGCACCCGGCCCAGGCGTAATGTGGTGTAATGTCGCGACGTTGGCGTGCTGTGGGAAACGTCGACGGTAATCCGCCAGCCACGCAGTTGAGCCATCGTCACTTCGCCGGAACGCGGCCCAGACGGCACCGCCAAAACCGGAGCCGAAACTGGACGCGGCGACCGCACCATGAACGTGCGCGCTGGCGACCAACGCGATGGTTTCTGGAATTTGGTTCATCAGGTGGGTTTCGGCCATTGCCTGCGAACGTGCGGTCAGTGTGCCGAAACGCGCGGTGTCGCCGGTGGCCAACGCGGCGACCGCACCAGGGACGATCTCGGTGGTTTCGATGATGGTCTGTTCCGCTCGCAGCCGCAGGTCGGGATCGCGGATCGCGGCCAACACGGTCGACGCATCGCAGGTGAGGATCGCCGCGCCAATCGACGCATCGTTGCGTTCGGAGGCGGAATTCCATGCCGCAGCGGCAGCCCGCACACGATCCGCGACGCGGTTGAAGTGCGCGCAGGCGGCGGCGGTTTTCTCCGCCAGCACGCCGCTCACTGCCACCGTCATCACCAAATCATTTGGCCATGCGACCGTGCTCAGGCGATGGAAGGGCGAGAACGACCACTGATTCAGCTGACCAGCGCGCGACAATAAAATAGCCGCGTGATCCTGCGAACCGCCACTGGTGCCGACGCCGGCTTCACCAGCGAATTGGCGATAACCGGCGCCGTTTTCATGACAGCCCAGGTAGGGGACCAGATCTTCCTCATTGGCAAAACCGGCGCGGTACTCCGGACGCTCACGCAGGCGATTGGCTTCGGCGAGCGCGAGGTGAACCGAGATCACCAGCGCGGAAGACGAACTCATGCCCGATGCGCCTGGGAGATTGGCGGCGATGCTCAGATCCACGCCGGTACTGATCCCAGGGAAATGCCGCGCCAAACGTCGCGCCACGGCAGCGATATAGGTTGACATTCCGCCCTGACCAACGGCGGTTACCGCCAGCGGCAGTTCGACCGTCTGGCCAAGACTACGAACCTTCACCAGCGCATCGCGACGGGGACGAGCGACGACGACCATGCCCACATCGGTGGCGCAGTTGAGTACTTGACCGCCGGCGTAGTCGGTGTGTTTGCCGAGTACTTCAATGCGTCCAGGAACCCACCAAGCCCAGGCCGGCTCGCCGCCGAGGGCTTGGCGTGCCTGGGTCAGCAGGGTCGCGGTGCGTTCAGTCGCCTCGGCACCAAGGCCAAGCGCGCGCACGACAGAAAGATCGGTGGCGACCGCGCTCATGGGAATTCCATTCTGTCTTGTGGGCGATGGCCAATGCGACAGCCAGGGCGATGGCTAGGGCGACTACGAAGACGACGGATGGGCGACACGGTCAGCATGCGGAAGACAGTACGGGCGAGGTGTACCGCCTGCGCGCTTAGCCTTGGGCTGCAACGATCTTCCTTCCGGCGGGTACGAGACATATTGCAGGCACTCATGGACCCAACCTTCCGACGCTGGTGGCGACTGATCGATGACCTTCCTGGGAAACTCTCTCAGGTGGTGGTATGGAAAGACGGCCCGTCGCCGCCGCTGACCGGCGACGGCCATCTGCACGTCACGCCGACCTCAGTGATCTGCCTCGATGGCGTGGTGCGCATTGTCTCGCCTGGGAAAACCGTCGATCTGCAGCCAGGTCAGGCGCTGATCATCGGTGCCGGTGTGTGGCATCGCCACGAACCGTTGCGGCGTGGCAGCGTGTGGTTCGGCCAGGGTTTCTTGCCGGCGTGCAGCGATGTCCTGCTCGGCGATCCGGATCGTGAATGGCGCGGTCGTCTGCCAAGTCAGCCCAGCCGCCGCCTGATGGAGGCCGCGCTCGCCGCTCCGGATGACAAGGGACGGATCGCCGGTTTCAGCGAACTGATTAAACAGATTCTCAGTGAATCGGTCGATGACCTGCCGTTCGCCAACCCCGCGCTGCAACGCATGATCGCGCGGCTGTGGTCGAACCTGCACCGTGGCGTGTCGGTCGAAGATCTGATTCGCGCCAGCGGCCTATCCCGCGCGCAGGCCTACCGCATTTTCACTGAGGGTTACGGCGTGCCACCGAAGGACGCCATCGCGACGGCGCGGTTGTGGTTGGCGGAAGGCTTGTTGAACAATGGCCTGAGTGTCGCGGCAGTGGCTGATCGCTGTGGTTTTCCCAGCGCAGATACCTTTGCGCGCGCATGGAAACGCATGCACGGCGCACCGCCGAGCCGCGTGCGCGCGTAGCCTGGGAGCGCCGAGCACCAGCTCGGCATCGGTGGTGATGATG
>JANPLC010000421.1:0-9072 GCA_031426335.1 Planctomycetota bacterium
GGCGGCGACGTCGGCGCGGATGACCAGGATCGTCTTGCCCGCGTCTTAGCCGCTGCTGCGGGCAAACCGGTAATCACGGCGGATACCGAACCACCGCTGGTGACCATCTGCATGTGGCCGCTGGATGAGGCCGCCACCGGCGACGATGCGACCGACGCGTCGGACGATCAGGCGGACGAACTCGCTGATGACGGCGGTGGCGATGAATCCGACAGCGATGTGATTGCTCCGCCCGCTCCTACGGCCGAGACATCGCCTGCTGCTACGGAGCCCGCGCAGGCATCCGCTGGTCGTCCGCCATTCGGATTCCGTCGCCGTGGTGGTCGATTGGAGGAAGACCCGGACGAGGCCGACATCGTGCGCACTGTGCTCGATGCCTACGACTCGGGGCTCACCGATGATCGGATCATGGGGGAACTGAAGGATGCTCATGGCGAATGGGTGCGAGAACACTGGCAACCCAAAGAGATTCCCCGCCACGTTCGCCGCATGATCGAGAAGGCGGAATTCTACCGCCGGAAACTAGCGCCGGAGGCGCGATGAAGCCTCGCACGCCGGCAGAAGAACTAATCGCGCAAACCTTGGCGAATGCCCTGCGGGGGCACCTGACGCTGGGGCCACTCGACGTGATGCGACTGGCCTCCGCTGCGCGTGAAGTGGAAGCGCATCGGATCGCGGCCCTGGCCCTGGAGCGTTGGCTGGCCACCGATCCGCGCGCGCGTGATTTGCTGCGCCTCTTCGGTCACCGATTCTGACAGATGTAACATCGTAGGTCGACTGAGGAATTGAAGTAGAGTAGGGCATACTGCGCAGAAAAGCGGTTAGCCCTCGTTAGGTCAGGGATTATCGAGGAGTTCTTTGAGCATCCGCTGATAGTGCGAGACAAAAAGATGCGTCAACCTGAACGGCTTCGTCGTTTCATACTCCACGAGGGCCGCGCCCGTATCTGATAAGTGATAGATGAGCGAATCTGGATAGGCGAGCACGATGGGGGAGTGCGTGGAGATGATGACTTGAGAGCCATTGGAAACCAGCCGGTGAACCTCGGATAGAAACTGCATCTGCCTATCAACTCCCAGTCCGCCCTCTGGCTCATCGAACAAGTAGACGCCCGTATGCATTTTGGAGGCGATCAGTTCCAAAAGGCCTTCTCCATGAGATTGATTCTTGAGATTCCCATAACCGTGAATGCTCCAAGTAAATCCCGGGTTCTCGACTGCGTCGTTATGAGCAGCGACGTACAAGTTGAAGAGCGTTTCACCGCGCAAGAAAAATGCATCCGGGATGCGCTTCCCTGTTTTGACGACGGTGATGTGCTTATGAAGTTCCGATTCAGTGTTGAGTAAGGAGAACCGTGTATTTCGATTTCCTCCTTCTGGGTTAATTCTCAACGCAATGGCGATGGCCTCCAAAATGGTAGATTTCCCCGAGCCGTTGTCTCCGATGATGTAGGTCACCTTGTCGTGGAATTCCAAGGCATCCAACTTGCTGATGGACGGTATGGTAAATGGGTAACCATCGCACCGGTCTCGAATTTGAAGCGATCTGACGTACCTCACATCATTGAGCATAATGAGTCGACCGTGAGATTCCGGAATACATCCACAACAGCATTTGCGTGGAATGGTGGGCCTCCCCATCAAATTCAATTGCGAGAGGGTGGTTGCCAATGGCTGAGATTCCCTCGCAGAGAGTTATCCGGCTGCGCCCCGCCCAGGGTCTGGTTCGACGCGGGTGCGCTGCCCGAATTGAGAACGGGGCTGTGGCCGAAGACGTGCAGAGTCGTCCCTGGTGGACGTGAACGAGGATCACGGCTAGGAAGTGATGAATCGGACATGATCCAAGCAGGCTACCTCCACGTCATCTGATTCCAAGCACGCTCCTGCGGCGATGTAGACCCTCTCTCCTACACCGAGCGATCTACGGATTTCTGGCATTCTGGGTGATTGGTGGTGAGGCCCTTTTGGCACCATTCGCCGCATGCCGCTCGCCCTATCGCCACCTGCCCAGGTTCATCGCTCAACCCTGAGCCAGGGGAAACGCGGCACCGCTGAGACGGTGGCGATCATGGCCAGACTCGCGATGGGCGAGTGGGGCGCGCGCTCTGAGCGCATCCGCGCCCTGGCGTTGGCCATCGTTCAGGGCGCCGGTATTGCCGGAAAAAATTACCTGGCTGAGGTCATGGCCATCCATCACTGGGTGCAGACCTCGATCCGCTACACGCGCGATCCGGTTGGGCAGGAAACGGTGCAGGCGCCAGAGCACACCGCGTTCGTCAATCAGGCCGGCGATTGCGACGATTTCAGCGTACTTGAAGCGGCCCTCCTTGGCGCTCTCGGTCATCCCACGCGATTCATCACCATCGGCTATTCGCCCCAGGCATTCAGCCACGTCTATCTGGAAGCCAACATCCGAGGTCGATGGATTCCGCTCGATCCCATCATGGCGGACAAGCCCGCAGGCTGGCAGGCTCCGAATCCAGTCATCCGAAAAGCGTTCCCGATCAATCGCGCTGATGGTTTCGATCCAGCGGCGGAGAACCTGGATGGTCTCGGAGCACTGCCATTGCTCATCCCACTGTTGCTGCTCGGCGGAGGTGCGGTGGCCGGCGGTGCAGCGGGCTACGCGCTCGGCCGTGGCGTCACTCGCGCCACGGAAGATGTCGGCCTACTCCTGTTGATTGGTGCGGGTGCATGGGTGTGGCTGAACAGGCAGCGCAAGGCAACGCCATGAGCGCTGCGGCCTCCACCGTGATTGGTCTGGGTCGTCTGGTGGAGCTGATCATCCGCAATGCAAAGGGCCAGCGACTGCGGGTCACTCCACAGCACGAACAGTGGTTGGCGTGGAAGTCAGATACCCGCGACCTAGTGGTGTTACGACCAGGGCGCGGCGAAGGTACACTTGCCAGGCGTGGCGATGTGCGACGCCATCAGAAGTTTCATGGCGCAGCGCCGGAGCAAGCGCGGCCGATGGAATGGTCAGCACCAAGCGGTGAAGTGCGCATGCTGGGCCTCATCGAATCGGCGACGTATACCGCCGCTGGTATCCGCAGTCCCAGCAAGGGATCGCATCACTGGGTTCATCAGTTCGGAGATCGGGGTGAGCGTGGGCATGGACGAGTTACTCCGAAAGCGTCGAGCTCCTATTCTGAGTCGCTCATGCCGCGTCTCGATGTCGACAGTCTTGGCCATTTGTTCATCAACCGCAGACGGAGGAATTCCTACTTTCTTCGAGACTGGCTCATTGGGTGATTACTTGTCCGCGGAAGAATCCGTTCGATCGACAATGCCCAATCGCTGTTGGATTAATCGTAATTCGTCTAAACGGGAATCGACAGCAAACGGATCAATGGACATTAACTCTGAAATCACGGTCGCAGCAGCGTTTGTTTTTATGCCGACGACGAGGCGCTGAATCCTTGACCATAGGCGAGCCTGACGATATCGCTCCATCCAAACTGCCTTTTCGCTGCCGATTCCATGCGAACTCGGAAGTCCTAGCCGGTACGGGTAGGCAGAGGTCTTCCGCAATGGCAAGCATTCATTTTCCGGAAGCCAGAAATCGTGCTTGTTCGGAATTTCTGACCAGTCTGCCCTAAAACCACAAACCCAGCCTTCGTCCGGCAATCTTCCCCTGTGCCACTGACGGAGCTTTCTCACATTCGTGTCGCGTTCCATTTTATTTTGAACCGAAACCCGTTGGTCTCCGAGAATATCGGCGAAGATGTCTTCGGCCTTTATCAGAGTGGGAGACCTGTTGGCGCACGATGCTACATGGAGAGTAAAGAACTGAGTGACCGCAGATGACGTGATCTTTTCACGACGGTCTGTCATTGGGCGGATTTTCATGTTGGCCACCCATCGACGCACGCGCCGAACCATGCGCCACTCGGATCCCGGAGAGTTGTCCTCGCATTCGGCCGGATGAAACGTCGTCGGTTTGTTCTCGGTTCGCACTGGCTCTTTGCCCGGAATGAATGTCACTGACCACCCAGGAATATGAACCGTCGATCGCTCAGGCTCCAGCCATTCGGAAGGAACTCCCCGAAAGTGATGATCGAGTAAAAGCAGGCACAGGATGGAAGTTAGAACGGTTCGGTCGTTCTTGGATCTGGCCTTGGACAGTAATTCGCCGAGGGCGCTCTGTATCATGGAGCTGTAGCGAGTGGCCAGTAGCCAACTGCAAGTCGCGTCATCCGGGATCGTCAGAATCGGTGGAGGAAAGCGCGGAATTCCTGGGATGTATAAACTTGCCGCCAACCGTTCGAGTTCATCAGACTGATTCTGATCCTTCGGTTTTCGACCAGCGCTCATGATCTGTTTCGGCAGGCTCTTCGCCATGTACACGATATTCAACTGCGTGAAAAATCTGAGTTCCCAAACATCCTTCAACAGGACAATCCCTGACTTCCATTCTTGTTCGGTCGGGATGATGGTCATGGCATCCGCCGATCACGGTTGGCTCCACAGCCATCAGCGGTCTTGGTGTCCATGACCGAAATGATCCGATCGCAATGGTTTTCGCAACCAACGACCAGCACCAACGGAGTGCCATCCCCAAGCGGAAACTTCCTAAACTCATGCCCCACGATGTAGCTATCTGCATAGTGGGTTGCGCTAGAGAGCTTCCGCTGGAGATAACGACACAAATGTGTTCGCGTAAAACCTCGAAGACGCGGGAAACGCTCATAGGCACGAGTGACGGCATGAGGTAATATGCGTGGGAATGGACGCGGTTCAGTGGGAATTATTGTTGGGGAGATGATCATTGGTCGTTACCTGTGCGATGGGATTTCATCGAGTGGCCCGCGGACTCCGGCACGGCTGCAATGAACCATGCCGGGGTCGGTAAACGTCTACTTGCAGGCTCCGGGACTGCGGCAGCGACATGGTGATGGAGAGTGGCATGCGTGTCCTTTGCAACGGCTCGCGTCGGATTTGTCGTAGGCCCCATCGGTGAATGTAGACCGATAGAGATCTCTGGTTTCCATGAACGCGCGTTGGAGCATTTTCTGATCGAGCGAGTCGTTGATACCGAAATACGGATAATGCTCCAGCATCTGGCCGAATATGCGTTCACAGTCCCGACGGTACCGCTGTGTATCCAGGATGTGGAGGTGCCATATTTCATCGACCTCCTCCGTCGGCACGATCTCCTTGCCGGGGTTGAGCAGGATGAGCTTGAGGAAGTTCCTGTAGGAACTGATGTCCACGGCGATGGCGTCCGCTGTGGTCGCTCCTGCATTCTTCTTTCCGGCGAGGAACGCCTTGTGGGCGATCTGCTTGAAGTCGAGCGAGTCGATGTCGTGCAGAGCCTCGTGATTGTGGCTGGTAACGGTGGCGAGGAGCATGGTTTCCCTTTCGTGCCGGTTGTCGGCAACAACGGTGAATGAACTCCGGCAGGCTATCGTTCACGCATCTGGTGTCCGCAGGAATCCATTGTCTCTCGTTCGGTCGTTGCGTCGCGACTCCCTAACCTGCTGAAAATACGGGAGAAAGGGAATCGCCATGCCTCGTGGCATGGTCGACTCTTGCACGGTGATTTACGGCATTCCCGGCAATTGGTGGCTGATTCCTGGTGGCCATGACTCGTCGCCATGCCCGCCGTACTGATGACCAACCCTCCCGGCCTCGCTCTGGCCGTCATCGGTAATCCTCCGCGTGGCACCACCAACCGCCGAGGAAAAGCCATGCCGAAGAAGACCAAAGCCCGCGCCGCGAAGCGCCGCACCAACCCCAGCAGCCTCTACTGGCGCGTGGGAGCGAAAACCCCATGGCGCACTGGCCCCGAGGCCATCGTTGCCCGTGATCGTGCCGCACTCCAGGCGCAGCGTCATCCGGGTGTGGTGCTGCCATCGGTGCGCAAGCGCGTCGCCGCTCGCGCCAAGGCCGCACGGAAGACGGCGAAGCGCGCGGCTCCCAAGCACGCCGTTTCGGTGCCGCTGAAGTTCGCAGTCGCCGCGTCCAAACCGTCGGCATCGAAAAAGCGCGCTCGTCGCAATCCGCCCGGTGTGGCCAGTGCTGGTCGTGGCATGATCGCCGACTTCAAGGGACTCGGTGCCGCGCTCGCCGATCTCGGAAAAACCCCAAAGGGCTTCCTCTATCTCGGTGGCGGTGCGCTCGGCACCGCGCTGGCCGGTGGCGTGCTCAACGTCCAACTCGGTCGCGTGATGCCGGCGATGCAACCGGGCATGGCGCGACTGGTGAACTTCGCCGGTTACGCCGGTTCTGCGCTGCTGCTCAGTCGGCTGCCCAAGGATGCGAAGACCCGACAGCAGATGCTGGCCGGTGGCCTCGCGGTGGCGCTCATCGAACTGGCCAAGCCCGGCACCACTGCGCCGGTCGTCGCGAGGATCCCCGGCGTGGACAAGCTGGTTTCCCCGGCGACGGCGGAGGTTGCGCTGCGCACCCCGGCGCTCCAAGCCCAGCCCCAGGTCGCCGCCGCGGTCGCCTCGGCCGCGCAGCCGTGGTACCGCGCGGGTGGCAACGCCAATCCGATGAACTGGCTCTCGGGCGTCGCCGAAGGCGAACCGCTCTCCATCGACGGCATCGCCGATGATGACGGCTCGATCCAGGGCTTGGCCGATGACGACGGAATGATGAGCGACGGCGAGCCCGGCGAAATCTCTGATGGTGACATGCCAAGCGACAGCATCGCCGGCCCCGGCATCGGTACCGACTCCGGCCAACCGCTGGTGATGACCTACCTCAATGGCCTCGGATGCCCACTCACGGGCCGATCCAATTCCCTCAACTCGCTCGTGCGACCCTGACGCGCCGAACAACGTTCCGCCTCCACCAATCCACCACCCCCATCCATTCCCTAGGACCATCCCATGTTCAACAAAGACATCCTCCGCCACGTGAAGCTGCCCGATCAGGTCAGCAAACTCCAGAAGATCAGCCAGCCACTGTACGACCAGCTCGACATCACTGGCCCTGGAAAATTCACCTTCTTCAAAGGAGCACAGGGCCGCTCGCGCCTGTACACCAACTTCGACGGTCAGAGTCAACTCGACAATCCGCGCCATTACCTGGTGGCCGGCATCCGCGTGCTTCCAACTGCCGACGCGACGTTGGCGGACATCCAGGTGCTGTCGAAGCGCGGTTACTTCACCCTGACCGTGGGCGACAAACCGTTCTTCGAGGCGCCCCTGTCGCTGCTGCTGACGCGTGGCGACGTGCTGAACCTCTACGGCGAATTCAGCGATGGGTTCTACTCATTGGATCACCCGATCCTGCTCCCGCCGCAGCAGATCTTCAAACCGTCGATCGACATCGAGAACCCGGCGGTGCTCTCCGCTACGGTGCCGCTGACCCTGACCTTCGAGGGCGTGCTGATGCGCCCGGCGCAATAAGGGTCGCTGTCATGCGATCCCGCAGCACTCGTCAGAACCCCGTCACCAGCGCCGGCTATCACCTGCGCCCAGGACAACGGGTGCTGTGGGAGAGCGATGATGGCCAGTACCTGCTGGCCTACATCGAGGTGGCGGACTCCACCAGCAAACGGGCGCGGTCTCGCATTCCGCATCCACAGGTGCTGCTGTCGTTCCCCAACGGCATCCAGGTCATCACGCCGATCAACCGGGTCCATGCTCTGCCAGAACATGGGCCGTATCGCCGCGAACGGAAACCCCGCTCCACGACGCGTGTCGCTGAGCGGTAGACGCGGTGGATTCAAAATCCGCCGACTCATCTCCCACCTGTATCTCCACCCCTGAGAACTCCCATGAGCGCTGTTGCCGTCACCCCTGCTGGTGCCCCTCGTCTGCCTGGTGAATCCACACGGCCGTCGGTGGACACCTTATACTTGGCCGACGCGATGATGGAGGCCGCTGGACAGAAGCCGCACCTGCGGCTCTATCCCTACTTGCTGGGCGTGAACCGCATCGGCACCACCGCGCTGCTGGCGAACGCCACCATCAGCGAACCCGTGCCGGTGGGTGGCGACGCCAACTTTATGGCCATGGGCCTGCTCGGTCAGGGCGTGTCGGATTTCCTGGTGAACCTCAAATGGTCGCACCTCTCCGGCACCGCCATCGGCCAGATCGCATTGCACAGCAAGGCGCTGTTCGGCACGCAGTGGAAACCCTTCACCTTCCCGCGTCCCCAGCTCGTGCCACATGACGCGACGCTGACCATCGAACTGACCAACCTCGCCGCCGCAGTGAACCCGGTCAGCCTCTATGCCTTCGGCTACAAGGTGCTGCGCTGATCATGCCGCCTGTCACGCCCCCATCTTCTTTCGACATCGCTGAGATGATCGAGCGGTGCAGTCGCGGTGAAACCGCCACGCCGGGAACGTCACCGCAGCCAAGCACCGGCCCGGCTCCGAGTTCACGCGGACTAGAAGAGGCAGGTGTCACGCTGGCCGACGCGTTAGCAGATCGCTGCGGAGATCCGCAGTGGTGCCAACGCCTGCAACGCTGCCTGCATCCGCCACATCTGTTCCCACCGCTCACCGCGCAACCGTTTTACCTGCGCGCTCGCTTCGCCTGCAACTGGCCCGGCGAGGAATCGCTGACTTTCCCTGTCGGTCTGTGGACGCGCCGTGTCCTCGACTGGTATGTGCCCAAGGGTCACAAGTACACCACCCGACTCGCCTACTTCGATGTGTGCGGCAACTACTCCGAAGTCTGCTTCGGCTTCCGTCTCTACCGCAATGACAAGCTGTGGTTCGACGGCGACACCATCGAAACGAACCACGGCAACGGTGTGGTGTCGAAGATGATCCGCATGGGCCACATCGGCACGTTTCATAACCGCGACTCGATTCAAGACCCGTCGGACTCATCCAACATCATCGACTTCCCCAGCACCTTCGAGCCGGGCGAAAAGATCAGCGTCGAGATGACCAAGAACAGCGGCAACACCACCGCGCAGATTAGCGCCAACCTCCGCATCACCGGCTACCTCTATCCCCAGGAACTCGCGCCATGAATCCCAACGCACCCATGATCATCCTCTCTCCGCTCATCGATCCCGACGGCGTTCCCATGCAGGGCCTCGCGGGCGAACCGCTCGCTGCTGATGAGCAGGGCATCGTCTACACGCTGCGCGATGATGGACCGCC
>JANPLC010000422.1:0-10478 GCA_031426335.1 Planctomycetota bacterium
TGGGGCTCGCCTCTCCCAGGGGAGGGATTACGAGACCGACGCGTTTGCCGCCAACTCCGCCCGCACCGTCCGCGCGGCGGCCACCAGATTGCGCAGTGCCGCGCCCACCTCCGGCCAATTGCGGGTCTTGAGTCCGCAATCCGGGTTCACCCACACCTGCTCTGGTTTGAGCGTGCGACAGGCGCGCCGCAGCAGAGCGACCATCGCGCCGACCTCGGGCACGGCGGGCGAATGGATGTCGTAGACGCCTGGGCCGACCTCGTTGGGGTAGTGGAAGCGCTCGAAGGCGGTGAGCAGTTCCATGCGTGAACGTGCAGTTTCGATTGAGATCACGTCCGCATCCAGCTCGGCGATGGCGGCGATGATGTCGTTGAACTCGCTGTAACACATGTGGGTGTGGATCTGGGTGTCGTCCCGCACGCCGACGGTGGCGAGGCGGAAACACTCCGCCGCCCATTGCAGGTACGTTGCCCAGGCCGCGCGCCGCAGCGGCAGGCCCTCACGTAGTGCCGGCTCGTCCACTTGAATGATGGCGATGCCGGCGGATTCAAGATCCTGCACTTCGTCGCGCAGGGCGAGGGCAATCTGACGACAGACCTGATCACGTGCGAGATCGTCACGTACGAACGACCATTGGAGGATGGTCACCGGGCCGGTGAGCATGCCCTTCACCGGCTTGGTCGTTTGGCTCTGAGCGAAACGTGCCCATTCCACCGTCATCGGTCGTGGCCGGCTGACATCGCCGACGATGATCGGCGGTTTCACGCAGCGTGAGCCGTAGCTCTGCACCCAACCGTTGCCGGTGAAGACGAAGCCGTCGAGCAGTTCGCCAAAATATTCGACCATGTCCGTGCGTTCAAACTCACCGTGGACCAAGACGTCGAGACCGAGGTCTTCCTGGCGCCGCAGACAGCAGGTGGTCTCGTGCCGCAGGAAGTCCTGGTACCCAGCATCATCCAATGTCCCGCTACGGTGCGCGGCACGCGCCTCGCGCACGGCGGTGGTTTGCGGGAACGAGCCGATGGTGGTGGTCGGTAATGGCGGCAGGTGGAGACGGTTTTGCTGCGCCACGGCACGGTGCAGGTAAACGTTCTGCCGGTGCGTGTCTGCCGGTGCGACGGCGGCGCTGCGTGCGCGAACCGTTGGCGCTACCGCCAGCGGCGATCGCGCACGTTCCTCACGCATCCGACGGCTGGTGGTCAAGGCATCGGCAATCGCCGCCGCACCACGCTCGCATCCGCTGGCGATGACACCGAGCTCGGCGAGCTTTTGCACCGCGAACGCCAACCAGTCGGCGATCTGCTCATCCAGATGGTGTTCCTCGTCCAGATCGACTGGAACATGCAGCAGGGAACAACTGGCGGCGACCTGAAGTGGGCCGGAGCGTGCCCGTGCCCGCGCAAGACCGACCAGGGCGATGGCACGGTCGAGGTCGCTGCGCCAGACATTGCGACCATCGACCACGCCGAGTGAAAGCAGGCGTTCCGGCGGGAGTGCATCGAGCACTGCCGGCAACTGTTCCGGTGCACGCACCAGATCGACATGCAGTCCATGCACCGGCAACGCGCATGCGGTGGCGAGGTTGTCCCCCAGTGCACCAAAATAGGTTGCCACCAATAAGCGCAGACGTGGATCGACGGTGGCAAGATATTGGTAGGCTCGCTGGTAGGCCGCCTGCGTCGTTGCCTCCAAGTCAGTGGCCAAGCAAGGTTCATCGAGTTGGATCCAGATCGCACCGGCATCAGCGAGTGACCGCAGGACCTCGCCATAGATCAGCAGCAGCGACGGAAGCAGTGCGAGGGGGTCACCACCATCGGTACGTTTGGCGAGGCGCAGAAACGTCAGCGGTCCCACCAGCACCGGCCGGGTGGTGATGCCAAGCGCCAACGCTTCACGGAACTCTGCTACCGGCTTGCTGGCATCGGCGCTGAAGCGTGTGGTCGCGTCCAGTTCCGGCACCAGGTAGTGGTAGTTGGTGTCGAACCACTTGGTCATCTCCAGCGCGGCCACGCCATCGCCACCACGCGCCATGCGGAAGTAGGTCCGGCGGTTCACCGGCCCATCCCCAGCGCGAAAACGCGTGGGTACGGCGCCGACCAGGCAACAGGTATCGAGCACGTGGTCGTAGAGCGAGAAGTCGTTACTCGGCACCACCGCCACGCCGTGGTGTTTCTGCCGCAGCCAACGCGCGCGCCGGATCTCACCGACGGTGCGCTCAAACGTCGCTTCGTCGATCTTTCCCGACCAGAAAGCTTCCAGCGCCCGTTTGAGTTCACGTTTCGCCCCAATGCGTGGAAAACCAAGCGAAGCGGTGGCGAGGTGGGCGACAGGGGCGGCGATCATGACAGCTCCGGGGTTGCAGGAGCTGGTGATGATGCGTACCTCCTGCCTCCCGCGCCAACGCGCCGTCGTCATGACGGCATGAGCGCAGCTCATGGAGTCCACGTGATCGACCTCCGCCATCTGCGCGCATTGCATGCTATCGCCCGTCATGGCGGCCTGACCGCCGCCGCGAAGACCCTGCACTGTACGCAGTCGGCCTTGTCACACCTGATCAGCGATTTGGAACGCCAGGAGCGCTTGCCGTTAGTGCGTCGCGATTGTCGTCCGCTGCAATTGACCATCGCCGGTCGGCGCTTGGTCGCAGCAGCGGACGGTATTCTGCCGTTGCTGGACACTCTCGCTGAGGACCTCGATCGTTTGCGACGTGGCACCTCAGGGCGCTTGCTGCTCAGCCTCGAATGTCATTCGTGTTTCGATTGGCTGGTACCGACGCTGGATGCCTACCGGGCGAAACATCCGCAGGTCGAACTCGACCTCCGCGTTGGCGCGAGCTTCGATCCGCTGCCGGCATTGGCTGATGGCTTGGTGGATCTGGTGATTACCTCGGAACGTGGGGAATCGCCGGGCATCCACGCTGATCCGTTGTTCCGCTACCAGATCGTCGCCGTCCTGCCGCCGACCCATGTGCTGGCAGCGAAGGAACGGATCCAGCCGAAGGATTTTTCCGACCAGACGGTGGTGACTTACCCGGTAGACGAAAGCCGACTCGATGTCTTCAGTCGGTTCCTGCGCCCTGCTTCGGTGGTGCCGCGTCAGCGCCGTACGGCCGAACTGACGGCGATGATCGTGCAAGTGGTCGCTGGCGGCCATGCCATCGCCGCGTTGCCGCAATGGGCGGTCAGCGAGGCCGCCGCACGTGGAACGGTGGTCACGCGCCCGTTGGGGCGTGGACTGTGGAGTGATTTGTTTGCGCTGCGACGAGCAGAGCAGGTTGGCACCGGGTACGTCGATGCTTTCGTTGCCATCGCCCGACGGGAAAGCCTGCACCACCTGGCGGGAGTGGCACCAGTACCTGCACGTCGCTGAGCTGACGATCATCGTGCGCATTTCCCCTGGATCTCCCTGCGCAATGCAGTGATCATGGAGGAATCACCGAGCATTCTGCTGGGCAGGCGCGGTGGTGACCTCAGTAGTTGCGGCCCTGAACACGTTATGCCCTCGCATGATTGGCATTTCATGTGCATGCTGGAGGTCCATGAAACTGTTCGCCTGTCAGTCCTGTGGAGCCCAGCTCTATTTTGAAAACGTCCGCTGCCTCTCCTGTGGGCATGAACTCGGTTTCATCGCGGATGCCAATGTGCTGACGGCGATGGAAAGGAATCAGGACGGCTCGTGGCGCTCGCTGGCAACTGGATTTGAGGGAATCGCGTGGCGCAAGTGCATCCGGGGTGCCAACGACGGGGTGTGCAATTGGCTGGTGCGTGCCGATGACGCTCACGACCTGTGCCGCTCATGTCGCATGACTCGCATCATTCCGGATCTGTCACATGCAGGACACCAAGATGCTTGGCGTCGCATGGAGATGGCAAAACGGCGGTTGATCTATGGCCTCACCACCCAGGGCCTGCCAGTCATCGATCGGGAGCAGGATCCCGTCGGCGGTCTGGTATTCGAGTTCCTCGCCGACACGCCGCAGCAGAAAGTCATCACCGGCCACAGCGATGGCCTGATCACGGTCAACATTGCTGAGGCCGATCCGGTGGAGCGTGAGCGCGCGCGGACCACGCTGCACGAATCCTACCGCACCGTGCTGGGCCATCTGCGGCACGAGAGCGGACATTTTTATTGGGACCGTTTGGTGAGCCGGGGTTCACGCATCTTGGAAGTACGCGGATTGTTTGGGGATGATCGGCTGGACTACGCGAGCGCGATGCAGCGGTATTACGACCAGGGACCACGTGCCGATTGGAACAACGGTTTTGTCAGTGCCTACGCCACCATGCATCCGTGGGAGGACTGGGCCGAGACCTGGGCGCACTACCTGCACCTGGTCGATGCGGTCGAGGTTGCCGGCAGTCTTGGATTATCGCTCAGCACGCGGCCGCACGGGAGCCGGCAACCGCTGGTAGCGATGAAGGCTCCGCAGGGGGTGGTGCAGTCGTTTGACGACTTGCTCGCCGCGTGGTTCCCCTTGACCTTCGCCACGAATTCACTGACCCGTTCCATCGGACATCAGGACTGGTTCCCCTTCGTGCTCAGCGAGGGAGCGATCGCTAAGCTACGGCTGGTGCACGCGGTGATCGCCGATGCGCGGGCGGCACGGCCGGCGATGGCCAGTGCGTCCTGAGTCGTCAGGCGAAACAGGCGAGTGGCGACGCGCCACCCATGTACGGATCGGTGGCATAGGGCAGTCCCAGCCAGGTGGCGGCGGTGGCGTAGAGATTGCGGTAATCGACGTTCGCCACCAAGTTGCCACGGCTGTCGAGATCAAGGCCGGCTCCCTTCGAGAGACCCGGCTGGGCGCCGTAGAAGCCGCCAGCAATACCACCACCGAGCAGAAAATGGCAGTTCGCCGTGCCGTGATCGGTGCCGGCAGAACCGTTCTCTTCCACGCGCCGACCGAACTCTGAGTAGGTCATGATCAGCGCGCGCTCCCACAAGCCGTGCAGCTTCAGCGCCGCACGCAGACTGGCCATCGCCGAGGAGACCTGGGCGAGCAGGTCCTCGTGTTTGGCCTTCTGGGTCGAATGGTTGTCGAAGCCGCCGATCTGGACCTTGTAGACCGGAATCTTCAGGCGCTTGTCCGCCGCCACCCCACTCCGATTGGTGGCGATCATTTGTGCGATCGACAGGCAGCGTTTCTCGAAATCGCTGTTGAGATTGAAGGTGATGCCGGATCCGGTCATGGCAGCGGGCGTGTAATTGTAGTGATCGGCGCTGGTAGGTGGAACCGGCGCGTTGGTCTTTGGCGTCATCAGAGCATCGCGGAAATCACCCGAGGCCAGGTAGACCTCATGCTGGGTGGTCAGCAGATGCTGGAAATGGGTGCTGGTCGCCACCCCAGGATTGGTATCCGGCATGGCGTACGAACGCCGGACGAACTCGTCGGGTTTGTTCATCGCCAAGTAACGCACGCCAGCGCTGCGCAGGGGATTTGAGCTGTAGCGCGACAGCAGCACACCGTGGGCCGTGAGATCCGGTGGCGGAGTCGCCGCCGCAAACAGGCGACCGAGCCAATTGTCGGCCGGGAATTGGCTCGGCGTTCCGCCGCCATTCCAGATGTCCATGCTGCGGAAGTGCGAGAGGTTCGGGTCGGCGTAGCCGACCCCGAGCACGATGGCGAGGTCATGGGTTGCAGCAGTGCCGGGATTCCACGCAGCCATGAGGTGCGTCATCGCCGGGTTCAGCGCAAAGGTCTGAGAGGTGTTGACGCCGCCCTTGTTGGTCACGTAGGAACCGGTGCCAGTCAGGGTGGTGTTCGCTAATTGCGTCGCGGTGTATTTCAGACCTGGACGCCGATCATTGTACTCGCTGACATTGAACGGAATCACGGTGTTGAGCCCGTCGTTGCCACCATCCAGCTCAATGAGGATGAGGAAACGATCCCAGTAGGGTCCCCCGCCAGTCGGCACGTTATTTGTCCCAGCGTTGGCAGTGCCGGGCAGCAGCGTCGCGGCGCCGGCGGCGGCAGACGTGGCGAGGAACTGGCGACGGCTAATGGTAGTGGCCATGGCAGGGCTCCTCATTTCATGTGATACGCAGGATCTTGGATGACGACCTGCAGCCGACGAGCCAAGGGCGGTTCCCAGGATTGGATCGTGGGTTCAGCGAATACCCGCGGCACCGCGAGCATGAACGTGGTGTAGCCATTCATGAGGAACTGCGGCAGCTTGGCTTCGCCCAGATTGCGCAGGTCCCAGCCGTACCAACCCAGGTGTTCGAAGCGTGAGACCAGTGATTTGGCATTGATCCAGGTCGTGCCGCCCAGCCACCCTTTCACGTTAGGCGGCGACAGCGGATCTTGATCCTCCTCACTGTTGATCCACACCGTGCTGCTCCAGTTGTTGTTCGTCGGCGTGATATCCAGGCTGCGGTAGAATCCCGCGATCAGTTCGAGCGGCATCTTCAGCAGTTTGCGCGTCAGATCGGTAGCTCCGGCGCGGAACTCGGCGTGTTTGAAGAAGGCTTTGTAGAGCGGTTTCAGCTCCCAGTTGTTGCTGACAAGTGTCTGGGCCAAGGCGTTGACCTGACCGCTCGTCGGGGTGGTGCCGATGAATTCCGTCCACAATTTCTCGACCACCAACTGGGCCGTACGCGGCACGGAATCCCCAGGGACCACCTTGGCCAGGATGGCATCAATGATGTCGTAGACATTGCCGCCAGTCGGACTGTTGGTGCCGCCAAACGCCTGCGGTCCAATTCCCAGGATGGTCAGCGCGAGGGTGTCGTGTTTGTCCGCCCGGAAGAGGTAGGCACTGCGGTCGTTGAGGTTGTGGCCAGTGAACGCGCGTGCGACGGCAATCACATCGGCTTCGGTATAAGTGGGGACTCCGGCCGGTGTGCGTTCGCCGAGCATGAACAGCTCAAGCAATTCGCGGCCGAAATTCTCGTTCGACGGCACGTCGAAATCACCCGTGGTGACGCCGGGGGCGCGGGACTTCACATTGTTGGCATTGTCGAGGTATCGCAGCATCGCCGGGTGTAGACACATGGCGTGGATGAACGTGCGCAAGTTCCCGCTCGCGTGCGTGCGCAGCAGCGTCAACCAGCTCCACGCGAGCTGCGGCTCCTCGATGTCGTCGATGTTGACCACGAAGTGGTTGCCCCAGAAGGCCACCAAGCGTTCGGTCATGGGGCTGGAGGTCTGAGCGATCTCGCGCAGCCACCATTGTTTAAGTTCGTTGCGTCGTGGCCACTTCAGGTCGTTGTAGGCGTCTTGTGCCGCTTGGCTGAGGGCGCTGAATTCTGCCCAGGTCAGGATGGTCGCATCGATCCACGCTGGCGAACCCTGGACCGGCGTGGTGCGCATGCCGTCTACCAGGAGGTCTATCGCGGTGTCATAGGGCACGCCCATCAGCGCCATGAGGTCATCCCAGGAACCACCAAAGCCGGTTCGTGCGGCGAGGTGCCGCGACTCAGCAAAGCTGGTGAAACCCGGCAGTCCCAGCGCGGCGACGGTCGTGGGGGACGGGTTGAAGGTCACGGTGATGTCGAGGTCCTGCGTGCCTCCAGCGGCGTGCACCAGGAACGAACGAGAGGAGGTCGCGCCTTTACTGCCTGGATCCGGTTCCCTGCCAACTGCGCCGCTCAGGGCGTTGTTCACCCCGCCGGAGGCCGGTTGGGTCCGGCCATCAACGGTCACCGCGGCGCCGGCGGGCGAGGTCACCGCCTGTACTTCGATAGCGGTGATGGTCAGAGCCGGTGGCAGGGGACCACTGCTGTCGCCACCGCCTCCCCCACCACCACAACCCACCAACACGGCGGGCAGCAAAATCGCTGCACCAACCAGGAGTGCGGTGGCGTCCGGTGCGGCGGGCACCTGGGCTTCGCTGGTCGATGCCACTCGGACGTCGGCGACATACAGCGGATCGGGCTGCTGGGTCATGGCCGGCCTTTCAGATAGCAGAGGTTTCGCACTCAGGCCGGCAGCGGAGCGATGTAGGGGACGGACTCGCTCTCGATGCGCACCGTACGGGATTCGGAGCCACCAACGTCGTCGATGGTGGTCAGGATCACCAAGCCATCCGCGGCGACCGCGAGCGAGTGGGCGAAGGTACGGTCACCCGCTATGGTCACCGCCGCACCATTGGCGGTCAGGGCCACCACCCGGCTGGCGACGTGCCCACGCAGCGTGACGGTCGCGGAAGCGATGCTGGCCATCGGAACCTCCCAAGTGGTCTTCCGCTGACGTGGCAGTGGCCACCAGCATGGACACCAGTTTCAGTGGCGGATGTTCCGTGGCTCAACGACCCTGGGAATGCTTGACCAGTCAACCTTGGCACGGCCGCCACACACACCCGCAGGAAAGCCAGGGTGGGACTGCGGGACAACGACTTGCGTCAGGACCACACCTCGACCGCGGGTTCGCTCATCCCTGGCAACCACACGATGCGCTCGGGCAGGATCGGGGTGCCGCGGGCGAAGGCGACGGCGTTCTCGGCCGATTGCACTTCCATCTGGTAACGACCGTCGTGGCTGCAGCTGCCTTGATGGCAGCAAAGGAACACGTTGGGCAGCGTATTGAGCGGACCGTTGTACGGCTCGTGGTGATAGACATCGAGCGCAGCACCACCGAGATGGTTGCTCGCCAGCAGATCGTACAGCGCCGCTTCGTCGAGCACCTCGCCGCGGCAGGTGTTCAGCAGGTACGCGCCTTTGCGCATCAGCTTCAGGCGCTCGCGCGAGAGGATATTCTCAGTGCGGCGGGTGTAGGGCAGGTGCACGGTGACGGCGAGGCTTTTGGCCAGCAACTCCTCCAGCGAGACATAACGCACTTGATGCTGCGCCGCCCACGCGTGGTCTTCGACGATGTCGTGCGCCAGCACCTCCATGCCGAAGGCGCGCGCGATCACCGCTACCTGGCGACCGATACGACCGCAGCCAAGGATGCCGAGCGTCTTGCCCTGCCACAGAATGCCGGTCAGACGATTCCATTTACCGTGGCGCATGCCTTCGTGTGATTCGATGAAACGGCGGCTGAGGCTGATGAGCAGCCCGAAGACCTGTTCGACCACGCTGCGTGCGGGCGCGTCCGGCGTGTAGGTGACGGCGATGCCGTTGCGCATGCAGAAGCCGACGTCGAGGCCGTCGAGTCCAACACCGACGCGGGCGATGTGCTTCAGTTTCGGCAGACCGGCGGCGATGACCTCGGCGGGCAACGGTTCGGTGCCGGCGAGCAGGATCTCCACATCGCCGAGCAAGGCGGCGGTTTCTGCCGGCGAATGTTTGCGTCGGTGTGGTGACAGTTGGTAGGTGATGCCGCCACGATCCAGCACGTCGAGCGGATCACGGGTGGAAAGGCCGTAGGGGAAGCTGGAGACTTGGGCGTTGGGCACGGGGCGGGCATCGTGTGGTGGTCAGGGAAAAAACAACGCGGCGCGCCGGAATCCGGCGCGCCGCGTAGAGGCGTAGCAGCTCAGTAACTGCCAGTCAGTAACCGTCGGTCCGAAACCGTCGGCCAAGAAGCGCTCAGCGCTTGCCGAGCTTTTCGATGACCTTGTTCATGCGGTCGACGCGCTTCTGGATCGACATCACATTGGCACTCAGCAGGCGCAGGGTGGCCTTAGCCACGCCCGGCAGCTTCGGACGGCCAGGCTTGCCCTTGGCTTTGGCCTTGCCCGTGCCTGGTGGACGTCCGCGACGCTTGCCGGCTTTGCCGCCAGCTTTGCCGCCGCGTGGACCAGCGATGGCCGCGACTTTTTCATCAGTCAGTCCAAGAAACTTGGCATACTTGCCAAGCGAACGGCTGTTCGGCGCCGAGCGACCATCGAGCACCGCACGTAGCGAGGGAGCGCTGACGTCGAGGGCCTTGGCGGCGGCGGTGAAGTTCAGATCGGCCGACTTGATCTTGGCGGCCAGCAGGGAGGACAGTTTAGCCATGGAGGGCTCCAGGGTTTGGGCATCGGTTGGGATGCGTGGTCGAGAAAGAGGTGAAAGAGCGGAAAGAGGTGAAACACATACGAAGAGAAAAAGGTGATTTTTTCTGCCGATGGTCGGGCAACGATGTAATCCTCGGGAAAGTATTCAACAAATTTCTGATGACGCTTGTCCCGGCGGTGATTCGAAGGCGACCAATGATTGCCGTGGTCGTAGCGCACGTCTGGCGCGCAGCCGTCGCACGGCAAGAAGCTGATGCCGTCGGACACCAGATGGAAATTCGTCAGCGACGCGGGTGATTTCCTGGCGAAACATTACCAGGATGTGGTTGCGTCCGAGTGGGTGATTGCCACCGTGCGCGCCCATGACTGAACCGTGGACTCGCCGTCGTCTGATCATCTCCGGTTCAGCCGGCCTGTTGTTGGCGGCGGGAGCCACCGGCTGCGGCCGACAGTCCCAGACCTCCCGGGCACCAACGGGCGCGCCGGTCAATCCCCGACCGGGTGGTATCTGGTATGAGGTGGTCGAAGGCGACACCCTGTCCTCGATCGCCCGCCGTAGCGGCACAACTGTGCAAGCCATCGTCGACGGCAACAACC
>JANPLC010000423.1:0-4049 GCA_031426335.1 Planctomycetota bacterium
CCACGTTGTTCTTCACGTCGGTCTTGCCGCTCAGGCTGCCGGTTTCGATGCCCTTCTTCAGGTCCTTCAGGTGCATGCTCACCCAACGTGCGCCGTAGGTGTCGAGCAGCTTCACCGGATTCTGTCCGGGGAACACCACCCACAACACGTCCATCTGGAAGAACACCGTCGCAGGGTTGGTGCGCGTGATCAGCAGATCGGCGACGGTGTTGCCGGTCGGCAGCGGTTGAAACTCAAATCCATGCAGGTGGTAAAAAAACTTGATGCCGACTTTGTTCAGCGCATCGCCAGCCTTGTTGAAGACCTCGATGGTGGCGCGGCATTGTTCCTCGTCGTACGGCGCCTTGTGGTCGATCCACGCGCAACCGGCGTACTGCAGGCCCAGCTCCTTGGCTTCCTTGGCCACCACGTCGGGCTCGGTCTGCCAGCGCTTGTAGGGGAAGTGCGCGCTGATCGGAATCAGGCCGCGTTCATCGAGCAGCTTCTTGTACTCGGGGATCGGCAGGTTGTAGGTGCCTGCGAGTTCGACGTGCTTGATGCCGAGCGCCTTGACCCGGTCGAGCGTGGCGACGACGCCGTCCTTGGCGAACTCAGCGCGCAGGCTGTAGAGCTGCAGGCCGAGGGGGCCGGTGAAGGAGGGGCCGGTACCGGGATCGGCAGCGTGCACGCTGATGGACAACATGGCGGTGAAGAGCAGGGCCAGGAGTTTCACAGGATTCCCTTTCAAACGGGGCGTGGGCGGAGGGCGCACTCATAGGAGCACGAGTGGCGTTGGGCAATGCCATCCCTCAGGGGATCATTGCCCGCAACGTGGGCCTAGGTGTACGGGTAGTACGGACTTCGATCCGGCGCACCGTACGCCCACAGGCGATCCCTGGGCTTGTGCATGACGCCGGGAAAGTCCCGCCCAGGATCCGCGCCCATGTCCTATCGCCACGTGCTCTCCGTTACTCTTGCCCTGGTCGGTGCCACGCTCGCCGCGGCAGAATTCCCGACGCCCTACGACAGTCAGAAGCCTGACGGCAATCCGCTGCTCACACCGCAGGAAGCGCTCGCGAAGTTCCAACTGCCGCCTGGCTTTCAGGCGACGCTGTTCGCTGCCGAACCGGACGTACGCAATCCCATCGCCATGACTTTCGATGCGCGCGGACGGATGTGGGTGGCGGAGAACTACACCTACGCCGAGTCGAAGAAGAACTTCGATATGACGCTGAACGATCGCATCGTGGTGTTCCAGGACACCGATGGCGACCGCCAGTCGGACAAGCGGGTGGTGTTTTACGATCAGCTCAAACGCCTGACCAGCGTCGAGCTCGGTTTCGGCGGCGTCTATGCACTGTGCCCACCGCAATTGTTGTTCATCCCGGACGCCAACCGCGACGACGTGCCGGATGGTGAGCCGCAGGTGCTGCTCGACGGTTTTGATTTCGGCCCGGTGCGTCACAACATTGCCAACGGCTTGAAGTGGGGGCCGGATGGTTGGCTCTACGGCCGTCACGGCATCCAGGCGACCTCCAAGGTCGGTGCTCCCGGCGCATCCGATGATCAGCGGGTGAAACTCAACTGCTCTATCTGGCGCTATCATCCGGTGACCAAGGTGTTCGAGGTGGTAGCCGACGGCACCACCAATTCATGGGGCATGGATTGGGACCAGCACGGTGAAGGCTTCTTCATCAACACCGTGATCGGTCACCTGTGGCATCTGATCCCAGGTGCGCATTACCGCCGCATGTATGGTGATGACCTCGACGGCAAGATCTACGCGCCGATCGAACAACACGCCGACCACGTGCACTGGGCGACCGGTGAGAAATGGAACGACACCAAGACCGCAAAGATCACCGGCAGCACCTCAGCAGCCGGTGGTGGCCACGCCCACAGCGGCTTGATGATTTACCAAGGCGGCAATTGGCCGGTCGAGTACGCGAACAAACTTTTCACCATCAACTTCCACGGCACGCGCCTGAACCAGGAAAACCTGGAACGCGACGGTTCCGGTTACGTCGGCAAACACGCGCCGGATCTGCTCCAGACCACGGATAAGTGGTTCCGCGGTATCGACCTGATCAGCGGACCAGATGGCGGTGTCTACGTCGCCGACTGGTCGGATATCGGTGAGTGCCATGACCATGATGGCGTGCATCGGGGGAGCGGGCGTATCTACCGCTTCGCCGCCGCCGACACCAACACAAATGCAGCTCAGCCGTTCGATGTGAGAAGACTCAGCGGTAACGACTTGCTGAAGCTGCTTTCCCATACGAACGCATGGTATGCGCGGCAAGCGCAGCGGGAAATCCACCATCGTGCGGTGGACGGACCACAGTGGGGCGGTGAGTGGGAAATGGTCGTTGCGCAGATTTATCGCCAACTCGATGACAAGACCAAGACCACGGCACAGCGCCTGCGTGCGCTGTGGGCCATCCATGCTCATGGTAAACTCAATGAGGATGAGTTGCTCATCCTGCTCAACGATGCCGACGAACATCTGCGCGCCTGGGCCATCCGTCTGCTGACCGATGGACTGCCGATCCATGGCCGGACGAACCGGCCATTGGTCAAAGAACTCCGGGAGCGGGTGGGAAATGGACTGGTCGAGCGGGCAGCGGTCGAAACCTCGCCGATGGTTCGGCTGGCGCTGGCATCGGCACTCCAACGCCTGCCTTTCGGCAATCGTGCACGCATCGCCCAGCCGCTGCTCGCCCACGCCGAGGACGCCACCGACCACAACCTCCCGCTGATGTACTGGTATGGCGTGAAAGATCTCGCCACGTCGCATCCCGATGCCTTGGCCGCGCTCGCCAGTGACGGCAAGATCCCGTTGGTTCGCCGCTACACCGCTCGTCGTCTGAGTGAAATCACGCCACCGTCGCCGGCGCTCGACAAACTTCTGGTCGCCGCCACCGGCAAAGACATGGCGTTCCGCACCGACGTACTCGGCGGCCTCGCCGAGGCCTTCAAAGGCGTACGCAAGGCCACCAAGCCGAGCGCCTGGGATGCTTTCCTCGAATCGCTCCAGACCAACACCGACGTCACCGTCAACAAACAGGTTCGTGAACTCAATACGCTCTTCGGCGATGGTCGGGCTTTGGAAGAAAGTCGCCGGGTGGCCGTTGATACCAAAGCGGAACTGAGCCAGCGTCGCGCCGCGTTGCAGACCCTCATCGAGAACCGGCCGGATGATCTGCGTGCGGTGTGCGAAAAGCTGCTCGACGATCGCGACATCAACGCGCTTGCTGCGCGTGGCCTCGGCATGTTCGACGACGCGGCGATCGGCGAGACTCTGGCCAAACGCTACCGCAGAGGGTTCCGCGCCGATGCGCAGCCGGAGGTCATGGCGGTGCTGGTGTCGCGTCCGTCCTTCGCCAAGGCCCTGCTCGCCAACGTCGGCGAGGGTCCTGAGCAGATCCTGCGCACCGACATCACGCCGTTTCACGCGCGCCAGATCCGCGGCTTCAAGGACAAGGACCTGACCAAACAACTCACCGCCGTGTGGGGCGTGGTGCGCGACTCCTCCGAGGACAAGGTCCAGTTGATCGCCGCGCTCAAACAGAAGCTAACAACGGATGCGTTGTCCAAGGCCGATCAGTCACAAGGCCGACAGGTCTACGCCACGTTGTGCTCAGCCTGCCACACGCTCTACGGCCAGGGCGGAAAAATCGGCCCGGACCTTACCGGTGCCGGACGTCATGACCTCAGCTACGTGCTCGACAACGTGGTCGATCCCAGCGCGGTGGTCGCGGCGGATTTCCGCCTCGCCATCCTGACGCTGAAGGACGGTCGCGTGCTGAGCGGCTTGGTGCCAGAGAAGACCGAGCGCACGTTGACCCTCCAGACCATGACCGAACGCCTGACCATCGAGCAGAGTGAAGTCACCGACACTCAGTTGGTGAACCAGTCGCTGATGCCGGAAGGTCTGCTGCAGACGTTGGGCGACACGCAGGTCCGCGACCTGGTCGCCTACCTGATGAGCAAGGAACAGGTGGCGTTGCCGACGGCGAAGTGATTCCCCTGGGAGAGGCGAGCCCCAGCTCGCCTTTCTTCCGCGGGCT
>JANPLC010000424.1:0-4044 GCA_031426335.1 Planctomycetota bacterium
TCGTCGTCGATGACGAGCAGGCGCAGAGGATTGGTGGTCATGACGGCATCTCGCAGGCGGACCAGTAGGCGGTGATGGCGCGGAGCGTGCGGCGGAATTCCGCCGGGTCGATGGGTTTGAGGAAGTAGCCGGAGACATGGCGGGCAAAGGCCTCGCGCAGATCGCGCTGATCGGCGGAGGTCGTCACCACCACCACCGGGATGGTGGCCAACGTCGGAGCAGCCCGCAGGCGGTCGAGGAACTCCAACCCGCTCGCCCCTGGGAGGTTGAGATCGAGCAGCACCAGCCAGCGGCTGTGCCCGTTGCGGCGTTCATAACGCGCTTTGAGCAGCGCGATGCCGCTGGCCACGTCGCCTGCGACATGCAGGCGTACGCCAGGATCATCAAGTTGACGACGGAAGGTCAGCACGTCGATCTCGTCGTCCTCCACCAGCAGCAGGTCGAGCATGCGCTCAGGCATGGGTCACCTCGCTGTGTGGTTCCGGCTGTTTCGGCCAGGTGAAACGAAACGTCGCACCTTTTCCCACGGCCGAGTCGATGGTGATGGTGCCGCCTTCTTCGCGCACGATCTTTTTCACCAGCGCCAGTCCCAGGCCGAGGCTGTCTTTGACGTCCTTGGGGGTCAGCGTCTGAAAGATCACGAAGACCCGTTCGTGGAATTCGCGCGCGATCCCAGGGCCGTCATCGGTGATGCTGAACTCGTAGCGTTCGCCGAGATCGCGCACACTGAGGTCGATGTGGCCATGACCCAGGTGGTGATGTTTGATCGCATTGGCGATGAGATTGGAGAACACCTGCCAGAGGCGTGTGCGATCGGCGACCACGGTTGGCATCTGCTCGGGCACGGTGATGAGGAATCGCCCGTGCGAGTTCTGCTCTTCATTGATCTCGCGCACCAGGGCGCCGGTATCGAGCGCTTCCGGCGCATGATCAGGACGGGTGGCGGTGGCGTAGCGATGGATGCCATCGATGAGCGTCTCCAGGCGACGCACGCGCGAACGGAGCATGCTCAGGTGATCACGCACCAACGGTGACAAGGTGTCTTTGGCGTCCTCTTCGATCCACTGCGAGAGATTGACGATGGCGCGCAGCGGCGCCTTGAGGTCATGGCTGGCGACATAGGCGAACTGGTCGAGTTCCTGATTGCGACGTTCCAGATCGCGGGCGTAGCGCTGCAATTGTTCGGTGCTCTCGCGCAGCGTGGCGATCACCACGGATTCCTGATCGACACTCGCCAGAGTGAACGCGGCATCGATGGTCATGGCCTTGCCATCACGACGAGTGGCTTTCAGTGAACGCAATCCTTGCGGCGGCGCACTCCAATCGTTTGGCAGATCATGGCCGGGCACCAGGGCCACGAACGGTGCGGCGATCAGTTCCGGCACGGTGCGCCCGAACATCGTCGCGGTCGCGCGATTGGCTGAACGCACCTGGCCACTGCGATCGATGGTCAGGATCGCATCGTAACTGTTGTCGAGGATCGCGCGAGTGTAGGCCTCGGCGCGTACCAGCTTGCGGCGTTCCTCACGCACGCGTCCAACCATCGGGCGGAAGATGAACAACGCCTCCATCACCAGCACTGACAAGGTCGCGCCCAACACCAGGCTTTCGAGACTTTGGATACGTACGATCTCGGCTTCGCTCTCGCGCTGGTACATCTGCACCAGGTTATCGAGGGCGTCCAGCAGTTCCCCAGGAGCCGTGGTCACGATCCAGCGCAGATCGGGATGATCAGATGACAGTTCCTCATCCTTGCGCCCGGCCAGCGCCCGCACCCGCGCGATGTAGTCCTGGACCAGCTGATCGATCGGACGGTCGCCCGCAAAATACACCGCGGTGATGGTTGACGAAGGATGGCCGGGCAGACCCAGGGCGGGATTGCCATGCAACAGACCATGATGCGCGTCCTCCATGGTCTTGATGCTGGTGAGCATCTCATGCCGCGCGCGTTGGCGTTCCTCCGCCGTGACACCAAGGACCAGTTGTTGCGCGTAGAGTGCCGCGCGCTGCGACGTATACCGGCGTTTACCGCTGTAATTGACGATCGCCGCGCTGGTCTCCTGCGTCGCGATGGTTTGGCGCAGGCTGACATAGGCGGTGATCGACAACACCGCCACCAAACCCAACGCGAACAGGTAGCGTTTGGTCATGCCGCCGATGGCGGTGGCCTCGGTGGCCGGCAAGGACAGGCGCGCGCTGACCATTAGGAGACAACCGTCCGGAAGTCCGGAAGTCCGGGAGTCCGGACGTCGGGAAGTCCGGGAGTCGGGGACACCCGGGCGCGCTGGCTCAGTTCACCGCGAGCGTGCGGTACCCCGTCGTCAACCGATGCGACACGCGCGCGACGTCGAGCCACGCCAAGTCGCGACCAGCGGAATCGCTCGCGGTCTGCAACCACTCTTGCGGACACGGCCACGCGGCAGGACGCAGGAAGGGAGCAAGATGGCGTTCGACGGGGACGTGCTCCTGCGCCGCTTCGACCGCGAGCGCCCAGCGTGGCAAATGGGCGATGGGTTTGACCACCACTAGCAACGGTCGTTGCGGCGTCCGGCTGGTCGCCAACGCACCGCTGGGATCGATCACCACCAACAAATCGTCGTCCATCCAACACAAGCCGCCGATCCACGGCTGCGCCCACGACGGCGGCGGTGAGATCGACGCCGTCGTGACGCGGCTCACCAACGACGCGCAGACTGCCAGCCGAACCCCATGGGTTTGGCAGCAGACGGCGGGGTGCGTAAGGAGAGGGTCGTTCATGGTGCGTTACCACGTGAGGCTAGCCCTTCGCGGTGGTTGACCATTGCTGCCGTACACAACAGCTAGGGAGTCAGTCCTGCCCGCAGCGATTAACGTGATTCCGGCTGTGGAGGGCTTTGCCCGCCACCGTGCGTGAGGACCGCCGTCGGACGTGCCGAGCGGTCCCATCTGCGCCAGAACTGAGCAAGCCCTGGTGGTGATTGCTGCACGGTGAAGCATCGAAGCCCCTCCTGGTGGGCCGGTGCCATCACCTTGCGCGGACTGTGCCGACCCTGCGCGCTGCGAGGTTTATCCGCTGGCCGTCCCGCGGCTTCAGCCAGGACTGCGGCGCAGCGACTCAGCGCGCAAGCCACTGTACCACGGCGACCACGTCGAACGGGGTTGCAACGTGGTCAGCAACAAACCCTCAGCCGTGGTCGCCACGCGCACGCCGCGCGCATCCCAATGCCCACTATCCACCCAACGATCCGGTGCGGCAGTATTGGCCAACAACAGCGGCGTCGCCCATTCAGCAGCACGGGCGCTGTAGAGATTCGGAATGACTTCGGCCTTGGTCCCGGGATCGCCATCGGGGCCAGCCATGTGCGCGATGCTGAGAAACGCGTCGACACCGGCCTTCGCCTGCTGCATCCACAGCGCACCGAAACGCAGTTCGTAACAGATGGTCAGCCCCAGCGTCCAGCCCGCGACGCTGATGGTGGACGGCTGCGCCTCGTCACCTGGAATGAAGTGTTTGGTATCGCTCGGTGTTAGCGCCCGTTTGCGGTAACGCAGCGGCGTCGGGCCGGCGTTCAGCACCAGGGCGTCGTTGCTGAAATGCGTGGGATCCTGGAATGCACATGCGGTGCCGAGCACCAGCACGATGCCGGCCTTGCGCGCGGCGATTTCGAGGACGTCTTCTTCATCACCGACGCGACACCAGTCAACCGCAGAGAGATCCGGACGCGCCGCACCAGGATAACCGATGAGCGAACATTCCGGCGTTAGCAGGATCTTCGCCCCCGCACGTCCGGCATCGGCAACCGCTGCCTGCAAACGTTTAGCGTTGGCGCCGATGTCATCAGTGGCGGTGAAGGCGAAAGTCGCGACGGGCAGCGGGTCCATGGTGGGATACTCACCACGCGCGGTGCTGGGCAACCCTGGGAGAGGCGAGCCCCAGCAAGCCTTGGGGGGGTTCAAAACAGACACCGCCGGCACAAAATAGTCGGTCAGGGGGTCGGCTCACCCAGGGGTTCCCCGCACCGCGCGTGGGGTGTTTCCCACCAAGGACCCGCGGCCCGGCGCCTC
>JANPLC010000425.1:0-10757 GCA_031426335.1 Planctomycetota bacterium
ACCTGCATGACGCGCTGGAAGACCCTGGCGGAACTTGGTGGGCAACCATCGAGTGGCATGGGAGTCACCATTCTGCCACAGACGTTCGACGCCATGAAACTGCCGCCGGCGTCGCCGCAAATCATCCTGACCCACGACAAGATCGTCTACTACCACGAGCTCTGCCTGCAGATGGCGATGCTCTACACGGCCAGCCAGCCGTACGATTGGGGTGCACCGCGTCCGACGCAGCGTTCGATCTTCATGGATCATCCGCTGATCGAATACGATCTCTCGCCAAACTTTCAGACCGGCACCATCACCAACACGACGCAGACCGCCCGCCAATGGCGTCCGGTGACCGCGCGTCCGATCACCAACATCGGTCGCAGCATGGATTATCCCGATCGTGCGATCCCAGCGACGTTGTGGGGGGACACCGCCAACTTCACCCTCGCCCGACCGTTCAAAGCCGAGGAAAGGTGCCGCCAACTGGTGTTCTGGTCGGTCGATTGGATGGGTTACGAAGATTTCGAGACCGCTCCGAGCGCGCTGATCGATGCCAGCAAGTACCAGTTCGCCGCGCCGATCGGCACCACCAATCAGGATGACATGAGCGAGCGCATGGACTCCAGCACCTGGCCCGATCACCACATCTACCAGTTCCGCAATCCGGAGAAGGTCATCACCTTCACCGATAACGCCGTGCCGGACTTGCCAACCGGTTCCGATGTCGCCGGACGCCGCATCCTGAATCAGGATGGCCACGGGGGCACGGATAAAGGTGGCGGCATCGATCAGCGCCGCCGTTTCCTCGCCCGTTGGGGTGCCGACCGCAATTTCAACGGCATCCTCGACCGTGGCCCGTTGCCGCGATCGTTGCGCCTGCGCGCCAGCGAAGTGTCGCGTTACAATTTTTACGATCCCCGCCTGACCCTGAAGCTTCGGTGAGGAACCACGCATGAACACCCGCGCCTTCACTCTGATCGAATTGATGATCGCCATCTCCCTCGGCATGCTGATCGTCTATGTGGCGGTCGCCGGTTTCCGCGTCGCGGCGCAGAGCATCACCGTCACCAACCGCCTAGCGCTGGAGAACGATCTGTTGCGCACCGGTTGTTTGGTGGCCAACGAGCGCCTCGATTTCTGGACCGATTTCGATGACCCAGAAAATCCCGCTGAGCAACGTCTGCGCGGGCGCGATAATGATGGCGGCCTGCCTTTCACCCCGATGTCGCAGGTCTTTCCTTTGGTGCGCCATTCCACCGATCCGGAAAAAACCTCCGGATGGGATCCACAAGAAAAGTGGAAGGCTTCCGATCCCCGCATCTGGTGGCATGGCAATCTGGCAGAACGTTGGCGCAGCGAGATGACGTTGGGTCGTTATTCGATCTTCGGCAACACCCAGCCGCCGGTGTTGGTGAAAGGCGTTGATATTGGTCAGGTGCAGTTTGCCGGTGGGCCGGCCGGTATCGGCACCTACGGTTCGGTGACGGTGCAGCGCGAATGGCAGTACCGACAGATCTGGGGCATGTATGGTGCACTGGGCTATTATGGTTTCACCGATTATCTGCCGCAGAACACGCTGTTCGCCTGCTACAGCGAATTCTATCAGCCTCCGCCCCCGCCGTTCAACCCGCCGTATGCGGATGCGGTGCGCGAGACCAATCAGGACGGTATGCCGCTGGTGTTGTTCAAGCCCGGCTCGGCCTTCGATAACGGCGAAGGCGATCAGCAGTATCCCAAAGGGCTCTGGCGTCTGACCATGGCGTCGTCCTACGGCGTCGTCAGCCCGACCAACGCCAACGCCAATCAATCGGACGCCCATCGCGCGCGCTATACGGTTGGCTACTGGAATGATCAGAACGGCATGCGCAATTTCCTTGGCCAGACGCAGAATCGTCGCGACCTGACCATGGCTCCGAGCCATTGGCCGATCAGCGAGGTCACCACCCAGCACTTCATCAAGTCTGGGCGCTACGTGAACCTGGGGCGCGTCAAACTCCACGATCCGATCAGCGGCGCGATCACCGAAGTGGTTTTCACCAGCTTCGCCACCACCTTGCGTGGGGCCCGCCTGCAACGCCGTCATCCGCGGGACGGCGGCGGATGGGCTGATTACGACAATCGCGTTGGTTATGCCGCACCGCTGACGTTGGACGACACGCCATGACTGCGCGCGACCAACTTCGTCGCGGCACGGTGCTGATCATCGTCGCGGGATTGTCGGCCCTGCTTGCCAGCATGGCCCTGGTATTTCTCGCCCGGCAGCGGTCGTCGCAGCAAGAAACCATCTGGTTCGAGCAGGATATCCAGGCCCGCATCATGTTAACCGCGGCGTGCAGCTACATCGCCGAGTGCGCGCGCATCGGCTACGACACCGTTCCTGGACCGAACCACATCGAAGCCTACGGCTGGATCGACGTGCGTGACGGTTCCGTCGGTCCCAACACGCGCGGTGCGCAGGCATCAGTGATCGTCCCGCTGTTCGACGAGATGCGTTTGATCGAACGTTGGGGTTCAGGCAGCGCTGATCGTCCGGCGTGGCCGGCACCGAAAAGCGTCGCACGTTGCCCGATGCACGTGCTGGAACGTCCGCCCTTCGCCATCCGTCTGAACGCCACGCCAAACGCCATGGCCAGCGATGAAGCGGATCCCGCGTTCGGACGGCCCTACTTGATGAATCCAGATCCACAGCCGCAGGGCGAGACCCACGCTGACTACCTGTCGGCCGATCGTCGTGTGCGCCAATCATCTGCAAACCGCTCGTGGTTCCGCATCTATCGCGAGGGCCCGGCAACGTTCATTATCACCTGCGGTGCCGGTGGTACGCAGGGGTTCCGCGATTGGGACGAGGTCCAGGGTGCGGGCCCTGCGTATATGGCTGAGTTCGGCGACGTGACGTTCTTCAACAATATGCGCTCGCAGGAAACCCGCTTCTGGTACCGCGTCGAATGGAGTCCAGCCATCGCCACGGCCGATGTGCATAACATCAAAAACGCGTGGAATCAGACCAACGAGGACCACTACGTGTCCTACCCGATGAACACCTCCAACAGCGCGATCAATCCCCGCTCCCAGGCGCAGTGCCGCAACCTGGGAGGGACTTTCAGCTTCATCCAGCGACTGCAGAAACCGCCGACGTGGTGGTAATCAACCCGGACGTTTCAAATTGCATGGCCATTTGACCTAGGGTGATGCCAGATCGCTGTTGCCATCGGTGTCTCTTCCGGTTCTGCCCGCTGAATAGTTTCCGGATTTGGTACGCGGTTTGCCTAAGCCGAGCAGTCACCAACGGCTGGACCCGACACCCACCATCACGCTGCACGAGTCCCAGCCAACGGTACACCCGAAAGTCGCCCCCTGATTTTCCAGAATCAGGGGGCACTTTTTTACTGATCGCTTCCTCCGCACCATGAAGTTGGATGAGGAGCGCCGCACGATCGTCGAAGCGAGGAACTTCCCATGCCAGCCACGTACCCGCCATCCCGTTCTCGACTGTGGTGGCGGGTAATCCCGGTGATGATCGCACTGGCCGTGGTCGGTTATCAATTCCTCGGCGCCCCCCAGTTCACCAACCCCGAGACCGGGCGCACCGCGCGTCTGGGGCTGACCGAGCAGCAAGAGGTTGCGCTGGGCATGCAGGGGTTCCGCGAAGTGGTGGCACAATCCCGGGTGGTCACCTCGGGGCCGGCCTATGAACAGGTGCACCGCGTCAGCAGCCGGTTGGCGCTGGCCATGACCGACACCGTACGCTTTGAATGGCAAGTCGCGGTGATTGACGATCCGGCGCAGAACGCTTTCTGCCTCCCGGGCGGCAAGATCTGCGTCCACACCGGAATCCTGCCGATCACCAAGACCGATGATGGTCTCGCCGTCGTACTCGGTCATGAAATGGCTCATGCCACCTGTCATCACGGAGCAGAACGCGTGCTGCGGCAGAACATGACCCAGACCGCGATGCTCGGCGTGCAGGGCTCGATGGCGGATCTCGACTACCATCAGCAGCGCGCGCTCATGGGCCTGATCGGCGCCGGCGCGCAGTACGGTGTCTTGCTGCCCTTCAGTCGTTCACATGAGAGTGAAGCTGACCTGGTGGGACTCAAATACATGGCCCGCGCTGGTTACGATCCGCGCGAGGCGGTTGCTTTCTGGACCAGGATGGCAGAGGCCTCTGGCGGCAAGAACCAGCCCGAATTCATGTCGACGCATCCGCTGCACGAAACTCGCATCCGCCAGATCGAGGAATGGTTGCCCGAAGTGATGAAGGAACGACCGGCGGATTCGTCCCGAGCGCTCGACGGTCCAGAAGCTCCGCGCTGACGGGTCGTGGTCAGGGCGCCGGCGTGATACGGATCACATGAGTCACCGGCACCACGGCGGTCACAATGGCGGCAGCCAACGGCGCGCGGATGGCTTCGGTCTCGGTCGCGGTCTTTTCGATGTCGGCCTTGCCGGCGGCACCATGGAACTGCTTCTTGATCTGCTCGGTTTCGTACGCCTGTTTCTTGTACACCGCGTCATCGACCGCCTTGAACGCGGCGCTGAAGGGGTTGACCTGGAAGTCGTCGGCGAGATTCACGCCCGCAGCGAGCTGCTCAGTGGTGTAGGTTTTCGACTCAACACCCCAGGTGACCGCGTACTTTGCCGCTGAGCCGCCTGTGGCGATGAGGGTGAAGCGGCTGAGGTCCTGCATGAACGGCACCAGTGTCATGCCGGAACGAATGGAGTTGTGCTGGTCGAGCGGACCGCTGGCGCAGAAGGGATAGCGCGTGCTGGTCAGGGCAATTTCACCGCCGTCACTTTTACTGACGGTGTGGCCGGTACTGGCCGTCGTTTTGTTGCTGGTCAGATCGACGGTGATGGTGCCGACCTTACCGTCGCAGCCGAGCGCTTTGAGAAACGCATACGCCATGATGACCTGCCCGGCCCAATCCGGATGCACGCCATCCTTGCCTGGGACTTCGTAATCCGGCGCGTACTTGGTTTTCGCCGCCCAGAAGCTGGTGTACATTGGCCAAAACACGTCGGCGAAACGCACGTCATGTTCATTGGCCAGCGCGATGTCGATATTACGGAAAGTACAGAGGTTCAGGTTGAGGTCTTCCACCGTGCCGGTCGCGGTTTTCACCCAGTGCGGCATCTTGCCGACGGGGCCCGGCGAACCGATCACTACGCGCGCGCCGGCATCCTTCAGACCCTTGGCCACTGCGCCGTAGTTGTCGCGGTACCATTTAGCGGTGTTCTCATCGTAGGGCTTGTAGCGGTGATCGTTCATACCGTAACACAGCGTAGCGATGGTCGGCTTGAAGCGCAGGCAGTCTTGCGTCATGCGCTTCTTGAAACCCTCGGCGGTTTCTCCGCTCCAGCCTAACTGACGCGCAGTGATCTTCAGTTCTGGCAACGCGACCGTCAGGTAGGTCTCGATGATGCGCGAGTACATCTTCTGTTCGGTGATCGAATCGCCGATGATGGCCAAGCGATCGTCCTGCTTCAAATACAGCGTGGTGTACGCCGGCGCCTTCACCGGCTCGAACTTGGCGAACTGCTCGCCCTGCGGCTTGGCTTCCAGGTCGGCGGCAAAAAGCGGCGCAGAATTGAAGGCAATGAAAGCAAGCAGGGGGAGCAACGTGCGCATGGAGTGGTCCTGGTGTTGGCGTCGGATGATGGAGTACGCCTGCCGGAGTCCGGTGTTGCTTCCCCGATCGCGTGAGGGTGTCGGATACGCTTGCGCCTGGGACCGCCGGTTTCCAACCGGCGTGAGGACGCCCTCAGTCCAGAAAAATCTAGGTTGCCATCATCGCCGCTGGTAGGTTCTGGCGTTTTCCATGCCGCAGGCGACCAACGCCGGTTAAAAACCGGCGGCCCCGGGCGCAAGCGTTGATGGGATCTCCGCGATGCTCAGACCACCTTGACCTTGCGTGTGGTCACTGCCGGCACGCGTTCATCCGGAATCAAGATCCCATGGAAGTTCAACGGATCCGCGCCGCTGATCTCAATCGGTTGCGTGTCTTCGGGCGGATGACGCAGTTGCTCCGCCGCCTCGGGCAACGCGAACTGCTCGCCGCTGAATCCCGCGACGAAGCGACCACCACGTACTTCGCCCGCCAGTTCCATCCGCCGCAACGCGCGCAACAGATCACGCCAGGGAATCGGCTGGCGTTCACGCTCGATGGTCAGGCGGAAAACCACGCCGGTGCGTTTGAGCAACTGGCGGACGACGAACGTCGCCTGGTCTTCGCTCGCCAAAGCATCCGGTGCTAACGCCTGCCCAACATTCCGTAGACGACTCCAACGCCCGCCCGGCGCGAGCGCACGTCCGCGCCGATCAGATGGCAGCAACAACCAGCGCATCGCGCCGTAGGTATCGCAGGTGATCAGGCCGTGGGCGATGAGTTTGCTCTGCGCCATCTCAACGTATTCCGGCAACAGACCGCTGGCGCGCACGAGTTCGTGTTGGAACAACGCGCCGCGGGCGTCGAGCGCCGCGAGCACGGCACGCGCATTGCCACTGAGCGATTCGGTTTCCACCGGCGGGGCGAGCGCGAGCCACTGATCGAGATCAATGCGTGGCAGCAGGCAGAGTGGTGCCTGTGACAACGACGGTTTCCCGGTCGCCGGCACACTCCACAAGCGCCCCCAGGCGACCTCGCCCGACAAACAGAGTTGATCGAGCCACTCGTGTTTGAAGCCACGCACCCGCAGCGGCAGCACCTTGCCCGTCCACGCCGGACCTGGCAGAGCAAAACCCGCGAGGCGCGTGATCGCCGCCATTACCCCACGTGGTCCGTCGAGCTGCGTATCCGGATGTGCGCCCTGCCAGCGGGTGAGAAAACGCAGGAATTGTTCGGCAGATACCGGTTTCCACACGCGCCGCTGACGATCGAGCATCAAGCGATGGATGCGCGCAAGCAGCCGGCGGTTGCACCACATCGGCTGGCCGTCGAGGCGCGTGCGCAAGGCTTCACCACGGGTTTCCAGTTCCAGCAGCACTGGGTCATCACTTGCGACGGGGCCGAGCGCCTCCAGACGACCGCGCCACAACGCGAAAGAATCCGTGCGATCGGTTTCGGTTGCGAACCAACGTCCGCCATCATGCACAACGCGCTTCGCATCCTGAAGCGCAGCAAGCCACGTGATCCACGGTGACGCCTCGTCATCAGTGACGTAGCCCATCCAGCGCAGCGCCTCATGCAGATCTTCCGTATCACGCGGCTGCGGCCACGCTTGCTCGCGCACCTCGGCCACGGCTTCCGGATCCAGGTCAGTTGCTGGTGGAGGTGTCTGAGTGCCAGCCGGTGCAATGGCACGTGTGCGGCGTTCTTCGAACGGCGTATCGTCAAGGAACGCGTACGGCGCCGCGCTGATGATGCTGCGCGCGAACGGACTCGGCTCAGCGGTCTCAACCGCGCGCGTCGCGATACGTCCACTGCGGACGTCGCTCAGCACCTGTACCAAGCCTTCGAAGTCCATCAGTTCGGTCAGGCAGTCGGTGATGGTCTGCTGCACCAGCGGATGATCGGGAATCGGGAACGGCCCCGGTGGGAGGTTCTCCGGACACGCGAGCACCTGCGGGAACGCCGCCACCAGCGCGTCGTTGGAACGGATGCGCGTCAGGAACGCGGGCACTTTTTTGCCACCGTTGAAACGCTCCACCAGCAGCGCGCGTTGGACGTTCCAACGCCATCGCGTTTCAAACTGACCACCGGTGATGCAGGCCTGTACCAGCAACTCGCGCACGCTGGTGGGCGAGAGGTAGGTGAAGACCTCGGCGAGCGGGAAGCTCGTAGTCGGCGCGAGCGACAGGAGTATCGCTTCTTCCGTTGCGGCGGCTTCCAACTCGAAACCAAATCCACCGCAGAAGCGTTTGCGCAACGCGAGGCCCCACGCGCGGTTGATGCGCGATCCGAACGGCGCATGGATAACGAGTTGCATGCCGCCGCTGTCGTCGAAGAAACGTTCGGCGATCACCATCGTTGAGGACGGCACCGCACCGAGTGCAGATTTTCCCGCACTGAGGTAGCCATGCAGTTGCGCCGCACCGCCCGCATCGAGGCCGAACGCCGTGCCCCAGCCGCTGCCGTCGCAGTCTTCGCGCACGTGACCGACGGCGGATGATAATTCACGCGAACGTCCGGGTGCTTCACCAAACCAGAACGGGATGGTCGGCGGCGCTCCCGCAGCATTGGCGACGCGCACGACACCAGCACGCCCATCGACGCGCAAAATGCGCCAGCTGGTATTGCCGAGTTGGAAGATGTCGCCGGGACTCGATTCGAGCGAGAAGTCCTCATCGAGCGTGCCAACCAGCGTGTCGCCCGGATCCTCGCGCACCTGCAAATTGGCATTGTCCGGAATCGCCCCGCCAGAAGTCACCGCCACTAGCGGCGCACGTTTCGCCGCGCGTAGCCGCCGGTTCACGCCATCGTGGTGCAACAGCGCACGACGGCCATCGGTGTGCAGCGCCACCACCGCGTCGAAGTCGGCGCGCGTCAGCTCGCGGTACGGCCAGGCCCGACGCAAGCAGGCATAGAGCGCGTCTTCGTCCCATACGTCGCTGACGCAGGCAGCGACGATCTGCTGCGCCAACAGATCGAGCGGCTGAAGCGGTTGCGGAATGCGGTCGAGTTCCTTGGCCTGCACCGCGCGAATCAGCGCGGCGCACTCCACCAGTTCATCAAGCGTGAGGGGGAAGATGCGGCCTGTGGGCGTGCGCTGGATGCCGTGGCCAGCGCGGCCGACGCGTTGCAAAAACGCGGCGATGGTGCGTGGAGAGCCAACTTGCAGGACCAGATCGATGTCACCGATGTCGATGCCGAGCTCGAGCGAGGCAGTGGCCACCAATACCTTGAGCTTGCCAGCCTTGAGCCGCTGCTCGGCATCGAAGCGGCGTTCCTTGCTCAGCGATCCATGATGACAGGCGACGTGTTCGGTGCCCATGCGTTCGCTCAACCGCAGCGCCAGCCGTTCTGCTAGTTTGCGCGTGTTGACGAATACCAGCGTGGTGCGGTGTTCGTTGATCAGCGTCACCATGCGTTCGTAGTGCTCGCTCCAGATCTGATGCGAGCCGATGGCTTCCAATGGTGACTGCGGGACTTCGACGCCCAGGTCCAAGTGCCGCAGATGGCCAGCATCAACCACCGTGCAGGTGCGATCGACCCCAACCAGAAAGTCAGCGATGGCACTGAGTGGTTTCTGCGTCGCTGACAGACCGATGCGTTGCAGCGGTTTCGACAATCCCGCAAGTGCCTCCAGACGTTCGAGCGACAGTGCCAAATGCGCGCCACGTTTGTTGCCGGCCAGCGCGTGGATCTCGTCGATGATCACCGTGCGCACCGTCGTCAGCATCGCTCGCCCGCCGGCGCTGTTCAGCAGAATGTAAAGCGACTCCGGCGTGGTCACCAAGATGTGCGGCGGTTTGCGCACCATCTTCGCCCGCTGCGACGCGATGGTGTCGCCGGTCCGCACGCTGACGCGGATGCGTGGCACGAAGGCATCTAGTGCCGCGATGCCGGCGAGCGGGACCTCCAGGTTCTTCTGGATGTCGTTGCTCAGCGCCTTGAGCGGCGAGATGTACAGCACCTGGATGCCGTCGCCCAGGTACGGTCCTTGTTTCACCAGGGCATCGATGGCGCACAGAAACGCCGACAACGTTTTACCGGTGCCGGTCGGCGCCGCGATCAACACGTTGGCGCCAGAACGAATCGCCGGCCAACCCTGCCGCTGCGGCGGCGTGGCCTCGCCGAGGTTGGTCTCGAACCACGTGCGCACCGCCGGATGGAACTCGCTCAGCGGCATGGAGTGGATGCTGAGAAAAGCCGGTCTGCAGCAAGCTTGTGACGGGGTAAGGCGTACATGGTCATCATTGGCCGTCTGGATGTGCAGCAGCCGCTTGCTGTTCCCGGAGCAAGTGCGCGGTTTTGGCTGCCATCGCTGCATCCTCAGCATCCGGATCACGGACGATCTGATCGAGCGCAGCCAGAAGTCCCGGATCAACCGTGACGCGCCACATCGGTGCCGTTGATGGATTCCAGACGTTTCCGTAGATGTCGGAGAGCCATCGTTTGCGTGTGGCGGCATCGTCACTGCGCAGTTCGGCGATGGCGCGCTGATTCCACCGGGCACGGCCAGCATCACCTGTGGAGAACCCCAAGATTTTCATCAGTACCCAGGGCGAGGACTCTGTCGGCGCCAACTCGGCAACGAATTTCAGCTGGTCATACGCCAGGAGCCGATCGATGGCGACGGCGCGAACGCCCGCGTCCACGTCCTGGGCGGCGGTTTCTTTCAGCAATGGAATCAGAGGCAGCCATGGTTCCTGTTGGCCGTGGCTAGAAACACAGGAATGCACCGCCCACAGCCGTACGCGTCGTTCCGGATCGAGCAGAAGTTGACGCACAACCTTGGGGTCACGGTTTGCCTGCAGCATCCGATTGGCGCGGCGTTGCAAGGCATCCACTACCGGGTCATCGCTCACCAAGAAGAGACTCCCAGAGATGAGGAACTGATTTCCCGCGAGGAACACCAACCGACGGATGCCGTCGGCCTTGGTTTCGGCAACGGCGAGTGCTCGGGTTGCCTCCATGAGATCACCTTCGGTTGGGGGGACGGCGGGCTCGGCGGCGTAGCAGCCGGGCATCAGTGCGACGCTGACCGACACCAGGACAGCCAGGATAAGGTGACCCATAGCTGTCACCGTAGCGCGGTCATCCGCTGACTTGAACGACGAAGAGCGAATTGCAGACAAGCCGACACCTACGCGCTGAGCAATGATGGTT
>JANPLC010000426.1:0-12528 GCA_031426335.1 Planctomycetota bacterium
GAAATAGGCTCGCGTCTCGGCGACCATCGAGTCCTGCAGATATGGGCTGAACTCCGGATAGAGCTTATTGTCGGGATCATTGGTGGCGATCTGGCGCAGCTTCAACCACTGGCCAAGGAAGTCGTCGACGAAGCGCTGCGAACGCGCATCGCCAAGCAAGCGCTCAACTTCGCCGCGCAGTACGCTGGGCTCGTGCAGTTTCTTTGACGCCGCCAACGCCATCAGCGCATCGTCAGGCATCGAATTCCAGAAGAGGTACGAGAGCCGGCAGGCCAGCGCATGATCATCGAGCGGACCGCTGGGCTCAACGTGATAGAGGAAGTCGGGCGAGCAGAGGGCGGAACGATAGGCCCAGCGCATCGCCGACTCGAAGCAGTCACCGGCCTTCAACCGTTCATCAACCTTGGCGACGTAGGACTGACGCAGCGCGGCATCGACCGGGCGACGAAAGGCCTTGGGCAGGAAGGCAGCGAGCAGACGGTCGGCATCGCTCAGCGGCTGAGTGCTGGCGACCGTCCACAATCCAGTGGCAGGATCCGGACGGTTGGGCGCTTGGGTTTCTTGACGGATATTTTTGCGCAGCGGCGCGCGCGTAGCCTGCTTGTCATCCGACTTGAACTCGATCAGGGGCAGATCACCGAACAGCAGCCGATGGCCGACCGGCGGCCACACCGGGTGGATCGGCCCTTCCAACTCAAGCCAGTCCGCAGCGATACCGGGACCGACAAAGGCCATGGCCCGACCTTTGCGGGCGTGGTTGGCCGTCGGCGCCAGCGACGCGGTGTTGAAGCCGATGGTGTCCTTGAAATTCAGCCAGGTTTCGAACTCATGGACCTGCGGCTTCAATGAAGGCGCATCGTAATAGCCAAGCACGTTGCTGGCGTGATCGCCGCCGCGCCCGTCGTCAGTCAGATGCACGACGGACAAACGCGCAGCTTCCGTGCCGCGCGCCGGCAGAATCGCGCCTTTGTCCCAGCCAAAACTCCATACCGACAGCTTCAGTCGATAGCGCCCAGGATAGAGCACGGCGAACTCATAGAAGTAGGGCTTGAAGGATTCGTCTTCGTGGCGGAACAATCCGACCGTGCTGCCGCGCTCGAAGATACCCAGGCGTTCGTGCGCGCCCTGATCGATGTGAGACTGCTCACCCGCCGGCGGATACTCCGGATCCGGCTTCATGTCGCGCAGCAGCACTCCATCACCATTGCCAAGGTTGTGCGCAATATGCCGCGCCATCGACAACCACAGCTTTTGCAAGATCGGTGGCTTGGGCTGGGTGGCGATGGCCAGATCGAGCGCGTGGTCGGCGGCCTCGATGTACTTGGCTAGATTGACGTGCGAAATATCGAGCGCGTCGCTGTGCTTGTCGAACCCGTGTGCACTACCATCGGCCGGCAAGCTCTCGCGCAGCGGGATGCCGGGCAGATCCAAGAGATCGCGGATGGTGTTCTCATACTCGCTGCGCGTCAGTCGACGCAGAGCAGTGCGGCCCTGACCATCCAAACGACGGCGGTCGGCATCGAGCAGCGCGCCGCGCAACCAAGCGGTAAAAGCAGTCGTTTCGCCGGCAGTTGGCCGCGTCTTGCTCTTCTTCGGCGGCATCTCACCGCTGGCGACATGGTCGTGAACCTTGACCCAGCGCGCGAAGGATTCGGGCTTGGTGAAGTCAGTCGTGAGCGCACTCAGATCGAGATCGCCCTTCTTCGTTTCTGCGTCATGGCACTCCGCGCAGTTCTTCTCCAGCATGGCGCGGCCCGCGACCTCGCCGGCGGACAGCACTGCGCAGCACACCATGAGCGCGCATCCATGGGAGAGGCGAGCCCCAGCTCGCCTTGCCTTCTGCACGAGCGAAAGCCGCCGATGCGACAGACCCAGCGAAACGATACCACAGACGAGCTGGGGCTCGCCTCTCCCAGGGACGCTCGCAGGGACGCTCATGCCATCTCCAAACCGGCCATAGTCCCGGTCGAGGTCGAGAATTGTTTCGCCGCAATGCCCAGACGCTGAAGCATCGAGAGATAAAGATTCGTCAGCGGATAGTTGTGTTCTTTGTCAAAAGCCAGGTGGCTGCCGTGTTTGAAGCCGCCGCCAGCAAGCAACACCGGCAGGTTGACGTTGGAGTGTGAATTCGCGTTACCCATGCAGGTGCCGTACAGAACCATGGTGCGGTCGAGCAGCGATTGGCTCTGCTCCTTCGCTGCGGCAAGGCCGTTGAGCAGACCGGCGAGCGCGTCGAATTGGGCCAGTTCTTTGCCGCGCAGTTCGTCAATCACCTCAGGACGACTGCCATGGTGGGTGATGTTGTGGATCACCGTGGTGTCGATGAACAGCGTGATGATGCGCGTGGAATCCGTCTCCAACGCCAGGCGCATGACGTCAAAGGTCAACCGGGTGCGCTGCACGAACTCGCGTGAATCGTCGATGTCCACCGGTGGTTGGGCGTCGACCTTGGGTTTCTGCCGGTGTTCCCACGCCTCCGAACTCTTGAGCCGCACTTCGAGGTCGCGTACCGACGTGGTGTACTGGTCCAGGCGCTGACGATCAGCCGCCGGTAACACGCCGTTCAAACGTTTGGCCTGCTCGCCAACAAAATCGAGCATGCTGCGGCCTTGACGCAGCGCCTCGACGGCGGCCTCGACCTCATCGGGTTTGCCCTGCACGAACAGTTTCTGAAACACCTTGCGCGGGCTGCGCTCGGCAGAAATCGGTGCGCCGCTGCGGGTGAAGGACAACGTCTGCCCGCCTTCATTGGTCATCGCCAACGTCAGCGCCGGATAACGCGTTTCATGGCCGACTTGTTCGGCGGCCAGTTGGTCGAGCGACACCCAATTGCGGAAACCGCCGCGCTCCGGATGCGGCGAACCGGTCAGGAAACATTTCTCGGCCGCGTGCGCACCGGTTACCCCAGGCAGGCTGACGCCCGAGAACACCGTCATCTGCTGACGATGCGCGGCGAGCTTGTCCAGGTACGGAGTGGAGGCGTACTCCTTGCCGGCTTGCTCGGGGAAAAAGAACTGGGGCATGATGCCCATGTTAGTCTCGATGCAGACCATGCGCCTGGGAATCTTTCCTGCTGCTGCGGGCGGCTCCGCAGCGCGAAGCACCGGGGTCATCGCTTCCAGGAAGGGCAGCGTCAGAGCAACGCCCAGGCCTTTGAGCGCGGTGCGGCGGGACAGCGGACGGTACAGACTGATGTTCATAAAAGCGCCGCTCCGAAAGTGACCTGCTTGCTGGGGACGATAACCATCGAAGCCTGGCTCATGAGTTACGCAGACCTGAATTCCACGTTGAAGCCGTGTGCCAGACCTTAGACCGCTCCATGGACGGCGGGCCGATAGCCATCAAACATTCATCGCCTGCCGCACCGGGCTCAGGCAGTTAACGCGAGCGATGATGAGAGCGGTGAACCTGATGACGATGTCGCAGGGTGGATGATCCCAGCGGAATAAAAATCCGCTCACAGCACCCTGCGGGCCGCATCCGTCCGCCGATCATGCGACAATCTACCACCTCAACCGTAGCGTTGGAGGTCACACGCGGCTACCAGTTAGACCGGCGCAGCGAAAGAAAAACGCACGCTGACTCCCGAAGCCTCCGCTCAATTCGCCCGGCGCTGCCCGAACAACCACGGCAGCAACTCGGCTTCCTTGTATGCCTGATTCCACGAATCGTGGCCGACGCCGGGATATTCGGTGTACTTCACCAGCGTGCTGCCGGCTTTCTTTAATGCGTCATTCATCAACTGCGAACGCACGGTTTTCACCACGCCGTCGTTGCCGCCGTGGAAGATCCAGATCGGCAATTTGGCGAGCGATGCAGCAGCGGCGACATCGCCACCGCCGCACACCGGAATCGCGGCGGCGAATTGGCCGGGACGACGGGTGATGAGATCCCAGGTGCCGAAGCCGCCCATCGACAGGCCGGTGACGTAGAGACGTGCTTGGTCGATCGATGGACGTTGGCGGAACTCGTCAATCAGTTCCAGCAGCAGGCCCATCGGTACACTTGGCTGGGCAGGCGTCTGGTGCGGCTTGGGATCGCCCCAGTCGACTTCGCACCACTTCTTGCCGTCGGGGCACTGCGGGGCGATGACGAAGCATGGGAACTTGGTGCGCACGTCTGGCTGGGCGAACAGTCCGGCGCCGTGTTTGAGGTGTTTCTGGTTGTCGGTGCCGCGTTCGCCGGCGCCGTGCAGGAAGATCACCAGCGGATAACGCTTGCCTGCCTCGGGTTTTTCCGGCGACAGCAGGCGGTAGGGCAGTGAGGCGCCGTCTTTACCTTGGTGCGTGAACGCGACGAAGGGCTCTTCGGCGCGCACGGAGATGAACAGGCAGCACAGCAGGGCGGCGGCGGCGAGGCGGGACAGGGTAGGCATGGGATCTCCGGCGTGGCGCAGGGTAGGGAGGTGAAGGTACGGCGAAAGTGATCCGTGGGGCGAACAATGCCTGGGTGGAGCGCACATCCTTGGGCGAGCGGATGGCTGCTGGCTCGGCTGTGCATCCGGCCGCGGTGCGTGCTTCCCCCGTGTGCGCTGGACCCCAGACTCCCCGCCCGCCGAAGGAGCAGGAGCAGCGATGCGCAACAGTGTGATGCCGATGTTGTTGGTGATGATGGTCGGACTGGTGGCGTACGTCGCGCTGCGGTCGGACAACCTGCCAGGCATCAACGGCCCCGATCTGCACCCCAACATCTTCCGCCTGCCGAAGAAGGACAAGTTCCACGTCGACTCGGCGGTGGTGACCTCCACCAACCAGGTGCAGCTCGATGGTCAGCCGCCAGCGAATCGTGGCGAATCCTGGCGCGTGGTGTTGGTGGTGGCGAAGGATCGTCACGCGCTCACGCGTTCGACCGTGCTCGGTCTCGGCGAACAGCTCACCCGCCATGGCTGCATCGCGATCTTCGCGCCGGTGGATGCACAGGCCTTTCCCATGGGTGTCAGTCGGGTGATCACCATTGCCACGGATGAATCAGCGGGGCCGGCGCAGATCCCGACTGTCCTCGGTGGTGAGGCGCGTGCGACCATGCGCGTCACGACGCAGCTGGCGCGTTTGCCGGAGCAACATCCGGCTGCGCCGTTGCTGCCCCATCCGGAGGGACCGCTCGCGGCTACCCTGACCATCACGCACCACACCGCCGCGCAGAGTGGCGTCGCCGGCTGGCCGAACTGGTGGGCGGCGCTGGGACGTGGGCTGGCCGATACGGTGGTCACGCAGTTGGCGCCAGGTGGATTGCCGCCCGTGGTGGATGGGCAGACCCGCAAACTGCTCACCACTCTGATACCGCTCGCCGACTGGGGCACGGCGCTACCACAGCCACCGACCACAGAACGTCTGCGCTGGGACTTCGCCTTCCAGGAAGCGCTCGTGCGCGGCTGGGTCGGGCACGTCACCGGGTTGACCGTGCTGGATCGCAGTGGCGTGGAAAAACCAACCATCGACCAACTGCTTGAACGCATGACCGCCGGAAAGTGGGAACCGGTCGTGCTCACCAGCAGCGAGTCGAGCGGTACGCGCTTGTTCACTCGCAGCCACGAAGGCCGCACGGAGTGGTTCAGCATCACCAGCCGCGAGGCCGGCTGGGCGGTGGCGTGGTGGCAAGAACGCAGCGGTGCTCCGGATCTGCTGGCGGAGTGGGCAACCGCCGCGGCAGCTGGGGACCAAAGCTCCGCACGTCTGCTGCATGCGCACCGCGAGTGCCCGGCGCTGCCGAAGCATCTGCAGGACGCAGCCCGTTCGGCGCTGGAACGCCTCAGCAAATGACCGTACGTCGCCGCCCCGAAGTGCTTGCCCCGGTCGGTTCTCCCGACTGCCTGCCGGCAGCCGTGGCGGGCGGCGCGGATGCGGTTTTCCTTGGCCTGCGGCACTTCAACGCCCGCGGCCGGGCCGAGAACTTTCGCAAGGCCGAATTGGCGCATCACGTCGCCTACCTGCACCACCACGGGGTGAAATGTTACGTGGTGATGAACACGCTGGTACACGACGATGAGTACCCCAAGGCGCTGGATCTCGCCGCCGCCGCGCATGCGGCCAAGGTCGATGCGGTGATCATCCAGGATCTCGGCCTCTGGCGTGCGCTCACGCGTGAACTCCCAGGGCTCAAGCGTCACGCGTCGACCCAGATGACTATCCACCATCCGAGCCAGGTGGCGGTGCTCGCCGCGCTGGGTGCGGAACGCGTGATTCTGGCGCGTGAGTTGTCGTTGGCCGAGGTCATCGCCTGCACCCGCGAAGCCGAGCGTCTCGGCATCGAGACCGAACACTTCGTGCATGGTGCGCTGTGTTACGCCTTCAGCGGTCAGTGTCTGATGTCGAATTTCGCCGGCTGCCGTTCGGCCAATCGTGGGACGTGTGCGCAGAATTGTCGGTTTGACTACGTCGCTGGCGGCACGCCACCCGAGACCGAGATCTCGATGAAGGATTTTTCCCTCATCGCGCGCATTGGCGAACTGGCGGATGCCGGTGTGGCTTCACTCAAGATCGAAGGCCGGCTCAAAGGCGCGGACTACGTCTACACCACCAGTCGCGTCTACCGCGCGGCGACCGAAGCGTGGGCCGCCGGAAAATCATTCGATCCGGTGTGGGCACGTGAACTGCTGAAGGATGTCTTCGCGCGCACGCAGACCGAAGCGCCGCTGGACGGGGAGTATGGTTCTGCGTCGCGTCTGCATCGCTACGAGCCAGAGCAAGACCGCGCGCCAGATGCGCTGTTGGTGTCCGCTGATCGTGCGCGTGGAGAAGTCGTGGTCAGCAGTTCTGCGCCGGTGGTGGCCGGACAGGGCTTCGCTTTCAGCGTCGGTTTTTTCAATGGCGGGTTCCTGATCATCGGCGCCGATCGCATCGGTGGTGAGCGTTGGCGCTTGAAGGTGCGCATCGCCGAACACGGCCCGCGTCTGCCGGCGGACACGCCGCTGTTTCGCAACGCCAATCACGAGCGCAAACGCGAGGCCGCCACCGCCATGGCATCTGTTCCGGTGCAGGCCGTGGCCGAGCCGACCACTCCGTTGGTGCTCACGGTGTCGGCGGCGGTCGGTGCAGTGTTACATATCGCCGCGTCGACGGCGGACGATCGTCAGGTCGAGGTGTTCGGTGACTCGCCGCTGGTCGCCGCTACTGGTCGCCCGCTCGATGAAGCGCTCATCCGGGATAAACTCGGCGCATTCGGCGGCACGCCCTGGAGCGTGGGCGAATTGCGTCTGACGACGGATGGCCGCGCCTTTGCGCCGGCGTCGGTGCTCAAAGATTTGCGTCGCATCCTGGTCGAACGTTTGGCGGCCTTGCCCGCACCAGCGATCGGCACCACCTGGACGCCGCCGGAACCCGGCACGCCGCGCCGACGGACCACGGACGTGTGGGTGGCGGTCGGCACCTTGGCCGCCGGTGAGGCCGCGCTCGCCAACGGTGCGGCCGCGGTGTGGCTCGATGATGCGACCACCGACTGGTGGGGCACTGAAGCGCCGACCCTGCCAGCGCCGGATCGTCGCTGGTGGTTGCGTCAGCCGGCCACGGCGGCGGTGTCACCGCATCTCGCCGCCTGCGGTTGGGGGGTGGTCGCCGGTCATCTCGGCGTGCTCGCCGCCGCGCGTGCCGCTGGCCTGCCGGTGATTGCCGATCTGTTCTGCAACACCTACTCCAGCGAGACGTTGCTCGCGCTGCGTGATCTGGGAGCGCAGGCGGCGGTGATCAGTCTGGAATGTAGCGGTCGAGAGATCGCGCGGCTGGCGGCGCGTTGTGCCACGTTGATCGACGGCGGAGCCACGGTTCCTGCTCTGGCGCTGATCGCGCACGGTCGTTTGCCGGCGATGCTCACGCGGCAGGATCATGGCATCGCGGTCGGCGCCACGCGCACCATCACCGCGGTGGCGCGTGATGGTGGCCTGCCCTACGACCTGCAACGCCGACGGCATGGTGACACCGTGGTGTGGGAAGGACGTCGGCTGTGCGCACCGGAACACGTGGCGCCGACCGCCGGACTGGTCGACGCGTGGGTGTTGGAACTTGCCGACCTGGAGCCGGCGCAGGTTGGGCGGATGACTGCCGCCTACGTCGCGCTGGCGGGGGGCAGCGGTGAGGCCGCGGCGATCAGCACGTTGGCGGCGGAGCTGTCACCCCACGGCCTGTTCACCGGGCACCTGGCGCAAGGCAGCCGCGAACTCGACCTGGTGGTCGAACGCATGGAGGCGAGCGAAACGCCCGCGTAAAAACGCCGTGGGCGGTACGTACGGCGTGCGGCGACATTTCGGTTCAGTGCCGTGAAAACATGTTGAGCAGGATCCACAGCACGAGCACGCCATTGAGGCTGAGCCCGATGCCGGCGACGACTTTTTGCGAGTTCTTGAGGATCACGCCGATGATGCCGAGCACGAGGCCAAGGATCGGCATAACGAAGGAGAACAGTCCCAGGCCGACCGAGGCGACCAGTCGGCGTCCGTCCTCTTGCGCCACTGCAGCGACCGCGGAGTTCGCCGCCAGGACGACAAAGACCCAGAACAAGCAGAACGCCACCAGCGACAGGATGCCGAGCACCAGGCTCTGTTTACGTGCACCTTTGCGGGGCAGCCCCCGCGGCTGAAGTCGCGGCTGAAGTCGCGAGGTGGTGCGGCCAGCACCGGCGAGACGCTGGGTTGATGTGCGTCGGGTGCCGGTGGGACGTTGCTCGCGGCGAGTCGTGGTGCGCATACCCGCTCCACGCTGGTGCTCTCCGCCAACTTGCAAGACCGTGGCTGCCCCGACTGTGGGAGGATGCCGCGGTGGACGGTCAGTCGTCCTGGTCGCGGTCGAGGATCCGCTGGGTCATCTCGGCCACGTCACGTTGCAGATCTTTGTCCGCGGCAACGCGTTCCTCCGCTTGGCGGATGCTGTAGAGCACCGTCGAGTGGTCACGGCCGCCGATCATGCCGCCCAGCGCGTCGAGGCTGTGGCCGGTCAGGCGACGGCCGAGCAGCAGAGCGAGCTGGCGTGCCTGGGCGACCTCGCGGTGGCGGCGTTTGCTCGACAGGTCACCAGGGCGCAGGTCGTAGCGTTCGGCCACCACCTGCACGATGCGATCGAAGCTGGCGTAGTCAGCACCGACGCCGGGACGTTCACCTTCGCGCAGACGTTCGGCGAGCTTGACCACCTGATGCATGTCGGGAGCAAAGGTGTCAACCAAGCGGGCGAGTTCATTCGCCGGGATTTCATTGGCTGCCTGATCGCCCAGGCGACGCAACAGAGCAAGACGGGTCTCGGCGTGTGGTGGTTCGATTGCCACCGACAGGCCCCACGCCAGACGGGTGACCAAGCGGTCTTCGAAGCCAGGGAGTTTGCGTGGGGCGGCGGCGCCGGCGATGACGATCTGCTGGCCGCGCTCGAGGCCGCTGTTGATCAGGTGGAAGAGTTCCTCTTGTGCGATCGCGCGGTTGGCCAGGGCGTCGATGCCGTCGATCAGCAGCAGCGCGGCTTTTTCCAGACGCTGGCGCAGTGGTGAACTGCCGCGTTCAGCCAACCGTTGGGCTTCGCGTGCGACAAAGTCCGGACCGCTGAAGGCGACCACTGCGTGGTCGTCGAGCATCGCGCGGTATTCGGCCGCGACTGCGGTCAGCAGGTGAGTCTTGCCGCAGCCGGTCGGCCCGTGCAGGTAGAGCGGGTTGTGTTCCAGGCCAGGGGCTTCCACCGCACGTCGACAGGCGGTGAGCGCCAGCTGATTGCCGGGGTCCTGCAGGAAGGTGGCGAAGCGCTGTTCGCTTGCAGTTGAGCGCTCGGCGACATCAAGACGGCAGATCACCTGCAGGCTCAGGCCTTTCGGTTTCAGCAGCGAGCGCAAACGTTCCGCGGCAAGTTCATGGAAGACATCGCGCCACACCGGATTGGGCACCACCACCACCAGGCGGCTGGCGTTGGCCCGCAGTCTGAGTGGCGGTAGCAGAACTTCGGCGATCTCCGGTGGCAGCGCCTGGGCCAACGCCTTGAGGAAGGGCGCAGCGACCACGTCCGTGTCGGTGGTGGCCATATCGCTGCCGCTCCACCGATCAGTTCTTGAAGGTGATCTGCACTGGCTGGGGCTTCGTCCCAGGGCGCGCGACCTGGACCGTGACCGTGTCCTGATCGGTGCGCGCACGCAACGCGGCGACGCGCGCGGCGCCTTCCGGCTCGACACCATTCGGCACTGTCAGGTCGATGGTCAGCGCCTTGCCGCCGGAGGCCTTGGCTTCGGCTGGTTGGTCACTGATGGTCAGGATGTAATGGAACTGCTGCCGGCTGCTGTCGATGGGCTGGGGCCGCTGTTTGATCGCGATGATCGGCGGGTAGCGCTTGACCAAGCCGCGTTCGAAGGTGTGCAGCACCTGATCGGTGGCGAACTTGCCGGTGCCTTCCGCATGGCCCTGGATCTCCACCGTCACCATGCCGGGCTGGCGCGAGATTTTATAGGTTTGCAGAAACACTGGGCAGTCGGCGGGATTGCTCTGCGCCGCAATGGCGCCAAGCAGTTCCAGGGCCACACGTCCTGGGCGACGCTCACCATCGATCCACGCCAAGCGCGAGGTGTCGAGACTCTTGGTGGTGCTCAACTCGTCGAGCTTCTTGCGCTTGTCCTTCGCCAACGGCACCAGGCCGGGTGCCTCGGTGGTGCCGTTCAGCGTCGCGATCGAGGATTGAGCTCCGGCAATGTTCAGTTCCTGACGCACCAGCGCGAGGACGAACAACGCCACCACCGCGGCGGCGGCGACGCGGAGCACGCCCTTGGTCTGCCAGTGTTCGCGTCCACGGATGCGTTCATCGCTCAGGGCATCAAGCGTGACGTCCTTGGCGCGCGCCATGCCGATGGCCACGGCCCACGGGCTGGGCAGGGCGCTATAGCGGTCGAGCCGTTCGCTGGTGCCGTTCACCGTGATGCCAGAGAAGGGATTGAGCGGTTTGACCGCCATGCCCATGCGCTCGCCCAATGCAGCGATGAAACCATGCACCTGCGCGCCCGCACCGGTCAGCCAGATGGCCTTGGGATCGAGGGCATCGAACTTGAGCTGGGCCTTGGCGAAACGCACGTTGGCGGTGAGCACGCCGGCAACCTGGCTGACTTGGCGTTTGATCGCCTCGTGCAGATCGCTGGGTGCGCCTTTGCCGAGTTTGGCAACCAAAGCAGCGGCGTCGTTTTCTGGCAAGGTGCGCAGCTCGGCGACACCGCGCACCAGTTCGTCCATGCCGGGCGTCTGCGTGCGCACGAACACCAGGTTGCCATCGTGCACCAGCGCGAGGTGCAGGTGGGCACCGCCGATGTCGACCAGGATCGCGCTGCCGGTTTCGACGCCGACGGTGGCGCGGTAGGTCTCGTACAAGCCAATCGCCGGATGGGTCAGGGCGGCGAGTTTGCCGCCGTGTTTGGCCAACGCGCGCTTGAGCTGATCGATTAGCTTCTGCTTGATGGTCATGGTCAGCAGGCGCAGGTCGTCGGCGCCTGGGACCTCGGCGCTGAACCAACTGACGGCCACCGCTTCGTCGCCGTTGTTCTGCAGTTCGAAGTGCACCAGCTTGTCGAGGCGTTCCGGCGAGGTCGGTGATTGGAGCATGGTTCGTAGCAGCATGTCGCCATGCGACATGACCACGCGGACCTTGCCCAACGGGCTCGGCAGGGGGGCGTTTTCGAGGGCCTGCAACGGGTCGCTACCAGCCGGCACCGGGAAGTGCTCAAAGTCCTGGACACCTTTGCCGTCAGAACGGATCAGGCGGATGGCGCGGCTGGAGACCTCGACGGTGGTGAGCATGGCGCTGTGGTAGGGCCTTTGGGGCTGGATTCCACCAAGGACGTGAGGCAGCTGCAGCGGTCGCTGACGCGGTGAGCCAGGCGACGCGCTTTCCTGGCGCAGTGCGCCGGGACGGTCGCCAACGGCGAAAAGGGCTCTGAGATCATGCGCCCCGGCTTGCGCCCAGGGGATGGGGGCCTAGGGTTCGACGGTAGTGCGTTCAGATGAGGAGGGCAAAGATGCGCGTGAAGTTGTGGGGTGTACGTGGCTCATTGGCTACACCGATGTCTTCCGCGCAGCTGCGCGACAAGGCCCGCGCGCTGTTGGCCGATGCCAAACCGGCGGACCTTGCCAGCCCTCAGGCGATCGAGGCCTACCTCGATCGGACGCCGCACAGTTGGACCTACGGCGGCAACACCTCGTGTGTTGAGGTCGAGCTCGACAACCAGACCTGCATCCTCGATGCCGGCACCGGTCTGCGTAGCCTGGGGCTCAACCTGAAAAACGACGGGCGCGATGTGAAACACGCCCTGCATTTCTTCTTCACCCACTTCCACTGGGACCACATCTGTGGATTCCCGTACTTCGGCCCGATCTACATGCCCGGTCGCCAGATCGACGTGTGGTCAGGCCGTAGTGACGCCCAACGCCTACTGACGACGCAGATGGACGACGCGCATTTTCCCGTGAAATGGAACATGCTGAAGAGCGTCATCAGCTGCCACCAACTGCCGGAGGACCAGCCGACCACCGTCGGTGAGGCCACCGTGCGCATCCTGCCGCTGATCCATCCCGACAAAGCCTCTGGCTATCGC
>JANPLC010000427.1:0-1670 GCA_031426335.1 Planctomycetota bacterium
GAAGTCCGCGCCCCCAGGGGACAGCCATCCCGCTTCATCGATTTGTGATGTGAGGTGATCCATGCGATTCTCAATCGAGGTACACGAATTCATTGAGGCGGAACATCACGCGCACCAGCGACGCTAACGCTTCGATCTCCAAATGGTCGTTGCTACTGCCAGTGGCCTTCAGCTTCGCACGCAAAGCATCCAGATACCCAGTCGCCGCCGTGATTTCCGCCGCAGTTGCTGGGCGGGCGAACAATAAGGAATAGAGCGCAGCGATGCGTTCGGCTGGTTCCTGCGCCGCGATGCGTTCGGCCACGCGTTTCGCCTGCGCGTGTACCAGCGGATCATTGAGCAGGAATAACGCTTGCAGCGGTGTGGTGCTGGTGGGCCGCACTGGCGTACTCGTGCTCGGATCAGCGCCGTCGAACACTGCTAGGTACGGGTGCCGCTGGATGCGTTGCGTCATCAGGTAGACGCTACGGCGTTCGCTGTCGTAGACCGCCTTGAAGGGATTGTGTTGGGTGAACTTCCACTCGCTCGCCGGCGGAAAGGGATGATCACCGGCAGGCGTCAGGTCGAGGTTGCCACCGAGTACCAACAACGTGTCGCGCAGACTTTCTGCATCGAGCCGCCGACGCGGAAAGGCAGAGAGCAACTCGTTGGTCGGATCCTTGGCCAGCGAGGCATCGCTGCGGGTCGTCGACTGACGGTAGGTGCGCGAGAGCATGATCTCACGGTGGAAAGCCTTGAGCGACCAGCCGAGTGCTTTCAGGCGGAGTGCGAGGTGGTCGAGCAGTTCGGGATGCGATGGCGGTTTGCCTTGTTTGCCGAAGTCGTTCGGCGTCGGCACCAGCCCACGACCAAAATGGTAATACCAAACGCGATTGACGATCACGCGCGCCGACAACGCGCCGCCGTCGGTGAGGATCCAATCGGCCAGGGCCTGACGTCCGCTGCTGCGATCAGCACTCGGCAGTTCCGCACCGCCGAACACGGTGAGGAAGTGTCGACGGACGCGATCCCCAGGCTTGGCCGGGTCGCCTTTGAGTTGTACCACCGCATCCTCGCGTTTGGCGGCTTCGGTGACGGCATAGGCCAGGGCGAACGGCAGGGGGGAGGACTTGTGCTCGGCGGCAGCTTTCTCCGCGGTCTTGAGGCGTTCTTCAAAAGGCTTCTTCGCCTCGTCGCCGGCTTGTTTCTCCTCAGCTGTGAAGCGTTCTCCGATCGCCTTGCGCGCGGCTTCCGCCGTGGTTTTCAGCACTTCGGCGAGTTGTTCCTTCACCGCTTTCTTTGCCGCATCTTCGGCTTTCTTCTGCTCCTCCTTCAGATTCTTCACCACCTGCTCGAGCTTCTTCTGCGCCTCGCCGCGCTCCTTGATCGTCGCGAGCGCCTGGGCGGTCTGATCAGCGGGCACTAACGGGATCAAGTCGCGTTGTTTCTGCTCCAGTTCAATGCCCGGCCACGGATACCGCGTGGAATTGAAGATGCCGTAGATCGCGTAGTAGTCCTGCTGGGTGATCGGATCGAACTTGTGATCGTGGCAACGCGAGCAGCTCAGCGACAGGCCCATGAACGCGCGGCCGACGTTGTCGATGGTGTCCTCGATGGTGAGGTGCCAGGGGTAGTCGTCGACGCGCGAGCCGAAGCGTCGGGCGTTGGCGAGGTAGCCGGTGGCGGTGTTG
>JANPLC010000428.1:0-18420 GCA_031426335.1 Planctomycetota bacterium
GTCTTGGAGGATGAGTTGGTCGGCGAGCATGGCGGTTCCCGTGATGGTACCTGCAGGTCGTCGCCCGTGCTGCCAGCATGCAGGGATTCCGCCCCTCCGTGGGCCGGAGTGTCTGGCGCACCAGCCCCCCGAATGGTTACCAGACCGTGACTGTCGTCGCACCATCGAGCCGCACATTCGTTATCCCTGCCACTTGACGCCGATTCCCCCTGCGGCGTGATGGCGGGCGTCCCTGTGTGCTGCTGGAGGTATGATGTCACGACGCTTGCTCACCGTGCTGATGATGCAGCTCCTGGCGGTTAACGCCGTGATCGCTGGCGAAGAAAAACTGGTGCCGGCGCAATTCAACCCCCGCACCGACAGCGGCGGAAACATCTGGGACATCCAACCACAAGGGATCAGCAACGGCAGCAACGACTGTTTCGACAACGGCATGATGCTGATGGTCAACGGTCGCAACTTCAATCCCAATGCCCCCAAACAGACCGAGGATGGCAACGAACTGGTGCTGACCGGCCAGGTCAACCAGCTCTCCATCACTCGTCGCATCCTGGTCGATGCCAAACGCCAGACCGTGCGTTACTTGGAACTGGTAACCAACACCGGCAAGACCCCGCAAAAGGTGGCGCTGGAAATCCGCTCGCAACTCGGCAGTCAAGCGCAGCAGAGCGTGTGGAATGACGGCAAACCGGCCGTCGCCGGTGCACTGCCGAAGAAATGCGTCGCTTTGGGCGCGATCCATCAGCCGGGTGATCAACGCCCAGGCGTCGTGTGGCTCATCGGTGACAGCCGCGCCGCCGTACCGCCCACCATCGATATCCGCGATCAATACGTTTATATGACGCGTTATGCCCTGGACATCCCGGCGCAAAAAACGGTCGTCGTCCTGCACTACGTCCTGCAACGACCGAACCTGATCAGCACGCAACTGCCCGAGGTGATCAAACCTCTGTGGCGCGGCGCGTTGATCAAACCGGTGATCCCGGCGGCGTATAAACCCCTGGTGTGCAACTTCCGCAGCGGCACCGCCACCGGCGAAGAGGAAATCGAACAAGGTCCGCGTCTGCCGGTCATCGCCGCATTACTCGAACGCGCCGGGGTCGACGACACCGGCACCAAGACGCTGGTCGGCGTCGGTCGTTCCGAGGCCGAGCGCATGACTGGCTCGCTGTTGGGTGGACCGCTGGTGGCCACCAGCGAATTCGGCGCCGTGACCGTGACCCTCGACGAACTGGCCGGTGCTGAAGGCAGCGGCTTCCGCACCCTGCTGCATCTACGCAATGGCGAGACCATCGCCGCGCAGACCCTGACCGGGGCGTTGCGCCTGGAAACCGAAGTCGGCGTCGAACTGCCGGTTGATCCAACGCAGGTCGCGTGGCTGGTGGCCAAACGCACACCCAGCGAAGGAACCGCGCCGGCCGACCAACTCGGTGTCGTGCTGCTGACCGATGGCAGCCGCATCGCCATCAGCACCATGACACCCGCTTTGCCGGTGATCTCTGCCTATGGCCAAGCCGCAGTGGCCTTCGACCAGTTGGCGAGCATCGAACGAGTGAACGAACCACCGGGCTGGCTGGTCACCATGCGTGATGGCTCGCGGCTGCGCGTGCTGCCAGCGGTAAAGGAGATCTCGGTCGCGACCTGCCGTTTCGCCGCACGGCGATTGCTCACTGCCCGCATCGCCGGCTACCAGCGCAGCGGCAAGCCGAGCGTCAGCGAGGACGCGGACGAACGCGAGGACGGCGCGCAGCTCGACAACGGCGAATGTTTCTATGCCGGTCTGGCCGGCACGGCTCTGACCATCAACGCCAATGGCACCAACACCGCGATCCCGATCGATCGCATCACCGCCATCGAACGCCCGGAAGACAGCGCTGGCTTGGCGGTGATCCTGCGCGATGGCGGGCGCTTGGTCGGCACCACCGCTGACGGCACCATCGCGCTGCTCGCCGGCGGCCAAACCTGGCGCATTCCCATCCGCCGCCTGCTGCAATGGCAGGCACCCAAACCACCAGAGCCACCCGAAGCGGACGAGGAGGACGACGCGGAGAAGAAGGCGGAGAAGAAGAAGACAGAGACTCCTGCCGGCGCTGCCAAAGAACCGGACTCCGACGAGGAGCCAGACGAGGACGAAGCGCTTCCCAAGAACGTGCCGGTGAAACCATGAAGCCCGTTCTCATCTCCCGCATGGCTTCCCACATAGCTTCCTGCGCCCTGCTCTTGTGGCTGGGCTGGTCCACCACCACCGCGGTGGAAGCGCTGACCTCCGCGTCGGTGATGCCGGCCAAGATCGGGCAATCCAACGGCAACGTGCAGGTCACCGACGGCCAAGGCGGCACCTGGCAATTCGAGTACCAAGGCACGCTCGAAAGCCGCAGCGTCAGCAACATGCATCACCTGCGGATGGATGGGAATTGGAGCTTCAACGCCCAGACCCAACCGCAGGTCACCAGCGATGGCCAAGAAGGCGTGGCCACCGCCACCTACAAAACTATTCAGGTCGTACGCCGGGTTCGCAGCATGTCTGCTCTCGGTCTGGTGCGTATCGTTGACGTGTTCATCAACACCGGTGGCCAGCCCGTGACCACCACGGTGGCGATGTACACCAACCTGAATTGGAATCCGGTGCAGGTGTTGGGCGATCAGGGGCAACCCGTCACCAACGCCCTGGGCGCGAAGGATGGTGGTGTGGTAATTCCGGTACCGGCGAACTACCAACAACATTATCGCGATGTGTTGCTGGGCCTGTGTTCGCCCAAATCGCGACACAAACCCACGCTCCAAGTGCAAGGCAACAATCTCATCCTCAGTTGGGCGCTCACCATTCCGGCGGGAAAAGCAGTTGCCCTGGTGCACGCCGTGACGGATCGGGCCCCAGGCACGGCGACCAATGCCAAAGCGATGAAATCTATTTTCGCCGGCATGCGTGCCCGCGCCTTCCTCGCCGATCTGCCGGCGCCGCTGCGCAAGGTGGTGCTGAACCTGAGCGGTGGCATGTCCTCCGGTGACGCACCGGATCTCGCCGGTGGCATTCCCGAAGATCTGATCGAGGCGCGCGGCAGTGACGCTGATCTGCTCGCCCTCGGCGCCGGCACGCGGCTGCGTGGCGAAGCCAGTGGCATCGATGTCCCGGTGCAGATCGACGGCGTTCAACACCGCATCCCCTGGGATGAAATCATGGCGCTGCATGGCGGAGCCAAGCCGGCGTTGTTCCTGCGCACGGGTGATGTGTTGACGGGAGCACAACCCGACGGCACCTGCACGTTCACGCTCTCGACCGGACAACAGGTGCCGATGACTTTGCAGCGCATCGGCTGGCTGCTGCGGCGACCGCACGGCAACGAGAGCCTGCCGCCAGGCGAAGTGCTGATCCAACTCGACGATCACCAACGTTTGGTCGGGAAACCGGCGGGCAGCCGGCTGCAGTGTTCGACCCTATGGGGGCAACTCGACCTGCGCTTGGAAGACATCGCCTCGCTGACGCCGGACGCGGAGGGCGGCAGCCGCATCGTCTTGCGTGATGGCAGCCGTTTCAGCGGCCTGCTGACTGATGGCGTGCTCACCATTGATACCCGTTTCACCGGTCGGCGGACCATCGCGCTCAACCGCATCACCGGCGTCGTCGGCGGCAAACTCGGCGGCGAGGAAGCCGACGAGAGCACTCCGGTGATGCCGCACGCCACCTTGGTCGGTGACCAGTTGTTCATGGGCATCGTTGATCTTCCCGAGTTGCACCTGCGCCTCGACGGCAACCGCCTGCCAGTACCGCCGCCGCAGATTCGTCTGCTGGTGAATCAGAACGAAGGAGACGCCATCGGCCTCGACCACCTGCTGCCGCGTCTGCGCCTCGAACTGTGGAGCGGCGACGTCGCAGAAGGCCTGCTGGAAGAAAGCGCGCTGCCGCTGCGCACCACTGGCGGCACGCTGCTGATTCCGCCCTGTGATTTACTGGAGATCCACGTGCCGATCCCGGTGGTGGCGCCCGCGACCCGCGCGCGCATCGCTGAACTGGTGGCGCAACTCGGCGATCGCGACTGGACCCGCCGTGAAACCGCGGTGAAAGCCCTGGTCCAGCTCGGTGAAGTGGTACGTCAACCGGCCGAAGAAGCGCTGCAAGTGACCAAGGATCCGGAAGTCAAAGCGCGCCTCGAACAAGTGCTGCACGATCTGAAATGACCACGCCCGCGACCAACCTCGCTGCGACGACTGCGCTCGCCGTTCGGCTGTCCGGCGTCGCCGCACACGTGCGGCGACGTTTGGCGGTGCGTTTGTGGTTCGCGCTGATCGTCCGTCACCTGCCGTGGTGGTTCGCCGTGGCGGCAGTGGCCGCGCTGGTCCGCCTCACCGGCTTCGGCCTACCGACGTGGTCCGTCGTGTTGATTCCGCTGTGGCTGCTGATCATCGCCGTGCTGGCGTGGCGGCGGGCACCCGCGACCGCTGGTGCCTTGGCGGTACTCGATCGCACGTTGGCCCTCGACGATCTACTGCTGAATGCCTGGGCTTTTTCCGCCCGCAGTGCCAATGGTAGCTTTGCCACCGGCAGATTTGTCAACGAGCATCTGCGTCGCGCCGAGGAACGCCTGCCGCAGCTCGACACCGCGCAGGCTTTGCCGCTCGCGTTGCCCGTCCGTCATCTCACGGCGCTGCTGTTGCTCGCCCTGCTGCTGGTCAGCGGCCTGCTCGCGCCGTTGCCGCCGGTTCCGCCGGTCGTGCTCGACGAACAGCAGCGCAGTGAACTTGCGACCCAGGCCAATGACCTCGCGCGCGAAGCGGCACAAGTGCCGACCGCTGCGCTGGACGCGGCCGAGAAAGCTAAACTGGATGAACTCCAACAACGCATCCGCGACGCGCAGGAACAGGCCAAGCGCCAAGGCCTGACGCAACCGGAAGTGCTCAAGGAACTCGATCGCCTGGCGCATCGCGCGGAAGATCTCGCGGCGTTGCTCGACCAATCCGACACGCCCAACGCGGCGTTGCTCGGCGAACTCGAACGCCACGCCGACACCGCTGATCTGGCCGCCGCTTTGCGCGCCGGTGATCTGGCCAAGGCCGCCGCTGAAGCCAAGGCGCTGAGTGAAAAGCTGGAGCGCAAGGACCTCACGTTGGATGAACGCCGCCGCTTGGAACAAGCGTTGGAACGGGCGGCGAAAGAAGGCAGCGGTGATCGTTCGAGCGCCGCGCAGGCAGTGAACGAAGCACAGAAAGCCATGCAGCAGGGCGATCCGCAACAGGCCGCCAAGGCACTGAAAAACTTGGCGCAGAATCTCGCTCAGCGGCAACAGCGCCAGGACGCGGCGAAAGCGATGACCAAGCTCGCGAACCGTCTGCGTTCCACCGGCAGTCGCCTGCTCTCGTCGCCAGCAGGTGCCTTAAGTAAATTGCCTCCCGGTACACGCAGCAGCGGTGCGCCGTTGGCGTCCAGCGCCTTGCCACCCGCACGTTTCCAACCCGGCGGCAAACCGGGACAAGGCAATCGTCCCGGCAGCGGCACTGCGCCTGGGCAGGGACAAAAACCGGGACAAGGCCAGGGACAAGGCCAGGGGCAGGGACAAGGCCAAAGACAAGGCCAAGGCATTCCCGTGCCTGGCACCGGCGGCAACTCCGCGAGTGCCGGCGCCATCCCGGTTCCTGGCAGCGGCTCGGCGAGCGCGGCCGGTGGCGCTGGCAACATGCCCGGTGGCTCGCAGGCCGGCACTGGCCATGTGGCAGCGAACGGCCCGGCCACTGCTGCGCGCGCGCCCTCCAGCACTAGCACGGTGTCGGCCGCCACCGGCGAGGGTCAGAGCGAACAGACCCAGGTCGCCGGCCAAGTGCACGACGAAGGCTCCGCGCGCGCCGTCAGCCAGACCCCGTTGACGATGATCGATGCCGAGGAACGCGCCCTCGATGAAGATCCCCTGCCCGCCGGTCGGCGCGCGCAGGTGAAGGCCTATTTCACTTTGCTGCGCGAACAGCTCGAACCCTGATCCTGAGGAACCGATGATTGATCCCACGTCGCTGATTGCCCGTTTCACCGACCGCTTCACCGCGCTGCGCCTGGAGATCGCCAAAGGCATCGTCGGCAATGAAGGCTTAGTCACCGATTGCTTGGTGGCGATGTTGACGCAAGGCCACGTTCTGCTCGAAGGTGTTCCCGGCCTGGGAAAAACTTCACTGGTGCGCGTGTTGTCCAAAGTTCTGGGACTCAGCTTCGGTCGCGTGCAATGTACGCCCGACCTGATGCCCGCCGACATTCTGGGCACCCATATCGTCAACGAAGACGACCACGGTCGCCGCACGCTCCGCTTCGAACGTGGCCCGGTGTTCCGCCATCTCTTGCTGGTCGACGAAATCAATCGCGCCACGCCCAAGACCCAGGCCGCGCTGCTCGAAGTCATGCAGGAACGCCAGGTCACCGCCGGCACCGAAAGCATGCCGTTGCCAACGCCGTTTTTTGTGCTCGCGACGCAAAATCCGGTGGAGATGGAAGGCACCTATCCCTTGCCAGAAGCCCAGCTCGACCGCTTCGCGTTCAAGTTGGTCGTGCGTTTCCCCGCGCGTGAGCAGTTGGTGGCGATCGCCAACCGCACCAGCGGCTACCACGAAGCCGCCCTGAAACCGGTGATGGATGGCGCAGAACTGGAATCGCTGACGTTGCAGGCCGCCGAGGTCGCGGTCAGCGATCCGCTCGCGCTCTATGCCGCCGATCTGGTGCTGGCCACCCATCCGGATCAGCCGCAAGCCACGCCTACGGTCAAACGTTTGGTCGCGTACGGCGCCAGCCCACGTGGTCTGCAAACCTTGATCCGCACCGCCCGCGTACATGCGCTGCTCGCCGGCCGGCCGGCGGTGGCCGCCGCCGATATCCGCCGCGTAGCGCACGCTGCCCTGCGCCATCGCATCATCCGCAACTTCGAAGGCGAAGCAGAGGGACTCAATCCGGACAAGCTGATCGATGAGATTCTCCTCACGGTACCGGCGCCGGGAGCCTGAGCGTGACGTCCTACCCTTGTGCACATCCATGGACTGCTCCATGAAGCGCGTCCTGCATCCGTGGTCGGCGCTGTTGCTGTCGCTCGCGTTGCAGCTGTCTGCGGCCGAGGATCCGGCGGTCGCCACGTTGCCACTGCGCGCGGCGCTGCACGAGGACGCGACGCTGGAAACACCGCTCACGCAATTGGTGGACGCGTGGCGCCAAGCCGAACGCCTGCCTGATCTGCTCGCGCTGTACCGCACCCACCTGGGACAATACCCACAAGACCGCGGTGCCACCGTGGTCTTGGTCCGCTTACTGCAGAGCACGCGCGATCCGGCCGCAGCAACCACCGTGCGCCAAGCCGTGGTCGACTTCCCGGAGTTGGCCTACTTGCAGTGGTTGGCGTTCCTGATTCTGGAAGACGTCCACGATCCCGCAGCCATCGATGCCCTGGCCATAGCCGTCGAACTGGAAACTGTCACCTGGCGACGCGACCAGTGGACCGAACGACTGGTGAGCGAAGCGCTCAAACGCGGCCGCCGCGATTTGGTCGAGCGTCATCTCACCGCCGCCGCGGCGCAAGAAACCTCTGCCGCTGGCAAACTCTCCATCGGCCGCCGACAAGCCGTGGCCGGATTACATACGCATGCACTCGCCACCTTCACCGCAGCATTGGCCGCTGATCCTGCACCGGAGATCCAGGTCGATCTCCAGGTGGAAGCCGCTGCGAGTGAAACCGCGCTGAAGCTCACCAGTGAAGCGGCGGGGCGGCTCGACGCGGTGTTGCAGCGCCTGGGGACTGACCACTGGCGCCGCGCGGAGATCACCCGGCGTCGACTGGAACTTGCCGGCAGTGAAGCCGAACGCGCCGCGATGATCGCCACGGCGCGTGCACACCTGGCGGCCAGTCCTGGGGATGATGCCGCCGCGCTCGATCTGGCGCGCCTGTTGCTCGCGGTCGATCGCCGCCGTGATGCGCTGGCGGTGCTGACGTCCGCCACCAGCGGTGAACATGGCGGAGCGCGCATCGAACAGGAGTTGCTGACCCTCCACGAGCGTCTGCATGATCCGCTCGCGCTCGATGCGTGGCTGGCGCAACGGCTCGCCGCCCAGCCGACGCGTACCGATCTGAGCCTGCGCCGCGTGCGCACGCTGATCGACCTCGGCAAAGGTGACGAGGCCACCGCCCTGCGCCGCCGACTGACCACTGACCTGCGCCCCGCCGAGCGCGACGAACGCCTGTTGACCCTCGCCCGCGAGCTGCGCCGCGATGGTCGCCACAGCGAAGCCGCGCAGGTGTTGGAGGAATTGCTCGCCGCCGATCCCCAACGCCTCGACCTGACGCGCGAACTCAGCGAAATCTGGCTCGCTGCCGGCAATCGTGGACGGGCCGAGGAACTGCTCGGTCGCGATCTGCCCGCCACCGCTGCGCCGGAGCAAGTGCTCGACCTCGTCCAATTCCTCATCGGCGCACGGCAGTACCTGGCCGCTACCCGCGCGATCACCGCACGTCTGACGCTGGATCCGGGATTCTTCGAACTGCGCGTGCAGGCCATCCGCCTGGCTGGACGCACCGTCGACGTGCGCGGCGCCCACCAGGCCGCGCTGGCGGCGCGGGCGCTGACCGACACCTCCGCGCGTTACCGCCTGTGGTTGGAAGCCGCCGTCGAAGCCGCCGGTGAAGAACGTGATGCCGCGTGGCTCGATGATGAGGTGAAACGGCTGAGCGATGCCAGCGACACGTGGGATGCCGCACGCCTGGAACGGCTGCTGGCCTTCGCTGAAATCTGCGTCGCCCGGGATTACGCGGAACCGGCCATCGCGCTGCTGGATGACGCGTTGGACGACGCCAAATTCCCCAGCGAACGCCGTGGTGAAGTGCGGCGCCAACTGGTGGCGCTGCTCGAACGCGTGCAGGATCAGGCGGAGCGTCTGCCAGAGCAATTGGAGTTGTTGGCCAAGGAAGATCCGGCGCTGGCGACGGAATGCCGCGTGCGCGCGGTCTTGTTGGGATTCGACCCCGCAGCGCCGAATCGCAATTCCAGCACCGCCGCTCAGGATCTGGCCGACATCGATGTCGAGCGGCTCAGCGATCCGGCGCTGGTGGCACGCCTCGAAACGGTGTTCACCGAAGCCGGCAACTCCACCGCGTCGCTCGCCTGCCTCAAACGCTTGACCGTGCTCGAACCGGCCACCGCTGGTCATTGGGAACGCTGGCTCACCGCACTGGGTGGCAGCGGCAGTGAAAATCTGCTGCGTGAAGCCATCCGCCGTCTGCTGGCCGGCGTCGACAATCTGGAACTCAGCAGCGAGATCCGCGCACAACTGACGCAGCGCTTGGCGGATTCCTGCTGGCGCAGTGCCGCGGTCCAGGCCGCGCGTGGCACGCCCGCGGGCTGGCAGGCGGTGCTCGCGCTGCTGGATGAAGCCGGCACCACCACCACCCGCGAGGAATCCGGCTGGATCCTCACCGGCCGCGTGCTGGCGCTGCATCACCTCGGACGTCTGCCGGCGCGCGATCAGGCGTTGGCCGAACTCGATGCCGATCCCGAGCTGTCGTTGATATTTCCAGATGGCCTCGGCACCACTCGTGCCGCCTTGCATGCGTTGTTGGCCGAACCGCCGAGCGCGCCGAGCGAACCTGCTGCGCGGGCACTGCCACCGGCACCCTGGACGATCGCCTGGAGCGCGGCCTTCGGTCAAGCGGTGCATGGTGCGTGGGCTGATGGTCAGCGGATCATCGTTGCGCTCGCCGATGGCGGATTGATCGGCCTGAATCGCACCAGCGGTGCGCGGCTGTGGGAACGGCCCGGGTTCAAACGTCCCGCCGGACCGGTAGTTGATCAGTATTCCGGCCGCAATCTGCAACCCCGCGGTGCCATGCTGCGCCCCGCAGTGGTGGCGGGGAATATCGTGGTCGCCAACGGTCACGACGTCAGCGCCTACGCCACCAGTGACGGCACGCTGGTGTGGCGCTGCAACCTGGTGCAAGCCGATGGCGTGTTGGCCGACAACCACTTGCTCCTGGCTTGGAGCGATGAGCAGGGCCGCGCGGTGGGCCTGGATCCCGCCGATGGCCGGCTGCGCTGGAGCACCGAGCTGCCGACTCTCAGTAATGCGCAGTTCCAGGGCGCCTCGCAAACGCTCAGTGGCGATCACGCGGTGCTGCTGGGCAAACACGCTGCCGTGCTCGACCTGCGTTCCGGCAACATCCGCTGGTCCTTCAGCGACGCCGAAATCATCGACGCCAAAGTTTCGCTCACCGCTGCGCTAGCCGTCGTGGTGCCGCAGAATCCCCGTCAGCGTCGTCGTCGATTCAACCGGGTCGCCGCGCCACAGCCGACTGGTGACGAGTTCGCTCCAACCAGTTGGACCACCAGCTTCATCACCCGTGCACGCCAGCCGTGGGCCAGTGTGGTCGCCTGTGGCGATGACCTGCTGATCGGCGACTGGTCTACGTCCGCCGTCATTCCGCTGGCCTTGCCCCTGCGCTGCACGTCCATCCCGATCGGCACGGTGCTCGGCACCTACGGTCGGCGCGTGCTGCTGCTAAACTCGACCACGGTGCAGGTGTCCTCGCTCGACGACGGGATGCTGATCGCGGAGATTCCGCTCGACGCACTGCAACGGAAAGCCGAAGAGGGTCTGATCCATCAGAACGCTAGCGCCTGGATCTCCGGCGCGGTCAGCGGACGCCTGGGGTGGATCTCCGGGCCGGGCGGCATGATGACGATCGATCTCGACAGCTGCGAAATGGTGGATCATCAACTCTGGAGCCCCGACTGGTCGGTGGCCGCCAATGATGTGACGCACTGGGCGCTCGGCGGCGCGATGGTCCAAGAGCAACAGAACAACAACAACAACGGAAACAGCTCGCCGAGCGAGCGCCTGCCGGTTGGAGTGATCAGCGCGGGATTCGTCGTGCTGCCGGTCGGTTCGCAGCGCCTGGTTGCGCTCAGTGCTCCAGCAGCCGGCAGCGCTCCAGCGGGAGGCACCGATGGCCGCTGACACGCCTGTTGCGACTGACGACGACCTGTTCGATCCGGCGTTCCTCGATCGTCTGCGCGTACTCGCGCTCCAGGTCAGACGTCGCCGCCGGCAACGTCGCCAGGGACCGGCGCAGACGCCCGCCGCCGGCCACACGCGCGAATTCAAGGACCACCGCCACTACGCCCGCGGCGACGATTACCGTTCGATCGATTGGCGAGTGTTCGCCCGACTCGATCGTTTGTTCGTGCGGGTGTTCGAAGAGATCCAGGAATACCACGTACACGTGCTGCTCGATTGCAGCACCTCGATGATCGAACCCTGTCCGCGCAAACGCCGCGATGCGTTGCGGTTGACGGTGGCTATCGGTTACCTGGCGTTGTCCGGCGGACACCGCCTGTCGCTGCACAGCATAAACGACACCTGTCGGCGCGAACTGCCACCACTCAAAGGCCAAGGGCATGTGCACGGCTTGGTCGAGCACTGCCGCAAGCTGGCCTTCACTGGCCCCTCGGATCTGGCGGTGTCGTTGCCGCGTTTTAGTGCCGGCAACGAACGGCGCGGCATCGCGTTTGTCATCAGCGACTGCCTGGGCGGTGATCCGTCACAAGCGCTGACCGCCCTGCGGACCATGCGTTCGTGGCCGGCGGAATCGCACCTCATCCAGGTGATCGATCCAGCGGAACGTTCGCCCGCGCTCGAAGGTGAGCTGCGTTTAGAGGACGTCGAAACCGGCGAACAACGCCGCGTGTGGCTGACGCGTGATGACTTGGCGCGTTACCGCACCGCCTTCGCCGGCTGGTGTGACGAGATCTCGCGCACCTGCGCCAGCTGGCAACTCGACCACGTTGCGTGGGACACCGCGCAACCATTCGAGGATCAGTTCCTCGCCTTTCTGGAGCGGGGCTCGGCCCTGAGTGGCGGATGAGATTCCTCCTCCCAGGCGCCCTCGCATGGCTGCTGCTGCTGGCCATCCCGCTGATTCTGCACTTGGTGCGACCACGTGCACGTGCCGTGCGCACCAGCACCTTGGCATTTTTTCTGGGCCTGGATCGCCGCCAGCAGGAGTCGCCGTGGCTGCGCTGGCTCAAACGTCTGCTCGCGTTGGTGCTGAGCGCCAGCGTGGTCGCGGGTGCCATCGTCGCTCTCAGTCGTCCGGTGATCGCGCCGTCGGATGAGAGCGTGCGCAGCGTGGTGCTGCTGATCGATCGTTCAGCCTCGATGGCGACGCGCGCGGACGATGGCCGCACGCGCTTGGAGCAAGCGGTGGCGAGTGCGCGCGTACGTCTGGCCGGATTGTCGGCCGGTTGTGCGCTGACCATCATCGCCCACGACGCGCGCAGCGACATCGTCGTCGCTACCACCATCGATCGCCGCGAAGCTGAGCGCGCGCTGACGGCGCTGACCGTGCATCCGGTGGCCAGCGATGCCGCGACGCACGCCAGTGCGCTAGCCCTGGCCGGACGTCTGGCCGCTGCTGCCACGCCAGCGCAGGTGTGGGACTTCAGCGATGCGCCGGCAGCGGACACGCCGGATACGACTCTGCCGAGCGGCGTGACGCGCGTGCCGCTGAGCGTCGCGCTGGCCACGCCGCTCAATGCCGGCATCAGCGCGGCTGATTTGCGGCGGCGGCCGTTGGAACCAGGTCAGCTCGATGTGTTCGTCGAAGTCAGCGCCACCCTCGCGCCGAACACCACTGCTGAAGCGGTCCTGGTGGCCAGCATCGATGCGCAGGAAGTCGCGCTGCGGACCCTCGCCTTGAGCGCTGATGCCGACGGACGCTGTGCCGTGCAGCGGCTGTCCTTCGGGCTCGATCATCCCACTGGTGCGGTGTTGCGCCTGCGCCTGCGCCTGACCGGCGATCAGCTGCCGCTCGATGATGAAGTTGAACTGCGCCTGCCGGAACTGACGCCGCTGCACGTGTTGCTGGTGGCCGATGAACCAGATCCGTTCCTGGTGTTGGTCCTGGCCGGTCTCGAAAAAGCTGGCGGCATGCGCGTGGAGCGTTTGGCGCCGGCGGCGTGGACGACGACGACGATCGCCGATGTCGTGGTGTTTCACCGCTGGCTGCCGCCCGTCTGGCCGGAACGCGCGGTGCTGATCGTCGATCCACCCGGCAATCTTTCACCACTGACGGTGACGCCGATCACCGATGGCCTGCCGGTCGAGTCACCGCGTTGCCCGGATGCCAGCCATCCGGTGCTGTTCGGCGTTGCCAGCGCGCGCGTCTCGGCGCTGCAAACTGCGGTGCTGAGTGGCGATGGTGGCTTGCAGCCGTTGTGGTTATCGCCGGCTGGTCCGTTGCTGCTGGCCGGTGACGTGAAATCAGGACGGGCGGTGGTGCTCGCTGCGGCGCCAGCACGCAGTGCGCGTCTGGCGCTGACCGCCGCGTATCCCTTGCTGATCGCCAATGCCTTGTTGTGGACCAGCGAACCGACGCGCGAACGCCGCACCGGCCATCGCCATCGTACCGGCACGCTGCTGCCACTCGCGGGCAAGACCCTTACCTGGAGCGACGGCACCGCCGTGTCCCTGCGTGGTGGCATGGCGGCGCTCGACCGCCTGGGCTCGTGGTCCACCGACGGCGGCGACCTCGGCAGCGCAGCGTTGTTGTCGCTGGAAGAATCGCGCCTGCCACGCGCGCCTGCCACCAACACCGCAGTGCTCAACACCGCCTCCAGCGATTGGCTCAGTGGTGATCTGTTGCCGTTGCTCGTGGCGCTGGTGTTCAGCGTCCTGCTCATCGATGCGTGGCTCTGCCACCGCTGGGGCGTGTCATGATCATCGCTGATCCGTGGCTGCTCCTGCTGCTGATCCCCGCCGCCGCGCTGCTGTGGTGGCTCCAGCGCCATTCGAATCATCCGATGCCGGCGGGGCGCCGCCGAGTGACGTTGGCACTGCGGTTGGTGACGGTGTTCCTGGCAGTGGCGGCCTGCGCCGGCCCCGCGTGGCACGGCGGTGGACGTGGGCGCGCAGTGGTATTCGTGGTCGATCATTCTCAGAGCCTGGGCGCCGACGGCGGTGCACCGGCGCTCGCACGCATGCGTGCGCTTGCCGCGCAGCTGCCAGGAGACACCGCGATCGCCGTGGTATCAGCCGGCGCCGAACCAGTGGTGCGCCGCATGCCGCTGCCCGGCACTGGTGGCGTAAATGAGGTGACGGCCGATCCAGCGCTGACCACCAGCAACGGCGGCGACAGCGATCTGGCGCTGGCGCTCGATCTCGGTCGCGGGCTCTTCCCCGCTGGCAGTTCGCGGCAAGTGGTGCTGATCAGCGACGGCGTGCAGACCCGTGGTGACCTGCTGGCGACCGCACGCGAATGCGCCCTCAGTGGGCTGCCGGTCAGCGTCGCTCCGGTCGCCGGTCCCGCGCGGCCCGATGTGCGCATCGCGCGCCTGGTCGCCAGCCGCGTGCGCGCACACGAAGGCGCCGCCATCACGTTGACCGCCGAAGTGGAAGCGAGCATGGCCGGACTCGGACGTCTGCGCCTGTTCGAGAACGGCGTCGAGGTCGCGGTGCGCGAACTTGCGGTCACCGTCGGCGGAGTGCACCGCGTGGAGTTCCAACGCGTGCCGGCCGAGCGCAACCTCTACACCTACCGCGTGGTCGCGGAAGGATTCGCCGGCGACCAAGTGCCGGCCAACGACGAAGCCTTGGCACTGGTGGATGTCGCCGGCCGTCCGCGTTTATTGCAGGTCGTGGGTGATGACCAAGAAGCGCATTACCTGAGCGAGGCGTTGACCCAAGAAGGCATCCGCCTCGATCGCCGGTCGCCGGCAGAGATGCCAGCTACGCCGCAGGAACTCGCGGCCTACGACGGCATCATCCTCAGCGATGTGCCGGCGCGCCTACTCAGCGAAGCCGCGATGGATGCGCTCAAGGCCTATGTCGAAGAGTTTGGCGGCGGACTGGTGGTTGCCGGCGGCACCAATTCCTACGGCGTCGGCGGTTATTTCCGCACGCCGCTCGAAGACTTGCTGCCAGTGAAGATGCAATCGCAAGACACCGAAGAAAAAGCCTCGGTCGCCCTCGCGCTGGTGATCGACCGCTCCGGCTCGATGTCGGGTGAAAAATTGGAGGTGTGCAAATCCGCCGCCATCGCCACCGCGCAACTGCTGCAGGGCAAGGATTACCTTGGCGTGGTGGTGTTCGATTCGAGCGCCGAATGGACCGTGCCGATGGCGCGCCTGAGCGCCAAAGGCGACGTGCAGAGCCGCATCGCGTCGATCGCGGTCGGCGGCGGCACCAACATCTGGCCGGGTATGAGCGAGGCGCGCGCCGCGCTGTCACGCACGCCAGCCAAGACCAAACACATGATCGTGCTGACCGACGGCCAGAGTTCCGGCAGTGGTTACCAGCAGCTCGCGGCCTCCTGCCGCGCGGAACGCATCACCGTGTCGGCGGTCGCAGTTGGTGGCGACGCCGACGTGAGCCTGCTGCAAAGCATCGCCACCGCGGGCGGCGGAAAGTTCTACCTCAGTCAGGATCCACGGCAGGTGCCGCGCATTTTCACTCAGGACGCCATGACCCACCTGGGCAAGCTGGTGCGTGAGCAAGCCTTCGCGCCGCGTCAGGTCGAACGTCATCCGATGCTCGCTGGCTGGGATGTCTCCCAGGCGCCGAACTTGCTCGGCTACGTTCGCACGCTGCGTCGCGCCACCGCGCAGGTGCCGCTGGTGACCGACCTCGGTGATCCGTTGCTGGCGCACTGGCGTTTCGGCACCGGCAAAGTCACCGCCTTCACCAGCGACTGCACCTCGCGCTGGTCCGGCCTGTGGTTGGCGCGCTGGCCCGCAGGATTCTCGCAACTGTGGGTGCAGATGGTGCGCGAGACCATCCGCGAACCGCAGGGCCGCCGCCTCGATCTGACGCTCGCTGAACACGGCAGCATCACCCACATCCAAGCGGATCTGCGCGAAGACGCCGATACCTGGAAGGATGGCGCGCAGGTCCAAGCGGATGTCTTCCACGTGCCGACACGCGGCGGCGAACTGCGCCCGGTGACCGGCGTGTCGTTACAGCAGGACGGCCCAGGCCGCTACCGCGGTACGTTCCGCCCGAGCGAACGCGGCGTTTACCTGGTGCGCGCGCGTTCCGGCGGCGACACCGTCTCTGCCGGCCTGGTACATAATCCCGGCAGCGAAGTCGCCACCGGCACCATCGACCGCGCGCTGCTGAGCGAAGTCGCCCGCCTGACCGGCGGCGCCGTGCTGGAGGCCGGCAACGACCAGTTGCCCGAACCACCGCCACCCGCCGACGCGCTGGTGGATCTGCGGCCGCTGCTGCTCGCGCTGGTGCTGCTGGTGTTCCTCATCGAGTTGACCGTGCGGCGGTGGGAGAATGTGTTGGGGGTGGTGGAGCGCGTGCGCGGGCGCTAGACGCTCACGCGGAATGGGCATTCCTCTAAACTAGTGTTTCCGAAGCGCCATCTCCCGGCGTGATCACGAATTCTATCGTACAGGTGGCGGTGACCTCCTTGTGATTGGTGAAGTCGGTACCCATGGCAACCGAATCAGAAACTATACGTCGTGATTTACGCTGCATTCCCAACGATCCTAACTCCGATCCACTGACGATGACTTCACCGATATTGGGAACCGAATAACTGTCGCTGCAACTACGGATCCCGACCACGCGATATCCGATCGCACCCATCATCTGTTCGGCTTTCGCTTTCGCCATGCGCACGGCTTCGGTGATCAATTCCTGTTTAGTCGCTTCATCCTCGTAGCCCCAACTGACACCGAGGACGGTGACATCCTTCCCCTCGGAACAGCGTCCCAATATCTCACCTAGCTTGTCCAACCGCTTGGTCGCAACTTTGAGCGTGTAGATCGCCCGCGATCCTTTGGTGAAGAAGCCCGACGCTGACACGATCTGGACCGATTCAGTACTGATGTGCACATTCGGATCGGTCGTCTCGATGAACTTGATGATCGGCTCGATATTCTGCGCCGCAGCTTTCGCGGCATTGCCGAATGCGATCTTGTCGCTGGTAACCATCAGCGCGATGAACGCTTCGTTGGCTTCGATCTCACGAATGCGGGTTTCGCTGACTTTGAGTATGCCGTGTTCCATGGCCGTGATCCTTGCCTGATGATGCGGGTGGCCGGACACGCTCACTTCGCCCGCTTCTTTGACAATCCGTGAACCATGCGCTGCCAAAGCCCACGCCCCAGGGAACAACCCTCATCAACTTTCCGCTGGCCCGGCGCCGGTTGACGGTATGGGTTTATTAGGACTCATATCCCATGTTGCTTCACCTCCACCTGCCCGGGTTTCATGCCACTGTTCAACAAGCTGTTACGTCACGATTGGCGGGACGGCCGGTGGCCGTGGCGATCGATGCGGGGGCGCAGGCGCCGCTGATCGACGTGTCGTTGGAGGCGCGCATGCAGGGCGTGTTCCCAGGGCTGCGCGCGTCTGCGGCGCTGCGGCGCTGTCCAGGGCTGACCGTCACCACGCCGCAGCCGGAGCTCTACCGGCGCGCGCGCCGCGCGCTGATGGCGGCGGCGAATACGGCGTCGCCGCTGGTTGGTGGACGCGCCGACGGACTCGATGTCGATCTGGCTGGGAGTGAACGCTTGTGGCGTGATGCGACGGAGAGTGACGACCCGCTGAAACAAGCGTCGTGGTGGGCGCGTACGTTGCATGAACGTATCCGTGACGATCTGCGTTTGCCGACGACGGTGGGCGTGTCTGCGCGTTTACGCGTCGCGCGTTTGGCCGCACTCGCAGCACGCGATGAGCGCAGCGGCGTGTGCGTGGTGACTCCGGACAAAGAAACCGCCACCATCCGCGACTGGCCGATCCGTTGGGTGCGCGATCTGCCGTGGGAACAGCTGCGGCTGCTCGCTGACTGCGGTATCACCACGCTCGGCGCGGCAGCGGCGATGGCGCCGGCTGATCTGCGCCACGTGCTCGGTGATGAGGGAGAGGCGCTGCTGGCGCTGTTCTCTGGTGACGACGAACCGCTGGTGCCACCGTGCGTCGATCCGGAACCCGAGATCGCCGTCGCCCGTGGCGCTGGTGACAGTGGTGCCGACGCCACGCGTGCCGCGCGCTTGATCGCCGCACTCGCGCGTGACCTCGGCTTCCGTCTGCGCGCAGATGGTTTGGCCTGTACGCGCCTGACGCTCGCCGGCGCGTGGCTGGACGGACGTACGACCATGCGCACCACGCAGGCTAAACGGCAATTGCGTCATGATGATGAGGTGGAGCGCACCGCGCTCGTGATGCTCACCGCGCTGACGCGCCGCGTGTCGTGGCAGCGTCTGTCGCTGACCGCCACCGGCCTGTGTTCGGCAGAGGAACAGCAGGAGCTGTTCGACGCACCCCGCGTCCACCGCCTGGAACATGCGCGCGATCTGCTGCGCACGCGTTTTGGCGCGGAACTAGTGGCGCCGGCGAGGGAGGGATGAACCCCCTCCACAAAAAGATCCTTGGGAGCACGCCAGGCCGCCGGGAGCGCGGCCGCC
>JANPLC010000429.1:0-3266 GCA_031426335.1 Planctomycetota bacterium
CGGCTCGCCCGCGCGGGGCAATCACTCGGATGTTCTGCACGGGAGTTGTTGTTATTCCCACTCGCGCGGGCGGGCCGCCCACGCCCCCAGCGTAAGCCATCGTCGATCTTGAGTCCCTCGCGGTTCATCTAGGCTCCTGCCAATGACCGATGCGCCTGACGCCACGCTAGAAGCACCGATTGCCAGCGTAGCTCCGTCGGACGCAGCACCTGCCGAACTCGACCTCGGCTACCACGTCACCCTCGACAGTTTTTCTGGTCCGCTAGACCTGCTGCTTTTTTTGGTTCGCCGTACTGAAGTCGACATCGCCGACATTCAGGTCGCGACCATCGCCGACCAATTCGTCGCGATGTTCAAGGCCACGCCGGATCTCGACCTCGATGTCGCGGGCGATTTCATCCTGATGGCGGCGACGCTACTCGAACTCAAGAGCCGACTGGTGATGCCGGCGGAGGAGCCGAAGGAAGGCGAGGAGGAGACGCAGGAAGAAGAGGACGTCTTCGATCCACGCGCCGGCCTCATCCGGCAGTTGCTCACCTACCGCCGCTTCAAGGAGGCGACGCAACTCCTCCCGCAGTTGGAGGAATCGCAGTGCGAACGCCTCGGCCGCGGCCTGCGCGAGATCATTCCCGAGGATCCTGAAGAAGTCGACGGCCTCGACCTGGAAAACTGCGACGCCGGCTTGTTGTACGAGACCTGGGAAGGCGTGCTGATCTACCTCAACCGTCTTGGCCCGCGCACCGTGCTCAACGACGACGTGCCGCTGGAGCACAAGATCAACACGCTGGTCGACGCCATGCGCGCTGCGCGCGAGGCCAAGCTCAGCTGGATGTTCGCGCAAGAGACCACCACCAGCGGCCGTGTCGGCGTGCTGATGGCAACGCTTGAATGTGCGCGCCAACGTTTTGTCGAAGCGCTGCAACACGAACAATTCGGTGACGTGCTGCTGCGCTACCGCGAAGACGCCGACCGCACCCGCACGCCAGAACTGCCACCCGAACCGCTCGAGGAAGCGAAGAAGCGCCGCAAGCGTCTGCCGCTGGTCACCTGGCGCGCGCCGGAACGCACCACTCAACCCGAGCAGCAGGAGATCGACCTCGACACGGACGAGGAAGAAGCCGTCGTCGAAACCGACGAACAACGTTTCCATCGCGAGTTGGAGGAAGCCTGTGCCGTCGAGGCGGTCCTCACCCGCACCGCTGACATCGAATCGAGTTTCACCGCCTTCCGCACACAGCAGCAATTGGATGCCCAGTTGGCGGTCAGGGTTGCGGCACAACCGCCGACTGACGCCGGTGTCCCCACGGAACCCGCTGTCGCGTCGGATCTTCCGCCGGAGGTTCCGGTTCCAGGCTGAACGCCCCCACCCTTGCCAGCGCAGGGGTCGACCATAGCCTCCGCCCCTCCCAAACAGGGCGATGTAGCTCAGCGGTTAGAGCGGTGGCTTCATAAGCCATAGGTCGAAGGTTCAATTCCTTCCATCGCTACCAGAGAAAACCACGGTGTCTGCCGTGGTTTTCTTATTTCCAGGCGTTGTGGTTCTCGCTCGCTTGGCCGCGCGAGTTGCTCTGGTCTGGCGAACACCAATTTGCGCAGCTGGTGGTGCGGAGACGTTTCGAGGCTTCGATCGAGAGCCACTGCACCGCCTGGGCGTTTGCCTTGGCTCGCCGGCGAATTCTTCGGTACCTGCACGCCAATGCCGAACTCGTCGAACCTTGGAAGAGCCAGCGTGTGGTCGTGGTGCTGTAAGTCGGATTCCAATTTCCAGGTTTCCGCAACCATGCTGCCATGGATGCGCGGGAATCTGAGGATGAAGAGACGGCTCGGCCAGATCCGGTTGCTGACCAGCAACCGGCGGTGCAGGAGATCCTCGCGGCCCTGCGGCGTTCGGCCGCTGCGGTCGGTGGGGCTCCAGCGGAAAATGGGGCTCCTCCAGGTGGCCTGCGCCCGGACTCATTTATCGCGGGTTACCGCATCGTCCGCCATCTGGGACGCGGCGGTATGGCGGACGTCTATGAGGCGCTGCATGTCAGCCTGAAACGTCGGGTCGCGCTCAAGGTCATGCGTGAGGATCCCGATCGGCCGGATCTTGGTGCGCGTTTCCTGCGCGAGGCGCGCTCGATGATCCAGGTGCGTCATCCCAACATCACCGCCATTCTCGATGCCGGGCAGGTCGACGGCTTGCTGTACTTGGCGTTGGAGTTCGTCGATGGCGGCGATGTGGCGGCTGCGGTCAAACGTCAGGGGCGGCTGCCGTTGGATGAAGCGCTGCGGCTGATGTGCGCCTGCGCCGAGGGCATGATTGCGCTGCACGCGGCAGGACTCGTCCATCGCGACCTCAAGCCGGCCAATATCTTCCTCACTCGCGATGGTCTGCCGAAGATCGGGGATTTCGGTTTGGCGCGTCAGGTTTCCGGTGGTGATCGCATGACCGTGACCGGCGCCAGTTGGGGGACGCCAAGCTTCATGGCGCCGGAACAGATCGTCGGTGCCGCCGACGTTGATCACCGCGCCGACATCTACGCTCTTGGCGCCACCTTCTATGCGGTGCTTACTGGTCGCGAACCCTTCAGCGAGGCCACCGCCTACCTCGTCACCTTCAAAGCCATGACCGAGGAGGTACCGGATCCGCGACTCATCGTTCCCGAGCTGCCGTCCGCGGTGGTGGCGGTGATTCGCATGGCGACCAACCGTGATCGCGACCGGCGTTATACCGGCATGCGCGCGCTGCTCGAGGACCTCCAACGCATCACCAATCAGCAGCGCTTGCTGCATGCCAGTGATGCGAGCGTGGGGCGGACGGTGCAGACAACCGCTGTCGCTCCGACCGTCCGTTCACCGATACGCATCGCACCGCTGCCGGCTCCGGCACGACGGATCATGCCGTGGCGTTCCGTGATGCTCATGGTTGCGCTCAGCATCGGCCTCGGCTGGTGGCTGCTGTCAGCCTCGACGGCGACGCCGATCACCATCCCAGGTTGGGCGCACGAGCATGGCCGTGATGCGGCCGGGCCGTGGGTGCGTCTGGTGGTGGGTGAGGCCTCGACCCGCTTGCGCTATTGTCCGCCTGGGACCTTCCGCATGGGCAGTCCGCCGGACGAAGTCCAGCGTGCGGCGGACGAGGTGCTGCACACCGTGCAGTTGTCGCGCGCGTTCTGGATCCAGGAGACCGAGTGCTCGCAGACGTTTTTCACTGCTGTGACCGGGCGTAATCCCAGTCGTTTCCGCGGTGATGATCTGCCGGTCGAGCAGGTGACCCTGGTGGA
>JANPLC010000430.1:0-6092 GCA_031426335.1 Planctomycetota bacterium
CATGGTCGAGTTGATGAAGTCGATCATCGCCGCCAGCGTGGTCGACTTGCCCGAACCGGTCGCGCCGGTGACCAGCACCAAGCCCTTCGGCAGTTCGCACAACTTGGTGCAGACTTCCTTGGGCACGCCAAGTTGATCGAAATTGAAGATCTCGTACGGGATCGTCCGCATCACTCCGCCAACCGCGCCGCGCTGGAAGAACACGTTGACGCGGAACCGCCCGACGCCGGCAAGACCGAAACTCATGTCGAGTTCGAGGTCCTGCTCAAAGCGCGCGATCTGCTGGCTGTCGAGCACCGAGTACATCAATTTTTTGGTCTGCTCCGGCGCCAATGGCTCCAAGCCCGGCAGTTCCGCCAAGGCACCATCCACCCGCACGCGGGGAGCGGAGTTGGCGGAGAGGTGCAGATCTGATCCGCCGCGCTCGACCATGGTACGCAGCAGCTCTTCCATCGTGATCATGACGCCATCCCTTCAGGGTTCTCGCGGCGTACTCTGGCGATGCAGGGCAGTAGGTGCAAGTACCGGGGAGCGGTGCAGATACAAAGCGTGCGCTAGACAGCGCACGGTGCGGCGTGCGAGGTGCGAGGTGCGAGGTTAGGACAACCACCGTGCAACCTCGCAATTGCACGCTTTATGGCTCTCCCACCTCGCGCTAGCGCGCAGCGACCGCGCCTCGCACGACTGTCAGCCGTTCAGGGCATCGACGCCAATTGATACACCGGCACCACCCAGGCCTTCGCCCGGGCAGCAGCAGCCAGGATACGGGTGCGGGCGACGATGTCGTGATCACGCGGCGTGGCGGCATCAACCACCACCGCCACCGCCCGCAGCGCAGGCGTGGCCGCAGCGCCGTAATGCGTTACCAGCAGCGCATCGAGCGCCGCGTCGGTGAGCGCCATGCTGGCGTGCGTCAGGCCGCCGCTGGCATCCATCACCAGCGAGAGCGGCAGCTTGGTCTTACGGAACACCAGTCGCGCCTTGGTCCCGGCGGGCGGGCAGATGGCGCTGTTGGCTTCAAAGTGTTTGTCGAAACCGGCTCCGGGCGACGGGCTGGCGATCAGCGCATCCGGTTCGTCGACCAAACCGACCACGCTCTTGGTGTTGTCGAGCATGAAGCGTTCTTGCCGGACCGGCCGGCCATCGGGCGCGGTCTCATCCACCACCAGAAAGCGACTGCCGGTGTAGATGAACGGCAGCGGCGGGTACCCCTTGTCGGTAATGCGGTCGCGCACCAAACAGCTGGCGTCGATGGCATGCCAGGTGCCCGGCGCATCCAATGATTCCCATTCGACGATGACCTGGAGTGGGGTGCCTCGCCCAGGATGTCCGGTGGCTTCGGGAGCCGTCATGCCATCGGTCATGCCGAGTGCGGCGATGAACGCCGCCTTCACCAGTTGGCCATTGGCCGCATCAAGGCGCACCAAACTCTCATGGGTTTTTCCGGTGGCGAGACAGGCGACGACCTCCAAGCCATCAACCGGACCCTGATCGATGATGATGGTGCCGGTCAAGGCGACGCTGTCACCGATGGCGACCAGCACGCCGGGAGCGAACTCCTTGAGCGCGGTCGGCGCGGCGATGCTCAGCGGTTTGGCGCGCGGTAACTCCGGCAGGGCGAGCAGCGGATCCGGCGCAGCATCTCCGGCGTGGAGCGCAGCGGCACCTAGCGCAGCAAGCACGAGAGCGGGAAGGATCTGACGGAAGAGGATGCTCATGGGCGGCTCGCTGCGGGAACGCTAGCGCCGGCCGTGCCGCCCACCACCGCGTCTGCGAGGCGCTTCTGTCCGTGTAGCCGACACCGGGCGAAACGCGTGTTCTAAACGCGGCAACAAAGGTGGAGTGAACATGCGCAACCGAGGAACGGAGACGAAGGAGAATCTATTGGCCTTCCCTCCCTTCCTCCGTTCCTCCTGTTCAATCCTGGTTCCCGTCGACCTCAGCGCTTCGCGCCGGCTTTCGCCTTGGACTTGCGCTTGGCTTTCGGCGCGGTGCGACGGACGGCGCCAGCCGCCTCCCAAGCCGCCAACACGGCGTCAGCAAGTTCGGCGCAGCCGCGATTGCCCGGCAGTTCGCGCACCACATCGGCACATGGCAGGCCGGTGACCTTGCCAGCGGCGGCAAGCTCGGCCTGCGCGGTCTTCAGATCGAGGCCCATGGTGTTGAGCGCTACCGCCACCACCTTGCCTGGATGCAGTGGCGCCAGGATCTCTTCGTAGAGCCGGCGATAGACCGGCAACGGCGGGATCGCCACATCGGTGTGGCGGTGGTGCGTGCGCGAAGGCGCGTGGCAAAGGATCATCGCGTCGGGGCAGCTGCCGTGCAGCAGCGATAATGCCACGCCGGAATACGGCGGCGACAACAACGCATCCTGGCCTTCGATGATGAGGATGTCGCCGTGACGCGCTTCGCTGATCACCTGACGTTCAACTGCGCCAGAGGCGAAGTTACTGATCACCCGATCGACGCAGACGCCGCGACCAGTGACCAGTTTGCCGTCCTGGCCGGTACAGACGAATCGGGCGTTGATGCCGCGCGCTTCCAGATGACGGGTCAGCTCCAGCGCTACCGTGGTTTTGCCGATGCTCGCATCGGTGCCGACGATCAACACGCGGAAGGCGGTGGTCGCACGCGCCAACGCCTTGCCGATGGGGAAGTCCTCATTCGGCAGTTTGCGCAGGTTGACCAATTCGACCGCATAACGCGCCGCCAACGCCACCATGTTGGGATCGCCGGCGATACTCTCGTGCAGACCACTGATGATGCCGATGCGCTGCCGGATGGCATCGTAGACCTGGATCTTCAGTTCATCCGGCAGGTAACCGCCTGGAGTGATGATACCGATCACCACCCAGTCGATGCCGAGTTCCACCGCCTGTTGCACCGTACCCACGATCGGGATGCCGGCACCGACGCCGGTGAGCGCCTGGAGATCCTCGCCCGCATGGTTGGCGTCGATCACGCACACCACGTCGTCCGGCCGGAAGCGCAGCATGCTCATCGCGGTCTTGTTGCGGTAGATGTCGAGCCCGCCCTGCGTCAGCAAGGCAAGGCGGCGATAGAGCGTCGTCATGGTGGGGAACTATGGCGCCGTCCGGTCCAACGCAAAAGAGTCCGGAGGTCCGGAGGTCCGGAGGTCCGGAAGTCCGGAAGTCTGGAAGTCACTTCGAAGCGACGTTCATTCCACGCCAACAACTCCACTACCACGAGACTTCCGGACTTCCGGACCCCCGGACTTCCGGACTCACATCACAGTTCCCGACCAATCGCCTCGCTGATCGTCTTCATGCCGTGCTTCTCCATCAACCGCACCAGACCGCGGTTGATGCGGCTGATCAGGGCCGGCCCGTGGTAGACCAGCGCGCTGTAGACCTGCACCAGCGTCGCGCCGTGGCCGAGTTTTTCCCACGCGGCTTCGGCGCTGTCGACGCCGCCGACGCCGATCACCGGCACGCCACCAGCAGGTGGTTGCGCCAGTACCCGTCGTGCGACGCGCGCCAGCACAGCAGTCGAACGCAGACGCAGCGGCGCGCCCGACAAGCCGCCCGCACCGATGCCATCGACACGCAACGCCGGGGTGCGCAGGCCACCGCGAGTGATGGTGGTGTTGGTGGCGATCAGGCCGTTGCAGCCGGTTTCCAGCGCCACGTCGACGGCGGCGTCGATGCCGTCATCGCTGAGATCCGGCGCGATCTTCAGCAGCAGCGGTTTCCCAGGGGCGACCGCGTCGAGCGTTGCGCGCACACCAGCGAGCAGCGGACGCAGAAACGCCTCGCCCTGCAAATCGCGTAGTCCAGGCGTGTTCGGGCTCGACACGTTGACCACCACGTAGTCCGCCAACGCACCGAGAGCGCGCACTGACACCTCGTAGTCGGACAACGCCGCACCCAGGTCGACGACCTTCGACTTGCCCAGGTTGATGCCCAGCACGCAGCGTGGACGGCGCGTGGCGTAACGGTTAGACAACCGTGCCGCGACCGCCGCCGCGCCCTGGTTGTTGAAACCCATGCGGTTGATCACCGCCCGGTCCTCGACCAAGCGGAACAAACGCGGCTTGGGATTGCCGGGTTGGCCCTGACCGGTGACGGTGCCGATCTCGACGTGCGAGAACCCACACGCCGCGAGCGCATCGATCGCCACGCCGTTCTTATCGAGCCCAGCAGCGAGGCCGATCGGGCTGACAAATTCCTGGCCCCAGACGCGCTGACTGAGCGCCGGATGGCGGTAGCCGTAAAGCCCACGCAACAGGGCCGCCGGCGCCACGTGCTGCAAGGACTCCATCAGCAGGTTGTGCGCCAGCTCTGGGTCGAGGCGGAAGAGCAGGGGCTTGAGCAGCGCAGTGTAGGCATCCATGGCGGGCGGGGAGGCTAGTGGCCTCGCGCTTGAGCGCTACCGGACGGGGATGGGAAAGGGGTTAGGGGTTAGGGGTTAGGGGCTAGGGTCGTGGACGATCGACGTTTGGTGGTCAAATCGGGTTCTCGGCGAGATCCCACGAATGCCAAAAACTGCGCTACGACCTGAACCGTCTCCATCACCCAGCCCTAGCCCTAACCCCAAGCCCCTGCTCTTCCCTGGCTTCCTGGTCAGCGTCTGATATCAAGACCGGTATATCCGATTATGCCTCGCCTGACCGCCCACCTCTTGCAGTTCGTGACGCTTGCCGCCGGCCTCGGCGTGCTGCTGGGCAGTGGCTGTGGTGAGACCGCCGCGCGCATAGAAACCCCGGTAAATACGCAGGCGGAACCGACTCCCGCGATCACGCCTCAGGGCACCCCCGAACCGCCAACGGTGGCCCGTCCCACGGTGGAACCGTTCTTAGGCCTGCCCACCTACGCCCAGGAAGCGATGCCGACGTTGCTGTCGCAGACCGGCGTCTTCAGCGACCTCGCCACGCTGACACCAGCGGCGGGGTTGCTGCCCTACGAGGTCAACGCGGCATTGTGGACCGACAACGCGCGCAAACAGCGCTGGCTGTTGGTGCCGCAATCCGGTCGTAGCGATGGCGACCACGGCGGGATCTCGTTTTCGCCCCACGGCGAATGGTACTTCCCCAGCGGCACGGTGGCGGTGAAACAGTTCGATCTCGCGGTGGATGAACGTGATCCCTCGCTCGTGCGCCGACTAGAGACGCGCATCCTGGTGCGCGGCCTCGACGGCCAAGTCTATGGCGCGACCTACCGCTGGCGCGACGACCAGCGCGACGCGGAATTGCTCAACGACCTGCGCAACGAAGACATCCCGATCACCAACCGTGATGGTTCTACCCGCACGCAGCGTTGGACTTACCCAGGACGGACGGAGTGCCTGACCTGCCACAACCGCACCGCTGGCGGTTTGATCGGCGTCAGTACGCGGCAGCTCAACCGCGCCGGCCACGATGGCGTCAATCAGATCGCCGCCTGGAATTCCCGCGGCCTATTCGATCCGCCGCTCGCGCCCGAGCATCTCGCTGACCTGCCGCATTTACCCGCTTATGACGACGAACACGTGCCGGTGGTCGAGCGCGTGCGTTCGTACCTCGACGCCAATTGCAGTCATTGCCATCGCCCAGGAGCGATGGCCTTCTCTAGCTACGACGCGCGTTTCGAAACGCCGTTGGAGCGCCAGAACCTGCTCTATGTGCGACCAATCAACGACTACGGCATCGATCGTGCGCGCTACGTAAAACCCAATGATCCCTTTCGCTCCATGCTGCTCGTGCGCTTGGAGAAAAACGACAGCATGAAGATGCCGCCACTCGGCCGCAACGTGATCGATCAGCGCGCGATCGACCTGCTACGCACCTGGATCGCCAGCATGGATGGCCCGCCAGCATTACCGCCTGTAGCGGTCACGCTCAGCGGCGATCCCGCGCACGGCCCGGTCGAGGTCCGCGCGCAGCACACCGATCCACGGGCGGAGTTACACTACACCCTCGACGGTTCGGTGCCGGATGACGACTCGCCGCGGTACACCGCGCCGCTGCATCTTGACGCCCCCGCCACGCTGCGCGTCAAAGCCATCCGCGACGGCTTCGCCAGCAGCGTCGCGGTGCCGACGATCATTAGTCGGTAGAGCTGCGAGCTACGAACTCACCGTTCATACCAACTCTC
>JANPLC010000431.1:0-2837 GCA_031426335.1 Planctomycetota bacterium
CAGCCCGGGGTCTTCGACGTTGACAGCCTTTGACGGCTGACCTATGACCACGCCCACGCACGACTTGTCGTGCCGACGCTGGTGGTGGTCAGGTTACGGTTTCGACTGCGGTCGACCGACTCCCGATCAGGCGTCCCTCCCACCCACAATCCGGTTTTTCTCGCAGGCCCGCGCTGCAACGGCAGGCCCGCGCTGCAATGGCAGGCCTGTGCTGCATTCCCCGGATGTGTTCTGTACCCGCTTATTCCTCGGGGTTTGATGCCGGCTGAAACGCTGGTGGTCATCGATGGCCACTACTACGCCTACAAGTTCTTCTTCGGCATGCCGCCGCTCACCGGTCCCGGCGGGCGGCCCACCGGCGTGACGTATGCCTTCGCCAACATGGCGCGCGATCTGCGGCAGAATCCGCTGCTCACACATTTGGTCTGCGTGTTCGACATCGGTGACAGTTTCCGCAATCAGATATTTGCCGAGTACAAGGCGCACCGCGATCCGATGCCGGATCTGCTCGCCGCGCAGTTCGATGACGTCGAAGAGATCCTGCGCGCCAGCGGCGTACCGATCATCAAGGCGCCTGGCTTCGAGGCCGACGACGTGCTCGCGACCCTGGCCAAACAGGCGAGCGCCGCCGGCATGAACGTGCGCCTGTGCACCAAAGACAAAGACATCGATCAATTGCTGAACGATCGCATCCGCACCTGGGATCCAGGTAAGGACGTCCTGCGTGGTCCGAAGGAACTGCAGGAGGAGAAGGGCATCACGCCCGCACAGGTGATCGACTACCTGTGCATGATCGGCGACAGCGCCGACAACGTCCCAGGCATCACTGGTGTCGGGCCTAAGACCGCGGCCAAGTTGTTGCAGCAGTACGGCAATCTTGCGGCGGTGCTGGCGAATAGCGATCAACTCAAGGGCAAACAGAAGGAAAACGTCGAAGCGTTTAAACCCAAGGCCGAGCTGACCTGCCGCCTGATCCAGCTCGCCGAGGTGCCTGGGCTGCCGCCCCTCGACAGCTTCCGCATCGATCGCTCCTTCCGCGGTGATGAGGCCGCTTTTGCCAAGTTCAACTTCAGCCGTGCGCGGTTCTTCCCGGCACAGATCACGCCGGCGAGTACCAGCGACGCGGCCTACCGCATCCTGTCGTTGGCGGAGCTGCCGGCCTACCTCGCTGAGGTGCGCACGGCCGGGCGCTTCGCCTTCGACACCGAGACCACCAGCCTTGATCCGCTGACCGCCGACCTGGTCGGCATCAGCATGGCCTGTGGCATTCCCAACGAACGCGCGGCGGTGTACCTGCCGATCCGTGGACTCGACCATGCGCTGGTGGAGTGGGATGCCGCCAAAGCGCTGCTCGCGCCGCTGTTTGCCGACGCCACGGTGAAGAAGGTCGGGCAGAACACCAAGTTCGATGTGCGCGTGCTGGCCCACCACGGCATCACCGTGCAGGGCGTCGACGGCGACACCATGCTGGCTAGCTGGTTGCTCGATCCAGGGCGTGAAAGTCACGGCATCGACCACCTGACCAAATCGTTCCTCAACGAAGAAAAGATCGCCACCGCGCAGGTGGTCGATTTGACCATTGGTCAGACCATGGCGCAGGTCCCGGTCACCAGCGTGGCCAAATACGCCTGCGAAGACGCCCAGTGCTGCTGGCGTCTGGCGCAGGTGCTCGAAGCGAAACTGGCTGAGACCAACCTGCTCGCGGTCTATCGTACACAGGAGATCCCCATCGCCGGCTGCCTCGGACGTATGGAGGACGTCGGCCTGACGGTCAACCGCGATACGCTCGCGCACACCCAACGGCACCTGGAACAGTACCTCACCGAGGTCACCGCCTGCATCCGCAAACTTGCCGGCAACACCTTCAATCCGGCAAGTCCCAAACAGATCGCCGAGCTGCTGTTTACCAAACTTGGCCTGCCGATCATCACCCAGACCAAGTCCGGACCATCAACCGACGCCAGCGTGCTCGAAGCCCTGCGCCACCTGCACGAACTGCCGGATCTGTTGCTGCAGCACCGCATGTTGTCGAAGTTGATCGGCACTTACCTGACCAAGCTGCCCGACTACATCGCTGCTGATGGACGCATCCACACCAACCTCAAGCAGACCGGCGCCGAGACCGGGCGTCTGGCAAGCGATTCGCCGAACCTGCAGAACATCCCCAAGAAGAGCGACCTCGGGCGCGAGATTCGCACGGCGTTTGTTCCTGGGGCCGGGCGGGTGTTCCTCGCGGCGGACTACAGCCAGATCGAGCTGCGCGTGCTCGCGCACTTGTCGGGTGACCCGACGCTGAAGCAGGCTTTCGCCAGCGGCGCTGACATCCACCGCTTCGTCGCTGCGCAGGTCGCTGGCGTCGATGAGGCCTCGGTCACGCCCAAGCAGCGCAACGCGGCAAAAGCCGTGAACTTCGGTATCATCTACGGCCAGACCGCCTTCGGCTTGGCACAACAGCTCGGTATCCCGCGCGGTGAGGCGCAGAAGTTCATCGAGGGCTACTTCGCACGCTTCAGTCAGGTGCGCACCTATATCAAGCTGGTGATCGACCAAGCGATCACCAGCGGCTATGCCGAGACCATCGCCGGTCGTCGCCGCTACGTGCCGCACCTGAGCAGCGGCAATCGCAACGAACGTTTGCAAGGCGAACGCATCGCGCTCAACAGCACCATCCAGGGCAGTGCGGCCGACCTGATCAAGCAGGCGATGCTGCGCTGTGACCGCATGCTGCCGGCCGGTGCGCGCTTAGTGCTGCAGATCCACGACGAACTGCTGGTGGAAGCCGACGCCACCGCGGCGGATGCCGCCGCTGCCGCGTTGCGCGAGGCCATGATCGGCGC
>JANPLC010000432.1:0-11262 GCA_031426335.1 Planctomycetota bacterium
CCGAAGGCCAGTTGACGCTCACTGACCTTCTTGTCGTTGAGGTGGGTACCGTTGCGGCTGCCCAGGTCGACCAAGCTGAAGAGCTTGCCATCGCGCCGGATCTGGCAGTGCGCGCGGCTCGACATGTTATCGAGGATCTGCACGTCACAGGACGACTGCCGCCCCATGATGGTCAGGTCCTTGGTCAGCGGATATTCGTGACCGGCTTTGGGACCTGTTTGGCAGACCAGTTTGGCCATGGGAGTGCTCTTTGCTCGACGCGGGACGTGACGTGGCAGGTTCTCCCGTTGGCTAGCTAAGGCAAGGTGTTGCAACGATAGTTTAGTGCGGTGCCTGAGGCACGGTGGAAGGTTCGGCATGCTGTCGCCGTGCCGAGGGCACCATCCGGCTTCCCAAGCGTCCAGTCGCGACGAGCATCCCGCGCCATGCCGCTCGCCCACACCTGCGATTTGTTCGTCATCGCCGGGGAGACCTCGGGCGATGCGTACGCCGCCGAGGTGCTACGCCGGCTGCGCGCACGGTACAGCGACCTGACCTGTGCGGCGATGGGCGGGCCGGCGCTCAAGGAAGCCGGCGCCGAGATCGAGCAGGACATCGAGGGCTTGGCGGTAATGGGCCTGGGGCCGGTACTGGCACGTTTGCCGAGCTTCATCCAGCTGGGGCTGCGTATGGCATCGGTTATCCGGTCGCGCCGGCCGAAGGTGGTGCTGACGGTCGATTATCCTGGGTTCAACCTGCGTCTGGTGCGACGACTGGCCGATATGCGGCGCGCTGGTACGCGGTTCGTCCATCTGGTCGCGCCGCAGGTGTGGGCGTGGAAGCCGCGGCGCGCCAAACGCATCGCCCAGAGCGTCGACCGCTTGTTGTGTTTTTTTCCCTTCGAACCGCCGTTGTTCTCGCGTTTTGGCGTACAGGCGGACTTCGTCGGCCATCCGCTGCTCGACCTGATTCCCACGCGGGTGGCGACCGACCAGGTAGCGCAGGAGCTCAAGCTGGCGGCGGATGACCATCTGTTGTTGCTCGCGCCGGGCAGCCGTCCGCGCGAGGTGCGGGCACTGCTTGGCCTGTTTCATCAGGCGGCCGAGGCGCTGGTGCCGCGTCTGGCGCGGCTGGGGCAGCGCGTGCGGGTGGCGGTGGCCAAGGTGCCCGACCTGCCGATCGCGCTCTACCGCGAAGCGACTGACTACCCGCTGGTGGAAGGTCGCTACCGCGAACTCTGCGCGCGGGCCCACGTCGGCTTGATCGCCTCGGGCACCGCGACGCTCGAAGCCGGGCTGATTGGCCTGCCGCATGTGATCTGCTACCGCACCGATCGCCTGACGGCGACGCTCGCGCGGCACCTCATCCGCACCCCGCACGTAGGCCTGCCCAACCTGGTGGTCGGCCGCCGCGTCTGCCCCGAAGTGCTGCAGGATGACCTCAGCGTCGCGCGCCTGGTCGCGCATGTTGAGCGGCTGTGGAGCGGCGAGCGGCGCGTGGACTGCCTTACTGGACTTGCGCAAACGCGCTCGGCGCTCGGTGCTGGCGGTGCCATCGAGCGCATCGCCGACCTGATCGACGAGGAGATGGCCCACGGTCGTCGCCGCGCCGACACCCTGGGACGAGTAGAAGTCGTGCGGCACGATTCGACGAAAGGATGAGCATGCGGTCGATGACCGGATTCGGAACCGGGCAGGCGGAGAGCGCCGGCACCGTGGTGACGGTGCAGATCGCCTCGGTGAACCATCGCGGCATCCAGGTGCAGGTGCGCAGCGACCTGCGCGACCTGGCGCTTGATGAACTGGTGAAGCAGGAAGTACGCACGTCTTTGCAGCGTGGCAGCGTCACCGTGCAGGTGGCGGTGCGTAGCCAACAGGTGCTGGCGATCGATCGCGCGCGCGTCGCTGCCGCGTGGGAGCAGCTGGCCAGTCTGGCCCGCGAACTCAGTGCGCCGCTGCCGACCATCGATCGGGTGGTGTCGCTGGTGACCGGTGAACGAGAGAGCGCAGGTACTGGCCATGAGGGACTCCTGCGCACCGCGTTGTCCGCCGCCATCGCCGAGATGCAGACCCAACGTCAGCGCGAAGGCGCGGCCCTGGCCACGGCGTTCCGCGCCCACGCTGCGGCGCTACGTGCGCTGCTGCCCAAGCTGCGCGTCAGCGCTGACGCCCGGGCCGCAGCGTACCGAACCGCGCTCCTGGCCCGCGTCGGCGAGTTGCTGAAAGACGTCACGCTGACGCCCGAGCAACTCGTCCGCGAAGTCGCGTTGCATGCCGATCGCATCGATGTCACCGAGGAACTGGTGCGTCTCGCCGCCCACGTCGATGCGCTCGACGCCCTGATCATCAGCAACGATGATCAACAGGGGCGCAAGCTGGAATTCCTGCTGCAGGAAATCGGACGCGAAGTCAACACCACCGGCGCGAAGAGCAACGACACCGCGCTGACCAACCTAGTCCTGGAAGCCAAAGCGCTGGTGGAACAGATGAAGGAACAGACCGCAAACCTGTGTTGAGTTCAGGCTAGCGGAATCCTCCCAGCGCATGACGAAACCACGCTCGTTTCTGCATATCGACCGGTGTCCGCAATGCGGCTTCCGCTTTCGTGGTCGGCCGGAGGACCACCAACACCTCAGTCCCTTGGGGCGACGCCTGCAGTGGGCGGGTTATCTGGCGATCTTCCCGATGATGCTCGGCATCGCGGCGTTCATCGCCATGACCCGCGATGAACGCGGCATGATCGACTTCGACGGACGCGACAACCTCATCATGCTGGTGATCTTCTTGCCCTCGATCGTCTTCTTCATCCTGGCGATGGTGGTGCCGAAACATCGGACCTACCGCTGTCCGCAATGCAGCTGGCAGCAGACGCTGCGCAGTGCGGCAGATCTTCCCAGTCCGGATCAGGGAAAAAACTAACGGCAGTGTTGATCGATCCAGGGGCATTTGAGGCCCTGGATCCGCATGTCGATACCGCCAATCCACCAAGTCGTCAGAAGCGCTGTTGTTTCACCGCGCCGTAACGCAGTCGCATGCATTCTTGGAGTTTGACTCCGAGAGAAGTGTCATTGGGGCTTTTTTCCACCAACTTGCTGTAGATCGCCATCGCGGGGTTCAATTCTTTTAGGGCCTCTTTATAGAGCACGTCGCGTTGTGGTGTGTTGCCGGCCTCCAGAGCCTTGTTGTAGGTGTCGCGCCCTTTCGCGAACAGCGCATCGGCCTTGCCTTCATCGCCAGTTGCGGCCACGGCGGCAAGCGCGGTATCCTCGGGTTCCTCAAGAGGTTCTTGTTTCATCGCGGCCAATGCCTTGTCGTCGCCCAGATCCGTGGCGCGTTTCTTGAGTGCTTCGCGACGTTGAAGTTCCTCTTCCTTGCGCTTATTCTGCTCTGCCCGGGCGGCCTTGATCAGGTCGTCGTTTTTGCCGTCGTAATACAGGCGTGCCTGTTTGCCCTGATCGGTATCCTTGAACTTGCGTTCGATGATCGCCATGAAGGCATCGGCTTGTTTTTGGTTGCCGTTCTTCAGGTGGCTGACGACGTTGGCGTAGTAACCAGCGGCCTTGTCTTCGCGCACCTTGCTTACCAAATTCTGGTCGAGCACCACTGCTTGGTTGAGCATTTCTGTGACGTAGCCGTCGAGTCGATTGCGGTAGGCGAATCTGCCGGCGTCATACCACGCCAACGGATCGCGGGCGAGGTTGCTGTTGCGCAGGCGGTTCAGGCGGGTTTCGAACTCGGCCTGTTTCTCTTTCATGATCGTCGCAGTGTCGGCGGCGGTGACTTCACCGACGATGTCGGCCGGTAAGCTGCTGGGGATGTAATCTTTTTTACCTTTGATCAGGAAGGCGACCTTGCCGGTTTTGCGCTGTGCGGCGATGTACTCCAGCGGGCGGTTCTCGACCGGCGTCGGATCATCGATGCTAGTGATCGGCACTGCTTGGCTGACGCCGGTGCCACTCTTGAGCAGCACCAAGCTGGGGTGCGTGTCGTAGTAACGGATCAGTTCATCCTTGTCGGTCAACTCGGCGAAGAGCTTTTCGATCGCGGCCGAGCCAGTGATGATGTCCTGCGCCTTGATGCGTGTCGGCGCAGAGACCGCCATGGTGGTGATCTTGCGCGCTTCGTTGACCGCCTTTGACCACTTCATCTCGGTGTAGGCCTTCTGTGCCACTTCCAGAATCGGCCCGGCCTTGGCTTCATCAGCGAAGGTCTTGGGCTTTTCCGGTGCCGGTTTGTCATCGACCTTGGGTTTGCTGGGTGCTGCGGCGACCTTGGGTTTGCTCAGGTCGTCGTCGACCTTGTGCTCCTTGGCGGCGAGGTCGGTCTTCACCTGTTGTGGCGCGGTAGGTTCTGGTCCCTTGTCGGCCGGAGCCTTGGTGGTGCCGAACCACTGGCGCGGCAGATCAGGCGCGAAGACATAGACGCCGCCGATGCCGAGCACCACCGCGGCGAGCAGGATCCAGAAGCCGCCACCGCCGCCGCCGGAACGCTTGGTTGGGCGGGTGGGAGTCGAACGGGGGGGCTTGGTCGCGTTGCTCATGCGGGATCCTCAGGCGGGTAAGATGCCGAGTCTGGAAGGCAGGTGGACGGGAAAGGTGGGCAAGGTGCGGCGGTGTGTCTTAGCCAGCGGCTGGGCGTTAACTTCCACTGGAGTGGTATCGCCGGATCCCGGATCGCCATAACCACCCTGCCACCAGTAGGCTGACGATTGCGACCACGGGGGTCAGCAGGGCCGGCCACGGCTCGTCGCCGCGTACCAGGAAGCCAGCGGGGTAGAACGCGACGAAGGAGAACGGGATCACGCAGGTGATCAGAAGCTTCAACGCCGGATGATAGATGCCGGTGGGCCATCGTCCGAATTCCATGAGGTTGTAGACTGGTGGTACCATGCCGACGCGATCCTCGAACCAAAAGCCCGTCGCAGCAAAGGCCATGAAGACCGCCACGACGACGCCAAAGGCTGAGAGGATCAGTACCAGAAGTAATGCCAGATTGGCTGGTCCCATGTCGAAGTTGGGCAGGTTGGCGATCGCGGTGCCCATCACGGCGCAGCCCAGCAGCACTCCGGAGAGGTCTTCCACCTGAATGCGGTCAAAACAGATCTGCAAGAACGCCGGGTATGGCCGCAGGAGGACGCGATCGAGGTTGCCTTGGATGATGTAGGTGTTGCTCAGTTGATAGAGGTTGCCGCAGAAGGTGTGGAAGAGGCCGATGGGCACCATGCTAAAGCCGAGCACGAACAGCAGTTCGTACTGCGTCCAGCCGTTCAGGGTCGGGGTCTTGCTGACGTAAACCTGCAACATGACGAGCGCCACCAGGCCACGCATGATCTCATCGAGCCCCGCGAGCAGGAGATCACCGCGGTAGGCCATCCGACGCTTGAGCACGGTCAGGAACAGCACCCAGGCAATGCGGGCGGTGCGCAGCATGGCGGGACTATTGGGAAGGCGAAGACAGGGGCTAGGGGCTAGCGGGGCGTGTACGCGGATGCTTGCTGACAATTAGCGCCAACGAAGTTCGTAGGCGCTCGATGCCCACCACCCTAGCCCCTAACCCCTCGCCCCTTTCATCATCCCCTCCTCGCCCCTCGCCTCTCACGAGTGACGCTGCATAGTCCACAACATGTCCCACCTCCTGCTCATCCTCGTGTTGTTCTCTGATCCCAGTGGCGAGGCCTCCGCCCAGATCGTGACCGATGAACTGACGCGTATCGGCGGTAAACAGGTCGAAGTAGTGATGGGCGCCGAGGCGATCAAACGACTCGAAGCGCAGGGCATGAAGGTGCACGACTTGGTGGTCTCGCCGACCGTCGCCAACCACCTGACGGCAAGCGAGAAAAACCTGGTGATCATCCGTCTTGATCGTCGCAGTTCTGGCGGCGACGAGATCATGGAAAGCAAGGTGTGGAGCAACGGCCGCGCCGACAGCCACGTGTCGATCGCCGGCAAAGGCGGTGATCCGTTGTCCGGTGCGATCAGCGGCATCATCCAGGTCATCGGCCCGCGCCTGCCGACCTCGCCCGATTCCGCGCCCAGTCCCGAGGACGCGGAGTTGGCCACGCTCGCCGAGGCCAAGGAATGGAAGCTCTTGGCTGAACGCCTGGAGACCAAGGCCGAGAAAGATCCGCGCCAGCTCTACTATTTGGTGATGGCGCGCACGCGCCTCGGTCAAGCCGATGTCGCCCGCGAGGTGCTCGCGGTGATGCGCACCAACTACGCGAATCATTTTCTGACCCGCGCGGCCGAGACCGTGATCCCGGCAGGAGCGGCCCGGGTGAACGAGGAGCCTGCCGGCACGGCACCCAAGAACGGGCCGCTAAAAGTCGTGGACGACGGCAGCAACACCTTGCGCGATGCGCCCGCGGTGCCGGCGGACGATGGCAGCAACGTGCTGCGCTGAGCTGTTGCGAGAAAGACAGAGAGAAACTCAGCGACTGCGCAGCAAACCGAGCACGGTCAGTACCGCCGCGAGCGTCACGGCAACGGTGCGTGCATCGCTGGCCTCGACCTGTAACGCGGCGATCAACAGCAGCGCGCCCATGATCGGCATCAGCGGGATGGTCACCGGTTTCTGCGCCAGCAAGGCGTCGACCTTGTCGGGCAGACCGCGGTAGGCCTTCCATGTGTCCTGCAGATCGGCCAGCCAATTGCGCAGCTGGCCGCGCAGCGTGGTCAGGCGTCCCAGGCGCGGACGCACCAGATCGAGCAAGTTGGCTCCAGGGACCAACTGCATGCACACGCCTTCAACGAGGCTGGTGGCGCGCGACAACAACACGGTATGCTGGGGAAAGACAATGCCGTCCATGCGCCGCAGGAACTCGGAAATCTTGGCGCCCAGTTCAGCTTGGCGGCGGGAACCCTTGAAGGTCTGCGGATCGAGGTGCGCCAGGCTGTCGTACACCTCACGCGCCAGCCCCTTCAGGTGCGCGCGGTCGGCGGTCGGCAGCGTCCAGCCCAGTTCGGTGAGCACATCGACCATGCCATCGGTGTCGTTTTCGCGCAGCCGCTCCAGAAAGCGCCGGTAGAGATCAGTCTCGCGCCGCGTGATCGTCGAGGTCATGCCGAAGTCGATCAGCCAGAAGCGTCCCTGATCATAAAGCAGGTTGCCGGCGTGCGGATCGGCATGGAAAAAACCCTCATCGAGCAGCATGTAGAGGAAGCTGTCGATCAGCACCTCGGCCAAGCGCTGGCGTTCCGCGGTGGTCAGGGTCGCCACCTCCAACTGGCTGAGCGTCACGCCGCTGGCGTATTCCATCACCAGCACTTTTTCACGGGTGTGCGCCCACTGCACCGCTGGCACCGACAGGCCGAATTTCACCAGCCCAGGACGCAGACGATCTGCCGCCGAGCCCTCGTGGAGATAATCCTGTTCCTCGCGGCTGGTACGTTCGATCTCTTGGTAGATTTTTTCCAACGGCCAACCGGGCAGGGCCAAGGCGAACAGCCGTAGGGCCAGACGCACGACCCACAGATCGGCGGCGACCGAACTGGGCAATTCCGGATATTGGATTTTCACGGCGACCTGCGTGCCATCATTCAGCCACGCACGATGCACCTGACCAAAACTGGCGGCGGCGAGCGCGGTTTCTTCGATACGTGCGAGGTGTTCGTTGGTGCGCCCTTCGTAGGCGTCGTCGAGCACCTGGCGCACCACGCGGTATGGCCGCGCTGGCGCCTGATCGCGCAGCGGGGCGCAGGCATCGACGTAGGCGAGCGGAAAGAAGTCCGGACGGCTGGAGACCAGCTGCCCGAGTTTGATCAGCAAAGCTCCGTGCCGTCGGGCATGGGCCGCGAACAGGCGCGCGCCATGCCGGTCCAGTCCACGCCGCCAAGCGCGGGCGGGGGCGCGCCAGATCTTTTTCAAACCCATGATGGCGAGGTACTGCGGCGCCAACCACGCCAACAGTCCCAGACCCGCCGCAACACGTGACAACAACATGGTCAGTCCGCGGTGTGCAGCGCGGGCGGAGAGGGGATCACCGGCAGCAAGTGATCAGGGCTGCTTGGGCGCGTCGTGCGGGCGGTCGCGTTCGTCGATCGCCGCGAGGCCGGCCTGCAGCATGCTGCGCGCCGCTTGGCGCAGATGGCTAGCGACGTCCTTGCCGAGCACGCGCTCTTCCATCGCCTGAGCGGCATGGCGCAGGTGGGTCCGGGCATCCTTGATCTTGTCGCAGGCTTCCATGGCAGTACTCCTAAAGCTAAGCATACCCCACTGCGGCAGCAGGACAGCCTGCACAGGCCGTGGTGTTCCACAGCTGCCAGCGCACGCATCGCCAAGCGCACGTAAACGACAAACCCGGAGGCGGAGACCTCCGGGTTTGATGTTTTGGCACAGCAAAAACTGGAATCCGATTGCGTGCCAGAGCGTGCCAGCGATCTCAGCGAGCGAAGTACTCGATGACCTTCTGGATATCGACCTGGAACGGAATCTGGTCGGCGGTCATCAGCGATTCGACCGTGACGCTCAGGGTGTCGAGGTCGACTTTGATATTGGCCGGACGCTCCAGCACGGGCGCGTTCACGGTCACGCGCAGGTCTTCACGGTTGCGAGCTTTCTCGCGCACGCTGAAGGTTCCGCCGGCCTTGAGCACTTGGCCTGGGCTCTTGGCGCGGTGGCCGCCCATCATCACGTTGCCGTGACCGATGAGCTGACGAGCTGACGGCAAGGTGCGCGTCAGACCCGCACGCCACACCAAGTTGTCCAGACGCGACTCCAGCAGCTGCAACAAGTTGCGGCCGGTGTCGCCGGGCATGCGGTAGGCTTTGTGGTAGAAGTTGAGCAGACTGCGTTCAGTCAGGCCGTAGTGATAACGCAGCTTCTGCTTCTCGCGCAGGCGCTGGCCGTACTCACTGATTTTGAACTGGCGCTTGCCGGCGGCGGCCTGCCCCGGGGGATTCGGGCGGCGGGCAGCGGTTTTAGTCGTCAGACCCGGCAGTTCAGTGCCGAGACGACGGAGGATGCGCAGACGCGGGCCGGTGTAACGGGCCATATGGAAGCTCCTAAGATCCGTCGACCTCGCCCGTAGGGGTTGCGAGCGTCACCGGAGGGGCGGAAGAATGCGATGTGAGTCCCGATTGCAAGGCAAAATGCCGCCACGGCACCCGGCTTACAATTACCTTACGGTCGCCACCGCGAATTGGCGCAAGATTGCTCCTTCAGGAGCGGACCTTTGTTCGGGAAATCCCTGTCAGGTTCCAAGGCTGGACTGATCCAGCAAGCGGCGCTTGCGTCTGATCCAGGGGGACGAATAGTCCACGCCCGTGTGACTCAGGCCTCAGCATAGTTCACCAGCTTCAGTCGGTCATCGCCTTGCCATTCATTCATCGAAGGAATCCACATGCGTCCATTCCCACTCGTCCTCGCCCTGCTCGCCTCCGTGTCGTTGTCGGCTGCCGACGCGCAGCCGCCGAAAGGTGAGGCCGTTCCACCGGCGACCGATCTGCTCGGCAATCCCACGGACGTGCCGATCGTCAGCAAAGAGGAAGCCGAGGCGCTCGTGGCGCAGGGCAAACAGGCGATGATCGACTCGAACGAGAACCCGCGCCGCAGCGTCGACGCTGCGGTGGCTTTCTCCAAGGCGCTCAAGTACTACGAGACCACCGGCGACACCGACGCCATCTGCGATATCGAAGCCAACATTTTCTGGTGCAAGAAGCGCATGAACATCGACGACGTGAAGTCGTTTGTGGCGCAGAAGAGCGGCGACAAGACCGTGGTCGCGGCCCTGGCCAAGGCGGACAAGGTCGCGAACAAGGAAGTCACGGCGGACAAGGCCGAGGAATACTTCACCCGCGCGGAGAAGTTCGCGAACAAGAATCCCGAGAACTTCGAGCAGATCTCGGTGCGCTACTTCGAGGTCGCGGAGCGCTTCGTCGGCACCGAAACCGGCATCAAGGCGCAGAAGCTCAGCCTCGCCGCCCAGCAGAATCAGATGAAGGCGATCAAGGCCGCGCAGGAAGCGCAGCGCCAGACGCTCTTCAGCAGACCGACCAAGCTCAATGGCCAGGTCAAACAGGCCGCGCTGCCCAGCCCCGACACGCAGAAATCCTCGCTGTCGTCCATCCGTTCGCTCTACAAAGCGGACTTCGCCAAGAAGAAGCCGAACCAGAAGCAGAACTTGCTGAACAAGCTGATGGAGCAGGCGCGCACGACCAAGGATGACCCGGCGATGCTGCACGGGCTGCTGACCAGCGCGATCGACCTGGGCATGGACATCCAGGACTACTACGCGGTGTTCAGTGCCTGCGACATCATGGCGACACATTTTGCCGAGGTCGACGCCAAGGCGCAGAAGAAGGCCGCCTACGCCAAGACCAAGAACCCGACGGTGCTGGCCATCCTCAAGCTGCTCGACAATCCCGAGGACGGCGAGGCCAACAGCACGGTCGGCAAGTATTTCTGCTACGAAGCACAGGAGTGGGATCTCGGCATTCCGCTGTTGATGCACGGTTCCGAGGCCGAGCTCAAGGCCCTGGGCGAGATGGAGCAGCTCAAGCCGGAAGGCGTGGCACAGCAGATCGAACTGGGCGACAAGTGGTACGACATCGGCAAGAAAGGCCGCAAAGGCCAGCCGACGCTGGAAGGTCCCATGTCGCGAGCGCAGTACTGGTACCAGCTCGCCGGCCCGAAGATCACCGGCATCAGCAAGGACCGCATCGCCAAGCGCATGGACGAGATCGACAGCTTGCTGCCGATGACCAACCTCAACTACGATAATCTGACGGCGAAACAGTGGGACCGCCTCAAGGGTGGCATCGCGGTAGTCTCGGCGGGCAAGGACCGCAACGACATCGGCCTGCGCCTGACCGCGGGCAAGAAGTACCGCATCGTGCCGCACCCGACCGATACGTGGCAGCCGACCACTTATTACAGTTCAGGCCAGTCCAAGAGCGTGACCTGGAAGGGCGCTGCGCGGACCTACACCTACAGCGATGGCACCACGGTGAACTTCGGTTCGCGTAACGACTTCCTCGAAGGTGCGATGACCATGCAGATCGAGAGCGGCAAGCACATGAAGCCGGGCCTGATCGAAGGTGACGGCCGCGTGTGGATGGGACCCTTCAGCGATTATTCCTGGGGCGCGGGCGGCAAAGGCGAGATCCGCGTGAAGATCATCGCCGCCGACGACGAGTAATCGTCACCACCAACATGATGCGAACGCGGCCCTGGTCATCAGACCCGGGCCGCAATGTTGTGCGACGTGTTCAGTGGGCGGTTCGTGGTTATTGGTACCCCCGCCCATAAACAACGCACCCAGCACCACGCACCCAGCCCCGATATTTAA
>JANPLC010000433.1:0-1602 GCA_031426335.1 Planctomycetota bacterium
TATTGCGGCGTTGGCAAGACAACGCGTGCGCAAGCGACCGGGACGGCGATTCCCCTATACATGCCGCGGACCGCTGGGCCGATGGAGGATGCGCCCCACAGTGAGGTCTTAAAGCAACGCCATTGGGGCGATGCCCTGGGCTATCTTAAGGCGCACCGTTGGCGCTCTCGCAAGACTTCGGTCGCACCTCCTAGTGGACCGATCACCTGACCAGTTTTCGACGAGTCCCTGCACTTACTGCTTGATGAAGTGGTCCACCGCGACGCCCAACAAGTCGCTGTTCTCTTGCCTCGCCGCCTGAGCGATCCCCTGCGGATCGTTATCCAATTGCGCTGAATTCCAGAATGGGATCCGCGATTTGACGATCTGCGCTAATTCGCCATCGGAGAGCGTCTTAGCCTTGGGTCGATCCACACTGGCGAAGTGGAACATCTGATGAAATGCCTCGGCATACCAGTAGCCGTCCTGGTCGTAGGTTGTGACCAGCTCCGACCAGAAGAATCGCTGGATGTTCTCCACTACCAGGATGGATTTTTCAGGTGCCGTCAGTGGCCCTTTGCCGTTCGGATCACCACGCATCGGCGTGGCCACCACACGATTCCGTTGAATGAGAATACCGAAATACGCCACGTCTGCCCGATAGCTCCCTGTCCGACGGTCGATGTAAAGCGACCACGACCTGAACGGCACACACAAGCCATAGACTACTAGAAAGATGACCAGGACTGTCGCCAGAACGACCCAGCGCACTGCACGCGAAGACTGATGCTGAACGCCGGTCTCAACCACGGAAGGTATCCAATTCCTCGCCGTGTTTCCCCGTGTCGTCGGTCGCCGCGCTGTGACGTAGCGCCGCGTCGGCCACGTCACCTTTATGCGTGCGGATCCAATGGTCGTAGAGCGCAACTTGGCGTTCGGCCGGCAGATCGCCAGGCTGATCAGCAGTCAGTTCACGCCCGCGCAGCGACCACAATGTCGCGGCGACCGACACCGAGAGGTTGAGACTCTGAGGAAATCCCGCCATCGGGATGAGGAAGTGGCCGTCTGCCTGCGACGACGCTTCTGGAGTGACGCCGCTGCCTTCGTTGCCGAACACCAGGGCGAGCGGGCGTTCCGCCAACAGCGGGCGCAAGTGATCCGGACTCTGCACCGCACCCGCGGCGAGGTCGGTAACCAGGATGCGGTAGCCTTCGGCGCGCAAGGACGCGTAGGCAGCGGTGATTTCCGGGAACACCTGGAGGTCCATGTAGAGATGGCTACCTTGCGAGACTTTGCGGTTGACCTTGAAGTGATTGCGTCCGGTGGTGACCACCACGCGTTGCAGGCCAAACGCATCACAGGTGCGCACGATGGCGGTGGCGTTGTGCGGATCGAAGCAGTCTTCCACCACGATGATGAGGCGATCGGTGCGACGCGCCAATACTTGGCGATATTTTCGTGCGCGCTTGTCGGTCACCAACGAATCCAGCGGATGTGGTGGCACCGGGCTGGGCAGATCGGCGCGGCCGACGACGTGATCAGGACCGAGCATGGACGTCTTCCTGGAGAGATGTGCGGCGTGCGGCGTGCGGCGTGCGGCGTTGTTCCGGTTTCAACGCCGCA
>JANPLC010000434.1:0-5177 GCA_031426335.1 Planctomycetota bacterium
GGGGGTGTTTTTTTTTGGGTGTTTTTTTTTTTTTTCGTGGTTGGGGTTTTTTTTTGTTTTGGGGCTGTGATTATTTCTGGCCCCGCTCCCAGGGGGACATCTACTTCTTCGCCTTGCCGCCTTTCACTGGGTACGGCACCACCTGTGCCCGCACTGCCCAGGCGTCCCAGCGCGCAGACAACGCGGTAACGTCCGTCGGACGTTCGGTGGCGAGGTCATGCTGCTCGGTGCGGTCCTTGGCCAGATCGTAGAGTTCCCAGGCGGCGTGTTTCCCCGTACGCACCAGTTTGAGATCGCCCACGCGCACGGCGGCGTTGCCTTCGTGTTCCCAGAAGAGCGCCTCACGCGCGATCGGCTGATCGGTGAAGGCGGGTACTAGGCTGCGGCCTTCGAGCGGCGTGATGGTGGTACCGTTGACGTCCGTCGGATAACTCGCGCCCGCCACTGCCAAGCACGTTGGTACGATGTCGATCACGTGGCCGGGTTGTTTGCGCAGTTGGCCTTTGGCCGTGATGCCGAGCGGCCAGTGGGCAATCAGCGGCGTCGAGATGCCGACTTCCTGGGTGTAGTGCTTATAGCGGCGGAACGGGGTGTTTTGCAGGAATGCCCAGCTTTCACCGCTGAACCAATCAGAGGCGGCCGTGGTCGGATCGCCGGTCGACTTGCCCTTGATGCCACCCTCGGCGTTGCCGCCGTTGTCGCTCATGAACAGGATCAAGGTGTTGTCGAACGCGCCGCGTTGTTTGAGGCCAGCGACCAGATCACCGATCGCGCGGTCCATGCGCGACACCGTCGCGGCGTACACCGCCATCAGGTGATCGAAGTGGTCTTGCTCTTCGGCACTGAGCGATTCCCAGGCTGCAATCTGGTTGGGGCGCGGAGCGGCGACCCAAGTGGGATCAATCAGGCCGAGGCTGACTTGTTTCGTTTGGCGTTGGACGCGCAGTTTCTCCCAGCCGGCCTTGTAGGTGCCGCGGAAGCGCGCGATGTCCTCAGCCGGCGCCTGCAGCGGAAAGTGCGGCGCGTTGTGGCACAGGTGCAGGTAGAACGGTTGCTTCGCGCTCAGCGCTTCGTCGATGAAACGCAGGCCCATGGTGGTCCACAGGTCAGTCGAGTACCAGTTCTTGGGCAGCCGAGCGTCGTCATTTGCGATCTTCTCTCCGCCCAAGTACAACTCGGCGCGTTTGCCTTCCGGGAAATAGAACCCACCCGCTGCCGCATTGAGGCTGCGATCAAATCCTCGGGTTACCGGAGTGACGCCGTGGTTCTGACCAACGTGCCACTTGCCGCTCATGGCGGTGAAATAACCGGCGGGCTTCAGCAGTTCGGCCACGGTGCGGCAGTTCTCATTCAGACGACCACGGTAGCCCGGTTGGTTATCGTCTTCGACCATGTGGCCTACGCCCGTCTGGTGCGAATACAGTCCAGTCAGCAGCGCCGCGCGCGTGGGACAACAGCGCGCGGTGTTGTAAAACTGCGTGAAGCGCAGGCCGTTGGCAGCGAGCGCATCAAGATTCGGCGTGGGGATCTCCGAGCCGTAACAGCCGAGGTCAGAGAAGCCCATGTCGTCGACCAAGATGACGACGATGTTCGGCTTGTCGGCACCGATCACGTGGCCGGACATCACCAGGGCGAGGAGGACGGGAAGGAATTTCATGGACGGCAGTCTCCAGCAGGCGCACGTGAGGGCATCAGCATTGACGCTGTACCAGGAGGTTTAGTCGCGAGCAGGGCCGAGCTTACCTGGAATCAGCCAAAGGCATCTGTGGATGACAGTTGCAGCGTCGTAGCTCAGATCAGACGTTCGCCGTGAACAAACTCGCGGATACCCAGCGCCAGGAGTCGTACGGTGAGAATCTTTGTAAACGTTTTGAAATCGTGCTCCGGCAACGTGTGAGACGTCCATGAAGAATGATCAACCAGTGCCCGTCGCCGATGTCGACCTGGCCCGCGTGTTGTGGGACTGGCAGTCAGCGCACGACGAACCACAGGCCGCCGACGCGGCGCTCGGTCTGGGCAGCTACGATGTGCGGGTGGCGGATCGCTGCGTCGAACTGTTCCGTGCTGGATTGGTGCGGCTGGTGTGTTTCAGCGGCGGCAGCGGCAACTTCACCGAGGGGCGGTTTCCGCGGGGCGAGGCCCATGCTTTCGCCGATCGCGCTTTGGCACTGGGGCTGCCTGCCGAGGTCTTGCTGATCGAACCGGAGGCGCGCAATACCGCGGAGAACATCAGTCGCTCGCGCCCGCTGCTCGAAGCCCGAGGCGTGCGGTCGCTGATCCTGGTGGCGAAACCGAACATGCTGTTGCGTGCCTATGCGACTGCGGCGGTGCAGTGGCCCGAGTTGCACTCACAACGCGCCGCCGCACGGGTGCCGTTCGCCGAGGACCTGGCCCCAGGCCGCACCGTGCGCGATTTGATCCACGAACTTGTGGGCGACGCTGAGCGCCTGCGTCTGTATCCGGAACGTGGCTATCAGATCGCCGTGCCTATTCCTTCAGCAGTGGCCGATGCGGTCGGTGAACTCATCCGCCGTGGATACGATCAGCACGTGCCGCGGTGATGTTCAGGGTTTCGCGCCGGTGATCTCCGCCAGGTAGGTGAAGAAGGCTTTTTTGCGTGCCGAGGTGATGCTCCAGTCGACCGGCGGATTCTGATAGCCGTCGACCTGCGCCTCACCCTTGAGCCGAAAGTCGAACCAGCCCCACGAAGCGCGCGCGGCGATGGCGTTGGCGAAATTGTTCTCCGCTTGATCGAAGTTCTCGTGGTCGTCTTCGTTGAAGAGGATCGGCATGGGATGGTACCCAGGCACAGCGCGGGTCTTGGTCACCATGTCGGTGATGCGCTGGGATTCTTTGACGCCATTGCCGTGGAGCAGCAGGAAATCGGAGGTGCGTACGACGTTCTCCTTGGGGATGCCGCCGCCACCGTAGCTGGTGCCGACCAGCAGGCGGCGGCCATCACGTTCGCGGCTGCGCACGCGTTCGATCAGTTCATGCACGCGTGCCGGTTTGAGGATGTCGTGATTGTAGGCTTTGACGTCGCATTCGTTGTTCACCTCGATCAGCACATGGCGCCAGCCGCCGGCCAACACCCAGGCCGTGGCGTCATCGGTGGCACGAATCACTGCGGCTTCATCGCGGAGGCGATCATCTTGGCCGAAGTAGAAATAGCCCAGGATCACCACCATGCCGAGGCGGTCGGCGGCATCGAGTACGCGGCCTATCCGTTCAGCGAACGCCGGTCGCAGGCTGCCGTCCTCGGCGAAGGCTCCGGTGATCCACGGTTGGGTTTTCGAATAGCCCTCGGGCGAACCGCCTTGGAAATTGACCGTGATCGCGAGTAAGCCGTGCGCTCGCCACGTCGGCATCGCAGCGATGAACTCGCGCACGTTGCGCTCGGCGTCCCACGTGCCGGTGTCGGCATAGGCCCAGCGTGACGTGGTCTCGGGGTTGAGGTCGTCGAACACCGCCTGGACCATGCGCGAGTTCAGCAGCAGGCCTTCGATGCGCTGACCTTTCCAGCTGCGTCCTGGGTAGGTCGGCTTGCCGTTGATATGGAAATCTTCGCCGACGATGGCGACCGTGGTCTGACGCGTCGGCGTGTCCGCCGTGCGTGCGGTGGTACACGCAGCAAGGAAACCGGCGAGGAGTAGGCAGGCGAAGTGGCGAGTAGTCATCGGGTGGTCCCTGGGCGGTAGCATTCATACGGGATCACGCTGGTCGATCTTCGATCCGGCGTGAGCAGTCGGGAATTGTGCCGTCACGAGAACGGTTTAGGCGCTATATCCAGTGACAGGTGATACGCACGCTGCGGTCAGTCAAAACTGACCGCCTAATCCAGGTACCAGATGTCATCAAGTCTCATTCCGACCGGAGGTCTCATGTCGCGCCTGTTGCTTGCTGCCCTGTTGCTCATCCTTGGCCTCCCATCGTGGTCGGTTGAGCGCATCTTCGTCAGCGCCACGCCCGAAACCGCTGGCCCAGGGCAGTTCGCCATGGCGGAGATCCTGCGCGAGGCCGCGCTGCGGGGCATCGAGGTGGTGCCGGCGACCTCGGCCCGTTTCCAGATCATGCTCTCGGTCGGCTTGCCGCCGGGCATGGCAGCGACACCACAGGCGTACGCCATCCGCAGCGTGGTGGCGGATGGTATTCCACGTTACACCGTCCACGGCGCCGATCCGGCCGGCGCGATGTATGGCGGCTTGGATCTCGCCGAGGCCATCCGCACCGGGACGATCCAAGGCGTCGGCGACAGCGACCACACGCCGCACATCGCGAACCGCGGCATCAAGTTCAACATCCCGCTCGACCTGCGTACACCGAGCTACAGCGACCCGGCGGATGCGGCGCAGGCCAACATTCCGGAGATGTGGAGCATGGACTTCTGGCGCGAGTTTTTGGACGACATGGCGCGTCACCGCTACAACACGCTGTCCCTGTGGAATCTCCATCCGTTCCCCAGCATCGTGAAGGTGCCGGAGTTCCCGAGCGTCGCGCTCACGGACGTCTGGCGCACCACGGCGAAACTCGACGAGAAGTTTGATTTCAGCGGCGATAATTTCGTCAGACCGGAAATGCTCGCCAAGTATGAGGTGGTGAAGCGTCTGACCATCGACGACAAGATCAAGAGTGGCCTTTACCAAATCGGGCACGAAAGTTGGTGACACGACCGATTGCGGGCAAGCATGGAAGGGTTGGCCCTCGCCAAGCGCGCGCGTGACCGCCGCGGCGAAATTGTGCGGATCGGCGGAAGAGAAAAAGGCAGCCGTCCTGATCGTGAGGACGGGTGGGTAAAGCGCCGCCATTGCCTCGGCGCGCCTTTTGCTCTCGCCGTAAATGTTCAAGGGGTTGGGAACGTCGCTTTCGACATAGGGCTGCTTTTGCGCACCGTCGAAAACGAGATCGGACGAAAAGATCGTGCAATGGATATCGCGGGCGGCGCATGCCGCTGCTAGCACCGCGGCGCCGTCGCTGTTGGCCCGGAAGCAGGGTTCGGCTTCGTCTTCGGCATCGTCGACACGTACCCAGCCCGCTGCGTTGATTACGGCCCATGGGCGCAACTGATCGAGCAGAAATCCAACGCGCGAGGGCTGGTCGATCGGCATTCTGGCCCGGTCTGTGAGGATATGAGGCAGGCCGCGCAGCGCGCATTCTCGGGCGAGCGCCTGGCCTAGCGT
>JANPLC010000435.1:0-15020 GCA_031426335.1 Planctomycetota bacterium
GTCGGGGGCGCCCGCCCTTCCTGGACTTTTTCGGTCGTGGTAATTGTGGTTGGATGAGATCCCAAAGCTCGTCGGGCAGCAGGTTTGATGTCATTCACCTGTCATATCTCGGCCCGCAGCAATTAACCGCTTCGTAGTTCACGGAACGGTTTTGAAACCATCTAAGGTGGGAAAGCTGCGCGGACCACCGCACCAGCACCCACCTTGCCGGAAGGACGTTCGCAACCTATTGTTCGGAGCATGAAGCCGACCAGCAAACTGGAACTGAAGGTCGGCATGCTGATCATCGGCGGCATCATCGCGACCGTGGCCTTGGTGTTGCTGACCGACCGCGTCCGCTTCGACAGCTACTATACCGTCAATGCCTTCCTCGCCGATGCGGCCGGTTTGCGTCAGGGTTCGCCGGTCACGCTCGACGGCGTGCGTATCGGCGAGGTCGAAGGGGTGACCGTCATCGGCGATCCACGTGGCAACATCCAGGTGAAGCTGCGCGTCAAATCCAGTCATCCGATCCCCAGCGATTCGAAGCTGACCCTCGCTAGCAGCGGCATCTTTGGTGACAGCTTCATGGCATTCTCCGGGGCATCCGATCCCAAAGCGCCGCTGCTGCCGATGGACGGCAGCGCAAACGTGCAGGCGTCTCGCGGGTTCTTTGACAAGGCCGGTCAACAGGCGGAGGTCATCCTGTCCGGCGTCAGCGATCTGCTCACCGGTGAGACCCGCGACGACATCAAACGGTTGATCAAGGGCGCCGCTGATCTCGCGGAATCGGGCAATCTCCTGGCTAAAAACCTCGATGCGCAGAACAAGGCGCTGAGCGACACCCTCGCCTCGGTGAAGTCGCTCAGCGATGATCTGCGCAGCACCGTCGCCGACCTCAAGACCAGGGTCGATGGCACCCTCACCCGGGTGGATGGCGTATTGAACACCGTCGACACCCAGGCGAAGTCACTCGGTGACAAGACCGCCGGCACCATCGAACGGGTCGACGGCCTGGTGGTGAAGGCTACTGCCGTCCTTGACCAGTCTGGTCCCGAACTGGCGCAGACGCTGACCGCCGCCCGCGAGCTCTCCCAGAAGATCCAACGCATCGCCGAGGCCTTGGCCGCCGGCGAAGGGGTCGCGGGCCAGTTGCTGGTCAACCGCCAGTTAGCGCAGGACCTGAACAGCACCGCCATCGATCTGAGCCGGACCGCCGCGCTCATCGCCGATCATCCCGAGGCTCTGGTGTTCGGCATGTCATTGGAGGAGTCTGCGGCCCAGCGGGCCCGTCGTGACCGCGAGAAACAGCGCCGGAGCTTCCAGGAAGGGTATGGCGCGGGCATCCCCGTGGCTCTGGAAGCAGTTCCGTCGCAGGTACCTGCACCCGTTTCAGGTGGTTCAGCAAAACCTTGATGAGAGAACAGTTGGATCTTCATAGAGTAGGTGACCCAGCCTACAACTAGCTCCATCTTTGTTGCAAGTTTCTCCTGTCAGGTCCGGATGTGGTGATGTAAATAGAGCACCGAGCCGCTGGGTGTTCCATCGCCCCAAGCAGTTCGATGGTAACATTCCCCGCCCAAGGACGTTCATCGGTGCACCTATGGCAAACCGCGACGATCCCGTGAAGACCAAAGCAGACTCTGCTGGCGCCAGTGGCAGCGGCATGAGCGGCGTCCTCGGCGACTTCTCCCTGGTGAAGAAGATCGGCGCCGGAGCGATGGGCGACGTCTACCTAGGCAAACACACCACCACTGGTGAAACGGTGGCGATCAAATTGATCTCGGACAAGCACTGCCTGGACGAGGCCTTCATCAAGCGTTTCAAACGCGAGATCGATGTCCTGATGGGGCTGAACCATCCGAACATCGCCCGTGCGGTTGGATACGGCACCGACCAGGAACGCATGTTCCTGGCGCTCGAATTTATCGAAGGCCCCAACCTCTCCGACGTGCTGCAGGAACGTGGCGCGTTGTTCGAACAGGACGTCTTGACCATCGCCATCCATGTCGCCCGAGGATTGGCCTCGGCTTACAACGAGGCGGGGTTGGTCCACCGCGACATCAAGCCGATGAACCTGCTGGTGAAGCAGCAACGTCGCGGTGCACGTACGGGTGTGTTCATGGAGGAGGGGGACAAGGTCAAGATCATCGACTTCGGCTTGGCCAAACCCACCGATTCGGATGACCAGCGCCTGACCATGACGGGCTTCGTCATGGGCACACCGGCCTACATGTCGCCAGAACAGATCCGCAGCGAGGCTGCGCTCGACTTCCACACCGACATGTACGCGCTCGGCGCGACCATGTTCCACCTACTCACTGGCCGCATCCCGTATCCGGGCAATGCGCCAGCGATCATCATGACTGGCCATCTGACCCAGCCGGTGCCGGATCCGGGTGAACTGGTGCCCAGCGTCAGCCAGAACACCCGTAAGATCGTCATGACCGCGATGGCTAAAATGCCGCGCGGCCGCTTCACCGACTTCCGTGCGATGATCAGCGCCTGTGAAAAAGCGCTCAAGGAACTATCGACCTCGGCCCCAGGCACCGTCCGCATGTTGCGCAAGCCGATGGTGCGTGGTGGAGCCCAGACGGACCAAGCCAAGCCGCCGACCCCGCCCCAGGGCGAGGAGACCATGGACTTCCCTGCGCTGCCGAACGACAAAGAAGCCGGTCGTCAACAACAGAAGCAGGATCAGGCTGACAAAGGCACGGGGGCGTACAGCCGCCAGCCGACGAGCAGGGCGCCATCCGTTACCACCAGTCAGATGTTCAAGTCCCCGGTGAGCGTCGGTGGTGCCGAGGCTTTGGAGGCCAAGAATCCCCAATCCGCCCGCCACACCGCCAAGCCGATGCCGACGAGTGCGGATGCCGGCAGCGAAGCGTTGCGCCGCATCCTCACCGACAAGATCGAGAAGGCCCGTACAACGGAGCGGATCCGCAAGAATCAACAGAACATGCAGGCGCTTGATCTGGAAATCCGCCGTGGGTCATCGCCGCTGGCCGGTGCCGCCCAGTTGCCGCTCGCCGCGCATCTGGCAGGAATCCTCCCAGGCTTGCTGCTGCTGCTGATCCTGGCGCTGCTGATGGTGTGGTTCGTATTCCAGCAGGCGAGCTGACGTTCGCTGCGTTTTTTTTGCTGTTGGCTAGCGTTTCTTGCGCAGCTGCCGTAACGCTTCGTGTAGTCCTTCATCGGGCGGCGGCGCGCCACTCGGATCAACCGGTGCCCTGCCTTCATTGACCACACCGACCACCGGCATGGTCACGGCGCTGGACGTGGATCCACCATCGACCGAGGCGAGGGGGCGTGTGCGAATCCATCCGAGTTGCAGACGCCGCACCAGGATCTCACCCAGGGTCAGGACCAGTGCGAGGATCAGTAGTATCGGTGCGACTTCGACCAAGGTCCCTGGGCTGGGTGGATTGTCGAAGACATCGAGCAGATCCCGCCGCACCCGCCCAGTGCTGTCACGCGCGATGGCGGCCATCACCTCGGCACCTGGCTGGCGACCGAACCGCGGCTCGGCCTCGGGTGAATAGGGCAATCGTACGGCCGGACCGACGATGGCATGCTGAGCGATAGTGACCGCGGGCACCAAGGAACGTTCGTCTTCAAGCGCCACCACCACTTCGTAACGACCATGGTCAATCGCCTGCATCGGGACCTGTCGCGCATCGCTGATCTCGCCATCACGTGCCAACACCACGTAGGGCGGAATGAGCGGCCACTGCTCACGTTTGGCCGGATCGAGTTCCAGGCGTACCGTGACACTGCGCCCCGCGCGTTCCGCCGTCAGTTGTCCCGGCCCGGCCTCGCCGCCGCCACCGACCCAGCGTACGATGCCGGCGATCAATGGCGCGTAGCCGTTCCAGGCCAACAGCTCAGTCGACTTGGGATCATCCAGATCGATGCACACCGCGACGCTGCGACCGCCGCCGATATGCCAAGCGGCCAACGCTGGCGCCGTTGGATCACCCTGGGCCATAGCCCACACCTGCGCACGGTCGCGAGCATACGTGAGGTTGTAGCCGACCACCGTCGGCCAGGTGCCAGCGAAAGCCGTGTCGTTCCCGAGATCCACGCCGATACGCGCCTTCACTTGCAAGGGCGTGGGATCGCCGATCCACGAACTGCGCGCGACCAGCATGGTTTCCTGCGCGAAGAGGCGCGGCAGATCCTCGGGAACTTCGGCAAAGGCGATGCGGCCATTCCCACGCCGTGCAACATCTTCCAAAAACTTGGCATCTGAATCATTGGCGCTGCCCATCGCTACCACCGAGGTGGTGATGCCGACCTTCTCATACTGCGCCAAGAGGTTGATGTAGTCGCCGGGTTCTTCGGCATCTGCAGCGTCGGCGAACAACACCAGGTGGCGCGTGCCAACTTTGGCATCGATCAGTTCTTTGCCCGCGGCGAGCAACGCCTGGTAGACGAAGATGCCGCCGCCGCCGCTCTCGATGCCGAGCACCTTGTTCACCAGCGGCTTCGGGTCGACCACCTGCGTCAGCGGCACCACCACGTGTGGCGCTGAATCGACCGCATGCACCGCGACCTCATCACGCGGGCCGAGTAGACTGATCACCGAGGCCGCGCCTTCATTGGCGAGATCCATCTTGGTGCGGCCATCCGCGACTGCCGCCATCATCGAGCCGGAACGATCGAGCGTGATCGCCATCGCGACCGATAATTTGCGGTGTTCATCGCGCAGTTCCATGGTCACCGGCAGCACACGTTCGACTGGGCTCTTGTGGTACCCGCCGGAACCGAACGACCGCCGACCACCGGTCAGCACCAAGCCGCCGCCGAGGTGTTCGACCCAGCGCGCGATCGCTTCCATACCTGGCAGCTTCAGGCGATCGGCCGGCACCTGGTCGAGCACCAGCACGCGGTAAGCCAGCAGATCATCGAGTGAGAGCGTTCCTTCTGCTTTCACGTCGACGGCCATTCCGGCAGCACGCAGAGCACGGGCAAGATTGCCGTCGCTGCCGTCGCCACTCATCACCAACACACGTTCACCACCGGAAATGCGCAGCACGGCTTTGGCGGAGTTGTTGAGCGGTTGGCGATCGCGATCCACCACCGGTTCGTCGAGCACCTTACGGATCTGCCGCTCCACCAGGGCGCCCAGGACCGAGCTGAGTCGGCTGTTCAACTCGGTCATCAACTTGGCCACCGCGGCATCTCGTTCCGCACTGGGCTGACTGATCTTGCTCAGCAGGTCCTTGCCCGCCGGAGACGCCATCAGCGTGTCGAAAGCGGTGATGAAGCGTTCGGTATCAGCCGTATTTCCACCGGGGACCATCGTGGCCAGCTGTCTGATCAGGCCTCGCAGACGTTCGACGATGTGGCCGGCATCGGCGCCCGAGCCCAAGGTGACGTCATAGGTGATCACCCCAGCCCGCGGCGGACGATCAGCAAAGGTCACCGTGGCCGGACGGAAAGGCAGTAGCTGCTCACTGCCGCTGGCGATCGTGCGACCGTCGCGCGCCACACTCCAGTTGCGCACTTCTTCCGCATCGCTGATCAGTCGCACCGCACCAATGAAACTTTCGCCCAGGCGCAACTCGGCTGGCAGTTCAACATCGATTACCGCGGCATCGGGTGTCGGCGGTCGGCTTTCCACCAGCACATCCACCGGGATGCCACCCAGCCCCAGGCGGGTCGCGGCGGCACGCGGATCTACACCGGTGGCCTCGCCATCCGAATGGATGATCACGCGAGCGCTGCGACCTGGGGACAACAACGACGCCGCCTGGTCGAGGGCGCCAGCGACATCACTGCCGCTGTCACGCACTGGATGATCGCTGAGCAGCGGAACGTCGGTGTGCTGTGGTCCCTGTGCAATCACCGGACGGTCGCCAAGCAGAACCACGCCCAGTCGATCGCCGGTGCCACGTTGTTCACCGACCAAGCGCAACATCTCCGCCTGCGGTTGACGTGCCTCGCCCAGGCTGGCCGAGCGATCAAGGATCACCACCACATCGCTGCCGCCGCGTTCCCACGCCAGTTCCGGGCGGGCGGCGGCGAGCACCAGCAGCAACAGGACCGTCAGGCGCAGCCAACGCCCGTGTCCTTGGCGGGCCCACAACCACCACGCGGCCAGTGCCGGCAGCAGCAGCACCAGGGCATAGGGTTCGAGCAGGTGGAAGTCCGGACTCATGGAGCGCCGCCCTCTTCACGCGTGAAGGCGAACCAACCTGCAAGTGCGACCAGCGCCGCGGCAATGATCGGCAACAGGTGCGCGAGCATCGGACGTTTGCGCTCGACCAGTCCGCGGCCATCGGTGGTGGCCTCACTGGTGGTGGTCGCAGCCTGCCGCAGATCGGCCTGCCGGGCATCGCAGGGCACGATGTTGAGCTGACCCCATTCCGTCGGTTCATCATCAAGCTTCAGACGGTGAATGCCGTGTTGGGTCAAACCAGGAATGAGCACCACGCCATCACCATCAGCGTTCAACCGCGATTCGCGGCCAGCGGGATCGGACAGCCGCAGCGAAGTGCGGCCCACTGGGATGGTCACCACTTGATCCTGACCCGGCAGGAGATTCGGCTGACGAACGCCAGGGAGCGTTGCGCGCCGTGCCGCCACCAGATTGGCCATCAGTGCTGGCCACGCGGGATGATTGGTCAGCCCACTGGTCGCCAGGTCGGCATGCAGCGTGAGGACACGATCGCGTCCCTGACGTAGCTCGCTCACCAGAATGGCGCCGCCAGCTTCCATCAATGCCGACGCGTCCCTGGCCGAGGTCGGGGCGGGAAAGCCACCGGTCCACAATACGCCGGTAAAATCAATGCCACTGAGCACCGGATGACCACGACGAGTCAGGAAAGGCCCAAGCACCGGCTTGGCTTCGCCGGCGACGAAGCGCAGCGCCCAGGTTCCCGCGCCTGGCGTTCCAGTATTGCCCAGGTGCAGATGCACCGCAGTCAACGGATCCTCGACGATGCGCACGCCCGGGACGGCGCTCAGTGCGCGACGGATCTGCACCATGAGTGGCGTCTTGGGATCATCGGCGAGGCGGGCCAAGACTACCGCAGGCGGCGGCGGAATCAGCGTGATCACATCATCGGCTGGCAGGGGATCGGCACCAACCAGCGCCACGGTCACCGCGTCAGCGATTTCGCCCGTCAGCGGAAAGACAACGGTGGCAGGGATCCCGTCGGCGAGGTACAGATCCGCTCCGGATAAGACCTGGACACCGCGCCGCAGCTCCAAGCGCCGAGTCGCCGCGGCACCCTGCGCCAGAATGCGCGCCACCACCCGACGTCCGTCGACATCGTCGTACCAGCGTGCATCCGCGATGCCGACCGTGGTCAGCGACTGTCCCGCCGTGAGTACCGCGATGCCGGGTACCGCGACGCCGGGTGGACGATCACTGGCAAGCAACACCGTCGCGCCCTGGTCGGCGAGCGAACGTCCCAGGGTCAGCGCTCCATCGAGGTCATGCCACGGCTGCTGCGGACGCCAGGCGTCGAGCTTGGCCAAGGCCTCGCTCGGACGCGCCGCCGGACCGCAGGCGACCACCGGAGCGGCACCGCTGGTTATCAGGGTCACACGATCTTCGGGATCCAACGCGGCGATCCGCTGCGCTACCAGCAGTCGCAAGGTTGCGTCGACCGTGCTGACGGTGGTGCTGGCACCCACGCGCCAGCGACTGTCGAGGACTACCACCAGATGCCGCGACTGCTGGCGCTCATCGAGGTGCGGATCGCTCAGGTACCACGTCAGCGCCAGCGCTGCGAGCAGCTCCAGCAACAGGCTCGCACGCCACAACAGTCGTTGGCGTTTGCGACCCGCTGCGACGGTACGCACCGTTGGTCCGTAGAGGAACAATCCGGTTACCGGACGTGGACGGAAGCGGCGACGGAAGAGATGGATGGCGATGATCGCTGGGATCGCCAGGAGTCCGAGCAGGCCCCAGGGATTGAACAGGATCATCGGCTCCACCAGCGGTGCATGTGGTGCAGGATGGCGACCCGGCAAGGCTCCGGAAGGGTGGAGGTGGGCGAGGAAGCAACGCCGCATACACGCGGATGAGTCGCCAGGCTCAGTCGACTTCCGGACTTCCGGACCTCCGGACCTCCGCGACACTGGCCGCCATGCTCCGCATCCGTCCCTACACCCTGGCCGATCTGCCTGGGCTGCTGGTCATCCAGCGGGAGTGTTTTCCACCGCCATTTCCGCCTGAGTTGTGGTGGCAGCCGGAACAGATCGCCACCCACGTACAGGTATTCCCCGCGGGAGCGTTGTGCGCCGAGGACGATGGTGAGCTGGTCGGCTCGGCCACCGCGCACATCCTGCGGTGGGAACCTGGGGACCCTGCCCACACCTGGAGCGCGGCGAGCGACGACGGCTGGCTGCGCAATCACGATCCGTCTGGCAATACCCTCTACGGCGTCGACGTTGCGGTACGTCCGGCCTGGCGCGGCCGTGGGGTGGCGCGGAACTTCTACCAGGCGCGCTACGACCTGGTGCGTCAACTCGGGCTCAAGCGCTTTCTTGCCGGCAGTCGTTTATCCGGCTATCGTCTACATGCCGCCCGCCTGACACCACAGCAGTACGCTGACGCCGTCGTGCGCGGTGACCTCAGCGATCCGGTGATCACACCCCAGCTGCGTGCCGGCCTGCGTCCGCTGCGCGTGGTGCACGATTACCTGACTGACGAGGAATCGTGCAACCATGCCCTGCTGATGGAGTGGGCGAATCCGCACCTGGGCTGAGAGCGGGTGCGGGCTCTGGGCTGAGAGCGAGTCAGGGCCGATTCCGGATTCACGTAACCTTCATGCTGACGCCCATGCTTCGACCGTCCTTCAAACGGGCAGCCGGTGTCCGGTGCGCTCCCGCATGGTTGCGTTCTTTACTCCTGTCGCTGGAGCGCCGCTTGACACATTGGATAAAGAAGATGCCTAGCCCGCTTCGTAACCAGGATACCGGCCGACCATGTCGACTCTGACTGCGCAGGAGCCAGCCGTCGCCGATCCGCAGGTTGCGTCCAGTCACCTGCGCAGCGGCCCAGACCTGATTCGCGCATCGCGAGCCTTCCAGGGGGATAACCGCTGGACGAATTGGCGGCTGCTGTTGGAAACCGTGGCCGTCCTGAGTGCGGGATTGTGGTTGGTATTCTACTTCCAGTCCTGGCCGCTGCAGATCGTCGCTGGCCTGCTCGTCGGGCTGGTCCAGGTCCGGCTGTTTATCTTCTATCACGACACGCTGCATGGAGCGATCTTCAACCGGGATCCGCTGGCCCAGGCCCTGATGTCTGGGGTCGGGATCTACCTGCTCAGCATCCGCTCGGTGTGGCAGGAAACCCATGACCATCACCATCAGAACAATGCCCGCCAGTTGGGCTCGGTGATCGGCACCTTTCCCATCGTCTCGGTGGCGATGGCCGCGCGCATGACGCCTGGGCAACTGCGCCGGTATCGGATCGCCCGCCATGGGCTCCTCATGCTTAGCGGCTATGCGACCATCATTCTCGGTGGAATGATCGGCGCGGCGTTCATCCGCCAACCAGGCCGCCACTGGGGCGCGATGCTCACGGTTCTGGTCCATGTGCTGGTGTTCCTCGCCCTAGGATGGCATTGGGGTTGGGTCACCGCGTTGTGCGCCCAGGTCGTGCCCAGCGCCCTGTCGATGGCGATTGGCTCGTACCTGTTCTATGCCCAACACAACTTTCCTGGTCTCAAGCTCAAACCACGGGACGAATGGGATTACGCTTCTGCGGCCCTGGAATCGTCGAGCATGTTCGACATGAGCCCGTTGATGCACTGGTTCACCGGCTCGATCGGCTACCACCACGTCCATCACCTCAATCACCGCATCCCGTTCTATCGCTTGCGCGAGGCGATGGAGGCGATGCCGGAACTGCAGAATCCCGGACGCACCTCTTGGCGCCTGCGCGACATTCGCGCATGTCTGAATCTCTATCTGTGGGATTCCCGGCAAGGCCGCATGTTGACCTACGCCGAAGTCATGAAACCCAACCGTTCAACCGTGAGCGCTGAGCTTCCGCGCCACGTGTAGGCACACTCCGCCGTTCAATTTCGGTGATTCGTAGCCGACCGTGAATCCGCTGGCGGTCATATCCGCCGCCAATTGTTTCAGCGTGACGAAGTGCGCGATCGAACGGCTGATATAGCCATAGACCTCAGGTTCGCCGTGCCATAGCCAACCGTAGACATCTCCCATGGTTTTCAGGTACCGCAGGAACAACCAGCGCCACGCGCCGGGTTCCGGCAAGGCGAAGTCGAGGTTGGCCAAGGTGCCGCCGGGTTTCAGCACGCGGTGGATCTCGCGCAGGGCGACACGGTGGTCTGGGACGTTGCGTAAGCCGTAACCGATGGTGACCACGTCCTGTGAGGCATCCGGTAGATCCAATCGCATCATGTCGCCGACAGCGAAGCGCAGGTTGGCGATGCCGAGGCCACGTTCCTTGGCGCAGGAGATCATCGTCGGCGCCACATCGATGCCGTGCACTCGGCCATCAGGAACCAGTCGCGCCAACGCCGCGGCAAGATCACCGGTGCCACACGCCAGATCGAGGACACGTGCATCGGTGCGCAGCGTCGGACGAAGCTGGGCGAGCAGTTCGTTCTTCCACGCCACGTCCATCCCGAACGAAAACGCCCGCGTGAAGCGGTCGTACTTCGGCGCGATCATTTCGAACATGGTGGTGACGTAGCGCTGACGGATTGCCGGAGTCGAAAGATGCGCCTCCATGTCGAGACCGCGCAGCGTGGGAGTGGAATCGGTCATGGGGTACGTTTCGGGTCGGTCTTGGGATTGGCAGGCTTTTCGTCGGTCAGTGGCGGCAGCGGCACGATGCCTAGGAACCCCAGCGCGGTGGTGAGATTGGCCGCGGTCGGCAGCCCGCTGGTGCGTCCGCTGACCATGCCCTGCGCGTCGATGGCGACGATAACCGCTTGCTCAGCCGTGCCGCCAAGCTGTTTGCGCACCACGCCCTGCCAATCCATCACGAACACCACGCTGCTACCGGCGAGCGCCTTCGTCACCCGCTCCAGCAATCGCGGGCGGTCTTCTTCAGCGATCGCTCCGGCATCCATCACGCGAACCAATTGGCGATCGGCCGGCAGGTGCGCAGTCAGCCGCTCATCCCAGGCCTTGCCGTCAACGCGCGATTCTATGGCGAACAACATCACCAGGCGTCCAGCGGTCTCTTTCTCCAGATCATGCGGATGGCCGAGGTGGTCGGTCAGTGTGACGCCACGAAACGGCGCATCACCACCAGGCAACGGCATGTCGGCGGCTAGCAGCATGAGCAGGACGAGCAGTTTTTTCATGGCCGTCTCCGGAATCCCGCCAGCAGCGCTGGCGCGAGGGTAAGGTTCACCACCAGTCCGATGATGAACACCGTGGCCAGGAGGGCGCCGAAGTGCCGGGTGTAGGCGAACTGGCCGAAGAGGCACGCGAGGAATGACGCCGACATGGCCAAGGTCGCACCGAACAAGACTGGTCCCACGGCAATGGCTGCCGCGCCGCCGGCATCGTTGCCGATGTCGTTGCCCTGTCGTGCTACCGCGCAGGTCAGGTGGATTGAGTCGTCCATGATGATGCCGAGCGCAATACAGGCGATCATCGCCACGCCGATGTCGAGCGACCAGCCGAGCACCGGCAGGCTGGCGTAGGTGAACACCAACGGCAGACCGGCCAATACCAGCGCAGTCAGACCCAGGCGCGGGGAACGCAACACGATGAACAACAAAACTGCGATCAGCGGCAGTGCCAGTCCCAACGTCAGCGCCACCGACGGCAGCAGACGTTCGGTGGTTTCCGACAAGAGGCGACTGGGGCTTGCGACGATGACGGTGGCGCCTGGAAAATGCTTGCTCACGTCATCACGCAGGCGCATCGCCGCGCTGGTATTCACCGACACCCGCGTGTCGTGCTGTCGCGCCATGATGCGGACCACGTGATCATTGCCGCCGTTCAGACCACGGGCGACGAACCGTTGCCACGCTGGCTTCGCGCCCAGCCGCAGATCGGCGAGCAGGTTGTCGCTCGCCGGATGTTTGGCGGCGCTGAGCCGATTGCTGACCAGATCGGCGACGTTCGCCAAGGAACAGACGTAGGCCACGGTCGGATCTTGGCGCACCAACTCCGTCGCCTGTCGTAGGGCCGGCAGATCCGCATCGCTCACCGGATGTCCCAGGTCAATCAGCAGGTCGAGCGTCAAAATGCCCGTCAGATCCTGGTCGATGCGTTCATGGGCAACACGCACGGGATCACCATCCGGCAACGCCGCGAGGAAGTCCGCATCACTCTGCACGCGCGTCAGCAGCCACGCCGACAGACCGATCAGTCCGGCATAGGTGAGCAGCACGACGACTCGATGCCGCAGGCAGGCGGCGGCGATGCGCCCCATGAGCTGCCCGATGCGTACTCCAGTGAACCCGTGATGAAGCTGCAGGCACGCCGCCGTGCTGATGAACGGGCGCAGCGCCCACAACCACAGGAAGGGGGCCAATGCTCCCAGCACCACGCCTGCCGCGGCAAACGGCGCGAAACGTCGCACGCCTTCCACAGGTCCCCACCATAAGCCGCCGACACTGATGGCGGTGGTGAGGGTGGCGATGATGAGTGGCACGGTTACCTGCCGCAGGGTCGCGGCCAACGGACGTGTAGCACCAGCGGCAACCTGCGCGGCGTAGCCATAGACCAGATGCAACGCGACCGCGACGGCGACGCCCATCACCAACGGCGGCAACAATCCGAGGATCGCATCAAGCGGCCGTCCAACGAGCGCGACGGTGGCATAGGACCACGCCAGACTGCCGGCCAACGCGAACAACGGCACCGCCATCAGCACGGGACGGCGCAGGAGGATCAGCAGCAACAACGTATGGATGGCCATGCTCAGCGGCACGGTCAGCTGCTGGTCGGCGAGCACCGCGTCATTGATCGCCTGTTTCTGCACCGGCAGACCACCGAGCAGCGCCTGCACTCCGCCTGGTGGCGGCTGGTCGCGCATGAGCGCGCGCGCACGGTCGGCCAACGCGGCTAAGGCGTCCTGATCCAACTCAGGCGCGACATCGACCAGGATGCCGCTCGCCCGTCCGGTACGCGCCACCAGCAGTCCGCTGTAAAGCGGATGTTCGAGGACGCGCGCGCGATCGTTATCACTAAGCACGCCGCTCGCCGGCAGCAACGCCATCGGACTCGGCCCGAAATCATCGACGCTGACATCCTGCGCGGTCAGCAGGCTCGTCCGTCGAGTGACGCCCGGGAGTGCCGCGAGCGCCTGCTCGAAACCCGCCTGCCACGTCAGCACCGTCGGCGCCAGCACGTCGTCAGCGAACACTCCGATGACAAAACCGTCATCGCGACCAAAGCGCTGCGACACCAGAGTTAGGTCATGCCACGCCGGCCCGGCGGTGTTGATCCACGCGTCGTTGCCGGTGGCCGACTTCAGCCCAAACACCAAGGGCAGTGGTGCTAGGCAGATCAGCAACGCGATAAGTACGGGGAGGAAACGCATGGCGCGATGAGGATGCGTTAGTGGCAACGCTCAACCACCAGCGCATCAGCGGTCAAACCTGGGCCGAATGCCACCATGGCGATCTCACCACTCCAATCGGTCCGCAGTTCACGTTCCAGAATGGTCATGATGGTGGCAGACGAGCGGTTGCCGCCTTCGGCCAGGGCTGAGCGGCTGTTGCCGAGCGCACCCTGCGCCAAACCCAATTTGCGCTCGACCGATTCGATAATGCGTGGTCCACCCGGATGCACCGCCCAGCGGACGGAGTCGACTGCGCGCCCAGCACCGAGCAGTTGTTCCGCGAATGGTTTGATGTCGAGGCCGATGGAGACGTGGACCTTGGGCGAGATGGTCAGCGAAAATCCGTCATGGCTGGCCAACCAGGTCATTTGATCTTCGCTGTCGGGCAGCAATGCACTGCCGTCGCTGGCGATGCGCAGGCCGAGGCCGATCGGTTTGGGCGCTGACTCCACCACCGCGACGCTCGCTCCATCGGCAAACAACAATGCGGCAATCAGCTTGTCGTCTTCAGGGCCGGCCTTGAGGTGCAGGGTGCCGAGTTCGCAGCAGACCACGAGCACGCGTGCGGTCGGCTCCGCCCGACAGGTGTACCACGCTGTCCGGAGCGCCGGGATGGCGGCGTAACAACCCATGAAGGTGATGCAGGTGCGGCGCACATCGCTGCGCAGACCGAGCGCTTTGGCCAGTTGGATGTCGAGCCCAGGGGCGACCGCGCCGGTGCAGGTGGCGACGACGATGTGCGTAATGTCGCCCACACCCTGCGGGCAGGCGTTGGCCACCGCCGCCAGGGACAGCGGCAGGGCCTTGGCATCAAAGGCCCGGCTGCGCACGCCCATGTCCGCGGTCGGCGCATCACCGATGGGATAGAACGCCTCGCCCTCTGCCCCGTGGATGTCGAGCACCGAATGGCGGAAGACGATTCCCGAACGTTCAGCGAAACGCAGGAACCGTTCGTGATTGGCGCCTGGGCGTAGGCGCGGTTCCATCCAACGGACGGCTTCCTCCTGCGGGACCGGTCGGCCAGGGAAGGCATGGCCAAGATGGCTGATCCAGACTTCGCGCATGAAAACCCCGTGTGTCCGCACCCTAGACGGCACCTGAGGCAGCAGAAGGGGACTTCGGTACCGGAAACCGTGGCACGGGGGAGCCTCCCATACGCCCCCCGCATGTCGCCTGTCCACCCGTGCGTATGTGGCAAAACCGACCGGGCCGATAGGGTGCGCCCTCACAACTGCGAGACCTCTATGACCCCGCCCATCACTGCCCCGACGCCCAAGACGCCCCTGTCCACTGTGGTGGAGCAGGAACTGGCCAAGTACAAGTCGACCCTCGACGCGCTGCACGCCGGCGCGATTGATCCCGACAAGGTCTTCAAGCCCTTCCGTCTGGTGCAGGGCGTCTACGGCCAGCGCCAGGGTGGCGAGAACCAGATGGTGCGCATCAAGCTGAAGTACGGCGTCGTCACGCCGGAACAGATGCGCGGGCTGGCTGACACGTCGGAAAAATACACCAACGGCATCAG
>JANPLC010000436.1:0-17440 GCA_031426335.1 Planctomycetota bacterium
TAGCAGGCCACGGACCGATCATCGCTGCGCAACTCGTACGCCGAACGCCGAACGTCGCACGCCGCACTGCACGAGGTCAGTCAACGGCGACACCCTCCGCGTCTGCGGAGGGTGTCGCTGATACCGTGCGGAAACCGCGTACGCTCAATTGCCGAGGTAGATCTCGACGCGGCGGTTGGCCGCCTTCTCACCACCACGCGGCGCATACTCACCGCGGAACTGACCCTGGATGCGCTTGGAGCTGACACCGGCTTGCTGGAGAGCACGGATGACCGAGGCGGCACGCGCGCCAGAGAGGCCCCAGTTGTCGGTGAACTTCTCTTTGGTCGAGGCGCGCGCGACTGGGGTGTCGTCGGTGTGACCTTCGACGATGACCTGCGAGCCGGCATATTCGCCAGTATTCAGGCGCGCGGCGAGTTTGCTGATGGAGTTCTTACCTTCTGGGTTCAGTTCGTCGCTGCCCTTGGCGAACGCGAAGTCCTCGTTCAGGGCCAAGCCACCGGTTGGGGTGGCGGTGACACCTTCGATGCCATCGGGATTAAGAATCTTTTTCATCTGTTCGCCTGCCGTGGGCGCCTTGCCCTTGGCCAGCGCATCGCGCGCGCTTTGCAGCTGCGCCATGAGCGAATCGTTTTCGCGCTGGAGTTGCGTGACCACGCCCGTCAGGCGCAGATTCTCAGCCCGCAGCTCGTCGCCGACGGCGGAGTTCGACTCACCACGAGTGCGACAGCCGGTGAGGGCGAGCACGGCGAGCAGGGGGACAAGCAAGGCGGCGCGGGTGACGTTCATGGACTGGCTCCCAGAGAGGACCGGCCGGAGCGTGGACTCATGTCACGCCACCACCGCCGGAATGCGCGGCACCATAGGTGGCCAGCGTAAGTGGCGCAAGAGGCTCAGAGCGCATGTCGTGGGCGCGGCGGATGCACAGATGCCGGTTAAACGCGCTGAGGCGCGACCGTGCGGCCGCGCCTCAGTCTCGGACACGTACGGGCTGAAGTTTACTTGGGAAAGCCGAGGTCCAGGTGCTTCTCGTTAATGGCACCCTTTTCATTCCCCATCTCGACCTTGGTGTCGGTGACGCTGTAGGTCTGGCCGCCCTTGGTCTTCGCCTTGCCGTCTTCGCTGACCTCGGTCACCACGAAGCTGTCCAAGCGCTCGCCCTGCTTGGTGGCCTTGCCGCCGAGGTATTCGTCGCGGCGCCACTTGGCCTGACGATCCTTCTCGGCTGCGATGTCGATCCACTCGCCATTCTCATGATTGCGGGTGAAGCGCGCCTTGTCGGGATCGACCGAGAAACCGGCCCACGGCGAACCTGAAGCCATGTTGGTCCAGCCGTTGTCGTCCAGGCCACGCAGCACATTGCCGGCCGCATCTTTGCTGTCGGACGGATGCGGCATCAGGCTGATGAAGTAGTAGGGCAGGGTGAAGCCGGCAGCGACGATCACCGTCACCGCCATCACCAGCGACCACGCCCAGTGGATCTTGACCACTTCGACGCGGGAGCGATTCGAACGCACGCTGCGGCGCGAGGCGGTGCCGGCAGGACCCTGCGATTCGACCTGCGAGGTGCTGAACTCCACCGGACCGGTGGTGCCACCCACTTGGGTTTCGTCGACCGCGGTCATCACCGCGGTGTTGGAATCGGTGAAGCTCAGGCCGGAGCTGGTGGCCTTGGTCTTCTCGAAGTTGAGGTCCTTGGTGTTGCCGTCGTCGAAGCTCACCACTTCGAGCTCATCGCCGAAGGTGATCGATTCGGTGGCGCTGCCAGAGTGGTCCTTGCGCGGCTGGACGATGGTTTCGCTGGCGTCATCGACCACTTTGCCCAGGTCGATGTTCAGCTCATCGCTGTCGCCGGTGAGGACGATGGTGCCATCGTCGTCCTTCAACTTGTTCACGTCATCTTTGTTGAGCATCAGCTTGCCGCCGACGCGCTGGGCGCGAATGGCACCGCCGTTGATATGGCCGTTGAGGGCGGCGTCGTCGCATCCCAGCAGGCTCTTGGCTTCCTTGGCGTCGATCATATCGGCCATGACGGTCCTCCAGTCGGGCATTCGCCCATGATGAGCGGGCGAGACTAGATGCGTGATCACCGGGCAACAGCCGCCCTGTTGGTCGCTGCGGAGGCCCGGCTCATACACTCGACAGACAAAGGGCTTAGGGACTAGGGGTTAGGGTCGTAGGCATGCGGGATGTACCACTGACGGCAGTCCTCAGATGCACCGTGGTGCTACCACCCTATCCCCTAGCCCCTAGCCCCTTGGAGCAATTTTCCGGCCCTTCCGCTAACCACGTCAGATCGAGCACACTGAACCCGGCCTGTAGCCGCCCAGGACGGTCCAGCGGCGTCGGCCCTGGCACCTGCCCAGGGAAACGCTTGGTCACCACGGCCTGGAAATGCGCTTCCGGATCCAGCCCACGCCCAGCGCACCACCACTGATGCCAACGGCTGCCAACCGCGACGTGGACGACCTCGTCGTGGTAGATGATCGAGAGCACCGCATGCGCCGCGGGATCCATCGGTGCCAGTCGCGGCAGCAGCTCGGCCGAGACATCGAGCCCACGCGCTTCCAGGAAGCGTGGCACCGCGACCAGGTGTTCGCCGAGGTCGGCACAGGCGAGGGCGGTGTCCCACAAACGGTGGTGAATCGGCTCGTCCCCTGGTGCCAGCCCGCGACTGGCCAGCAGGTCCTCCAGCAGACGTGCGTGGCGGGCCTCGTCACGGGCGATGGTGAGAAAGTCCAGATGCAGCGCGCTCGGCGCACCACTGGCGCGCAGGCAAGCAAGCGCCGCAAGATCCACCGCCGACAGTTCGATGTGGTGGATCGCGAGCAGGAAGCGGTTGCGCGTACCAGCATGGCTCAGCGTGCGGCGACGCCGGGGCGGCAGCTCGGCCTGACGATAATGCGATGGACGACCGGGATGGGTTGGGAGTTCGGGCAAATCCCAGCGTTCGTCAGCGCCGGGTGGGTTCACCGCCGCAAGCAACGCGGCTTTTTCCGCTGCCGTCGGCGCAGCGATGACCGCCAGCATGGCGTCCGGAAACGCCGACCGCGTCATCGCACGGTCAGCCCACGTGCGAGCAGCTCCTGACGGACGAGGTAGCGCACACGCTCCAGATCGATGCCGCGGCCGGGACAGGCGGTGACCTTCCCTGGAACATCACGGTGACCGATGATGCGGCCGACCGACAAGGTCGGGATGCGATCGATGAGTTGCGCGCACAACTCCACCAGACGGCGTTCAGCAAACGGCGCGATCACCTCGCGTTCGTAATTGCCGATCAGGCACACGCCGAGCCCCTCGGTATTGAAGGCTTTCTGCAACGGCAAAGCGCCGGCGTGTGCGCCATGGCTCTGCTGGCGCCAACGAAAGGTCGCTTCGATGCGACCCAGCGGCATATCGACGCCGTTGCCGATGACGAAGTGGTAGCCGATGCCATCCCAACCGTTCTGCGTCTGGTGGTCACGGTCGATCACCTGCGCATCGCCACCGCGGCTGGCGCTGTGGTGCAGGACGATGAAGCGCCACGGGTGGATGGCGGTGGCCGGCGGCGGCGCGATGGCGCTCCACGTCAGCGGTTCGCTGTGCGGCACCTGCGGCCGGGTCACCACCCACACTAGCACACCGACCAGGACGAGCACGGCCAGCAGCGCGACAAAACGCGTGGCGCGATCGAGTGGCGGAGCCTCTGCCGCCGGCACCGCCGCTAAGCGCAACGTGGTGTTGCGACCAGGCGGGCGCGCGCCCAGCGGAGGCGGACTCTGCGGGCCAGGATCACTCATCGACAAAAAACCGTGCGGCGTGCGACGTGCGACGTTGGCAGGCCACGAAGCGACACCCACCGCGTACCTCGCACCTCGCACCTTGCACGCTCAGGATTCGCCTCATCGGTCGATGAACACCGCCACATCGGCGACCGGCAACAGATTGCCATCGGCCAAGCGACGACCACGCAGCGCCAGGCGCCAGTACGGCCGCAGACGATAGCCCAGGCTCTTGGCATGGTCGCTCAGGCGCCGGTGGGTCAGCCCCAGATCACGAACCGGACCGCTGTGCGGCAACGACAGGGCATACAGGTTGCGGTAGTCTTCCAGGGTCACGCCAGCGACCGCCACCGGCTGGCCGGTGACCGCCACGCCCACTTGGCAGTCCCACGCCGACGGCGCCTGCTCGTCCGGCGCGACGCTGAACAGCAGGCTGAACGGTCCATACGGCACCAGCGCGACACCCGCCAAGCGCTCACGCACGTTGCTGGCCAGCGCCAACGCATCTGGCGGATAACCCGTACTGGGCACGCCGGCAAAGCGCAGGTTGCCCTCCCGTTTCAGCAATGGCTCGACCACCGGCACCCCCTGCGAGGCGCCCACTTACCCCGCGCCACGACCCCAGGCAAGGCAATGACCGCGCTGGCGGCTTCGTCACGTCCAGTGCTCCGGCTGGGGCTTGCCTCGCCCTGGTGCATTCCATGATCCCGCCCCAGCTTCCGCGAGCATAAGAACAGCCTGCCACCGAGCGGACGTGGCCTTCCAAATGGAATAGCGGTACGTGAACGTCCCACATCGCACCAGTGCATAGTCGCAACGTAAACATCCATTCATCTTCCGTCTCCTGCGTCCGCCGTGTGTTCGGCGGTCGTACGTACAACCCCCAGCAGTGAGGTAATCCAGTGGCTTCCACCGGTACAGTCGTCCGTTTTGATCGTCGTCGTGGTTATGGTTTCGTGCAGCCGGATGACGGCGGCGAGGACGTTTTCGTCCACCAAAACAACATCAACATGGAAGGCTTCCGCTTCCTGCAGGTCGGCGAACGCGTGACCTACGAACTCGAAGTCGGCGAAAAGGGCATGAAGGCCGTATCGGTCGCCCTGGTCGAACCGCGCGCGGTCCGCCCAGGCGGCGGCCGCGATGACGAGTTTGGCGGCGGTGGTGAAGGCGGTGGGTACGACGACCGCGACGATCGCGATGCCGGTGGTTATCAGCAGCAGCAGCAGCGCGCCCCGCGTGAGCGCGACAGCCGTCCGCCGCGTGACGCCGCCCCGCGTGACGCCGCCCCCAGCAATGGCGGCAGCGACAAGGCCAGCCGCAAGCTGGAACGCTTGATCAGCCTGCTGGTCGAAAAAGGCGTGCTCGCCCCTGGCGAGATCGACGGCCTGACGCAGAGCGTCAGCGCTGGCGCCCCTGCCGACGCCTGAGCCGTCAGCGTCCGAGTTGAAGGCCCCCTTCGCCCCCGCAGCCCCTGCTGCGGGGGCGATTTTTTAGCTCCGATGGATCAATCGACTGCTCACAGGAGACGTGCAGACGCGGAGACCCGGAGGAGAACTGAGAGTTTGGCAGGAAGATTTCGCACCGTAGAGGTTCACCCCGGCCATGCGCGAGCCCTATCGCACACTTCCGCCGGGCGAATCTTGCGCCCAGGGCCCGCGGTCCATCCTGCCTGAGCATGACTGCCAACGAACTCACCCAGGTCATCATCTTCGGCGCTTCGGGCGACCTGACCGCGCGCAAATTGGTTCCAGCGTTATTCGCCGCCCACCGCGAGAAGTTCTTCCCTGGGCATTTCCAACTCATCGGTGTCGCCCGCCGCCCGTGGGATGATGCGGGCTTCCGCGACGTGCTCGACAAGACCGCGGCCAAGACCAAGGACCATGACGAAGGCGCGTGGCAGCAATTCCTCGGTCTGACCAGCTACGTGCAGACGCACCTCGACACCGCCGCCGACTACGTCGAGCTGGGTCGTCGCCTGAACGAGATCGCCGGTCGTCCGGCCAACCGGGTGTTCTACCTCGCGGTCAAACCGGATCTGTTCCTGCCTTCGGTCGCCAACCTCAAGCACGCCGGCATGCTCGACCAGTCCTCCGGACTGACGCGCCGGTTGGTGGTGGAGAAACCCTTCGGTACCGATCTGGCGAGTGCGCAGCACCTCAACGGTGAGCTGCTCAAGCTGATCAACGAGAACCAACTGTACCGCATCGACCATTACCTGGGCAAGGAGACCGTGCAGAACCTGCTGGTCTTCCGCTTCCGCAACGCGTTCTTCGAACCGCTCTGGAACCAGAAGTACATCGAACTGGTGCAGATCACCGTGGGCGAGACCGTCGGCATGGAAGGCGGCCGCGGCGGCTACTACGACACCTCGGGTGCGATCCGTGACATTCTGCAGAACCACTTGCTGCAGCTGGTCGCGCTGGTCGCGATGGAACCGCCAGCGACGCTCAAATCGAAATCGATCCGCGATGAGAAGGTCAAAGTCCTGCACTGCCTGCGACCACCGACCGACATGCCCGATGTCGAAAACCACATCGTGCGTGGCCAGTTCGAAGGTTATCGCGCCGAGCAGGGCGTGAATCCGCAGAGCGAGACCGAGACCTACATCGCCTGCCGCACCTACATCGACAACTGGCGCTGGGGCGGCGTGCCGTTCCTGCTGCGCACCGGCAAACACCTGCCGGCGCGTTACACCTCGATCACCGTGCAGTTCCGCATGCCGCCGACGACGTTGTTCGGCAGCTACAACGAATGCCACCTCCGGCCGAATCGCATCACTCTGCGCATCCAGCCGAACGATGGCATCAGCCTCGACTTCGATGTGAAGGAACCGGGTTCAGGCCTGGTCGTACGGCCAGCGAAACTGAACTTCGACTACAACGACTACTTCCACCACAAGCCCAGCCCAGAAGCCTACCAGCGCCTGTTGCAGGACGTGGTGCTCGGCGATCAGTCGTTATTCATCCGCAGTGATGAAGTGGAAGAAAGCTGGCGCTGGGCCGACAGCCTGCGCCAAGCCATGCAACAAACGCCGGTGCACACCTATCCGAAAAACACCTGGGGACCTGCCCCCGCCGACAAACTTTTTGGCGAGTGCGAAGGCCGCTGGACCACTGGCTGAGCGTTCTCCGGCACCGCCGGGCTCCGCTGCTCAGCCGGCTCCGACGCTCAGCTGGGCTTCTTAGGATTGCCGTCTGGCTTGGTCTGGGTGAACGAACGCACGATGCGGTCGGTGCCCTTGCGGATACGGGTGGTGAGCGGACGCACGACACGCATCGTGCCAGCCATGACCACCCGACCGATACGACGGGTGGCGTTCTGCACCGGAGCCGAGCGCAGCAGGAACAACACTCCTGACAATATCAGGATGCCGGTGAAGGCGGTCAGCAACATGCCGTACCAGGTGTCGAAGAGACCTTGGTTAGCGAGGTAGTTCACTACGCCGGAATTGGTTTTAGCCGCGGCGACACTCGCAGGCCGGGTGGCAGCGACCACTTCGGTAGCAGTGGGCATGCTGTATTCACTCGGTTCGAGCGTCGCCAGCGCCTGACGCGCAGCCATCACCACGGCAGGATTATCAGCACGTGACATCGGCTCAATGAGGTCGAGCGCTTCCTGACGTTCACCGCGCATACCGGCGAGGGCCTGAATCGCCGCGATCTGCGTCTTCGGCTCAGGATCGTCGAGAAGCTCCGCCTGCACAGTGAGTCGCTTATCTGCTTCCAGGCGATAGGTTTGATACCACGCGCCCCACGCCGTCGCGTCGGTCTTGAAATCGACCCGCGTGAGGCGCTGCAATGCTGCCAATGACGCGCCAGCTACTTCCGGCGTACCCTTGGTGAGCTTGTCTATCAGTGCTGGCACAGCCCGCACATCATCGCCGGACCCCAGGCAGGTCGCTGCCAAGGCGGCCACCGCTGGCTGTCCATCCGTGATCAAGCGTTCGATCTGCTGACGCGCAGCGCTGGAACTCCAGCCGATGACGGTGATGGCGCGCAGGGCGCGATCGACCACCTGCGGATCACGATGGGACAACATCGGCATTACTGCGGGACGCGCGGGACGCACCGCAGAGATGGCGATGTGCATGAGCACCTTGCCGGCATCCTCGCCCGATGCTCCGGCAAAGTAGTCGTTCAGTTGCGCCATCGCGCTTGGATCCGGCAACCGTTTGAGCACCGCGATGGCCTCTTCCGTCGTGCCCACGGAAACAGGAGCGGTCGCGACCGGTTTCGCGCCAGGGGTCGGCGCAGTGGTCTTGGTGACAGGTGCATCGGCAGCGGCCAGCGCGCCGGCCAAGCAGAGCGATAGGATCAGCTTCATGGGTCGTTGTATCCAACCGAACGGACGTTCCAGGAGATCGGCGCGGTCTGGGTGGTGATGGTGGTTTCGTAGGTCGTCAACTCCGTTGGGATGTCCCTCATCACCGAACCCCACGACAGACCAGCGAGCGATTCATCGTAGTGGAAGCTGAAGTTGCCATTGACCGCACCGCTGAAGTCCTTGCCCACAAAGGAACCGAAGAAGTTCGAGCCGCCGTTGAACTTCATGCCGGCATTGGGTGCCAGCACCACAGCACTGAAGTTTGCGCCACCGTTCAGCGACATCTCGTTTGAACCCGTGCCCGAGAACGCCGTGATGAACATGAACCGTTTCGGGTCTGTCGCATCACCCACGGTATTCTGCGCATTGAAGGACGCGCCCCTGCCAGCGATATCGTTCTGGTAGATCACCAGCTTGGCGGTGCTGCCGGCAGCGAAGACCACATCACCGACATTGAACGCGCCGTCGACATAAAGCACCACTGTACCGGTTCCGCCGATGGTCAGGGTGTTCCTGTTCCGGTGATCGACCGACGGGGTGCGAAACACTGTGGTTCCGCCACCCACGCCGGTGAGAGTTCTATTGGTTGAGATGGAAGGCACCGGAGTGTACCCGGTCGTTGGCGGCGCATAGGTCACGTTCGGCAACGCAGCATTGGCGTTGGGGGTGGCTTGGCCATGGACCTTGCTGGTGTCGTAGGCACCAGAACCCAGGACGCCGTTCGACCCGACATCACCGTGGCTGTTGGGTCCACCGATGGTGTAGGAGGCGGGCCTCCGGTACGGCGTGTCTGCGGTACCGTCCCCGTTGCTATCGCTGTTCCATGAATCGGTGGTCGCGGCGCCTCTGAAGTCGTAACCGTTGATGGAAAACATGCCACGGGTGAAGGGGAAGGCCGGAGTCGGCTCGCTCCTCAAACCCAGCGTCGTCGTCGGCGTTACGGTCGTTAGGCGCCTGACTTCGATCACCGTCTCCACCCGCTGACGACGCACTGATTCCGCGCGTGCGCGGTCGCCGCTTTCCGCCGTGACATAGGCGATGAGATAATCCTTATCGCCGTCGGTTGCCACCTTGATGATCTTGCTCACCACCGCGCAAGCATTCCGGCGCCCGGCGGAGTTGGCGCCGTCGGTGCTGGTGGTGGTCATAAGCGTCCCACCCTGTCGGTAGGTGGAGGTGCTCGTAGAGTTGGTAGTCAACGAGGGGAACACTTCCGGCAAGCCTGCTGGCAAGGATGAACTAACCAGCACACCTGGGGTGCTTTCCTGCGCTGTAGGGTAACGGGGGCTGCTGATCGGCATTGTTCGCACCGCCTCCAAGACCGTGGCATTAGTTTTGACCCAATTAATGGTTTCATTGGCTGCTGACTCGGTGGAGGCAAGCAGATCGACCTGTGCCTGGCGGTACTGCTGCTCAGTGTAGCGCCCGATGGTCAGGTCGGTGAGCGCAATGGCCATGCCGGCGATGGTGATGATCACAATCGATGAAATCACCAGGGCACTGCCGGCACGTGAAGGGTTGTGGATAACAGACATGGGAACCTCCTAAGGGGCGCTCAACGACGGTTGAAGACGATCAGCTATTGGTACTGCTTGCGTGCTTCGCTCGGCTCACGGTCGGTGTTGGCCACCACGGCGTTTACTGTCAGATTACTGGGAATGCTTCCGGTCAAGGTCACCGAATAGGTGCCGTTACGTGAGGGCCACTGAGCGACCGGCGGGTAGGTCCTCCGCGTGACGGTTGTCCCCCCGATGGTGACGGTGGCGCCTTCGTCGACGATCGATAAGGCGGGGTCATCGGAGAAGCCGAGGCTGACCACGATGCTCCTCGGATCGATCTTCTTGCCGATCGGTGCGGTAAAAAACAAGGCAATCTGGCGATCAGTCGAGTTCACAATGGTGACCAGGTTGCCGAACATCACCGTGGGTGCGCTGGTGGTGGTGCTGGTGGGGTTACCATCCGCATCTTCTGGATTGTCGACATAGGTCAGCACGCTGTTGCCGCTCGATTGGTTGAGCGTCGAACGCAAAAACAGCGTTTGGGCCAGGGCGGTGTAGATGATCTCTTCCTGCACCCGGGTCTGGCTGCGCAGGGTCAGGGACATCTGCAAGGTGTTGCCGACGCGCGTCAGGCTGAAGCCGTTCTCGGCGACATCCTCCGTCAGGATCTGCAGGGCTCCGAGATTGCCGAGATTGTCGCGTGGCTGAAGCAGCAGGCGACCAGGGGTGACGCTGTAATCGTGGATGATCATGCGCTTGTACGGCTCATACCCTTCCGTCCAGGACGGGGCGCCGCTATTTCCGGTGCTGACCGCAAAATAATAGGCACGCACGCTGGGGGCCTTGCTCGGATCCTTCTCGAAACCGGCGAGATAGGGTCCGGGAAGATCCAGCGTGGGGATGGTCGAGCCGGCGGACGGGTCACCAGCGGCAGCCATGCGCAACTGCATCGCTAGCTTATTCAAAACATCGTTCGCGCGATTGTTAATGTCGGTCTGGCGGCTGAAGCGGTCATTGAAGCGCGAGCTGGTATCTAGACTCATGGTCACGATCACCATCACCGTGCTAAGCAGGGCGAGAGAGATCAGCAATTCCATCAGCGTGAAACCTGAGATGCGCTGGAGTGAGCGTTGGAGGTGCATGTCAGAACCCCCGGTTGGTGACAACGTAAACGGTCTCGACCCAAGCCGGGCCGTTCTCATCAACCCAAGCCACGCGGAAACGCAGCGGCAGCACCGTGTCGGTGAGGTTGAACTTGTTGGGATTGGGCGCGATGGAGGTGTCGTCGGGATTGGGATTGCTGAATTTGGTGACCGTGCCGCAGGTCACCGCACCCTCGGGAATGCGCAGGCCCAGCACATCGAAGGCGATGCCCTTGAAGTCGCGCTGCACGCTAGCGAACGGCATATACTGGAGCGTCTCGATCTGCGCTTGGATCTCTTCGTAGGCTTTCGCTTGGTTGGTCGCGCGATCATTCACCCGCTTCGAGGTGATCATGCTATCGAACAGGGTGCTGAGGCCGATGGCGAGGATGACCATGGAGATCATCACTTCGACCAAGCTCAAACCGCTGCGAGGTGTCAGGTGTGGTTTCATCGGGTGATCCTACATCAGGATCCAGCAGAGCGCTTGCCGTGCCGTAGCGATTGAATCGTTTTCCGGGGTTGCGTTACCTGATCCGGGCAGTTCGGCCCCGCGGTCGGGCCATCCGGCCCGCCCAGCGCCTTTGGTCGTTCCGTCCTGCCCAGGTTGAGCGTACACTTCCGCCAATGCGCATCCTGTTGGTAGACGATCATGCGGAAGTTCGGCAGAGCCTGGGAGCGTTCATTGAACAGCTCGGACACGAAGCCTTGGAGTGCGACAACGCGCCCGCCGCGGTGGCCACCGCGCGAGCCGCCCGCCCGGACCTGATCCTCAGCGATCTGCGCATGCCCGGCATGGATGGCTTGCATCTGCTGGCGGCACTGGAGCAGCTCGACCATCCGCCGCCCTTGGCCTTGATGACCGCCTTCGGCGATGCCGACACCGCCATCGCAGCACTGCGGCAAGGCGCGGTCGACTACCTGCGCAAACCCATCGATGTGCGCGAACTGCACCGCCTGATCGAGCGCATCAGCAACCTCACCCCGACGGCGAACCTGATCAGCGCCGCAGCCAGCGAGACCGCGCCGGTGACCCGCGAAGAAGCCGACGGCTTGGTGATCCACGGTGAGGCCTTCGCCCGCGTCATCGCGCTGGCTGATCGCCTGCATGCGGCACATGAACTGCCCTGCCTGATCGAAGGCGAAACCGGCAGCGGCAAGGAACTGCTCGCCCGACGTATCCATCACGGCGGCAAACCACGCATCAGTTCCCCGTTTGTCGCCGTCAACTGTGCCGCCATCGCACCCGGATTGTTCGAGGCCGAACTGTTTGGTTACGCTGCAGGATCCTTCACCGGCGCCCTCGCTGGCGGCGCGCAGGGCAAACTCGCACTCGCCAGTGGCGGCACGCTGTTGCTCGACGAGCTGGCTGATCTGCCACTCGACCAACAGGCCAAGTTGCTGCGCGTGCTGGAGGAGCGCACCTATTATCCCGTGGGCTCGAACCAGCTGCAGCAGCTCAAAGCCCGGGTGGTGTGCGCCTGCAATGCCGACCTGCTCGACTTGGTCGGACGTCACCGCTTCCGCGAGGATCTCTACTACCGTCTGAAGGTCGGCCACATCCGCATTCCGCCCTTACGCGAGCGCAAAGAAGACATCATTGTCTTGGCCCAGGTATTCATGGTCCGTATCCGCCGCACGCGTGGACGCGGGTTCCAGCGCCTTTCCCGCGACGCCGCCCAGCTGCTGACCTCCTACGCGTGGCCGGGAAACGTGCGCCAGCTCCATCACCTGCTGGAGCAGGTCGGCATGCTGCATGATGGCGCTGTGCTGGATGCCGGTCCGTTGCGCGACCTGTTGCCAGACCTCAAGCAACCGGCCGCGGTGGTTACGGCAAGTGTCACGCCAAGTACGCAGGCGAGCGGCTCAGCCGCGGTTTCCGCTACCGATATTGCGCCCACGACGCTGTCGCTCAATCCTACCACCGTCATGCTGCCAGATGACGGATTCGACCTCGACACCTGGACCCGCACGGTGGTGCAAGTGGCGTTGGCGAAACACCAGGGCTCACCGGTACGCACTGCCGCCTATCTGGGAGTGACGCGCAAAGTACTCTACACACTGCGAAAACGTTATGGCCTGATCGATCTTGGCGAGGAGGAACCGACGTGAAACCTGCCGTCGGGCAGCCAAGCACGGGAAATCTCACCGCACTGCTCCGCCACTGGCCGTTGGTGCCGGTGACCTTCGGCGTTTTGTCGGTCGGCGTGCTCGCGCGGGCCTGGATGCACCGCCATTTCGAACTCGTCGACAGCAATGATGTGCCGCTGCTTGCCGTCGCCGATACGGCGCTGGGCATCGCCATCGGCTGCGCGCTGCTGGTGGTGGTGATCGCCCACCTCCTGCTCGACCGCGAACGCGCGCGCATCGAAGGTGAATTGGTGCAAGCGCGGGCCGCGTTGGGCAGCCAGCTCGAACAAGAAGCCCAGGAACGACGCACCAACATGCTCGGTGCACTTGCCGGCGGACTGGCCCATGAACTGGGACAACCCCTGTCGGTCGCCCGGGTCGGCATTGAAGGCCTGCATTATTTGCGCCAACTTGGACGTGAACCCTCGCCTGACCAGGTCGAACGCACCCTGGCACGGGTCGGAATGAGCTTGGTGGCCATGACCCAGACCATCGAACATTTACGCGGCTTGGCTGCGAGCAGCGGACCGGCCAACCTCAGCGCACTCGATCTGGTGCAGTCGGTCGAAGCGTTGCTGGCGGACCGCGACCAATGGCTGCGGTACCAGGACACCCGCATCCAATTTGATCGCCCCGACGGAGCGGTTCCTGCCCTGGGTGATGCCGCCGGCGTGCGCCTGGTGCTGACCAATCTGCTGCGCAACGCGGTGGAGGCGGTCGCCGGACAAAGCAGTGAACGCCGGCTGGTGCGTATCACCGTGGGGCCCGGTCCCACCGTCGCGGTCCACGACAGTGGCCCAGGAATTCCGCCAGCGGTGCGCGAGCGTCTGTTCGATCCGTTCTTCTCAACCAAGGACGGCGCCCTGCGCGGTATCGGGCTTTCGCTGGCGCAAGCATCGGCGCAGCGCATGGGCGGTGAATTGCTGGTGACCTCCCAGCCGGGTGGCGGTGGTTCATTCCTCTTGCGCCTGCTCAACCAGGATCAGCTCCACTTGGCGCACCAGGAACTCGGCGCATGAGAAGTCTGCGTGCGCGTATCGTGGTGCTCAGTGCGGTGATGGCCTTGGGCAGCGCCATCATCTGCGCGGTGGCGGCGACGTACGTGGCGCAGCGCAACCTGCTGGCGATGGAAGACCGCCAAGCCACCGTTGCGCTGACCGCGCTGCAGAACCGGATTCAGCAGACCTGCGATGGGTTGGCCTTCGAGGCGAACGACTACGGCAATTGGGATGAGCTCCATCAGCAGATGCCCGCTCCGACCAGCGCGTGGGCGCAGATCAATCTTACACCTGGGAAAACGCCGGGGGCGATCACCCAGTTCATGATCACTGGCGATCACCAGCAACTCACCGGACGATTCCATGACGGTGATGTGCGCAACGCCCAGCCATCGGTACGTGACCCGGCGTCAGCCACGGCGCTGGCCACGTTGTTGGGCCACCCGCAACCGCTCGCCGGCATCGCCGTGCTGTCGGGCCATCCGGCACTCTACGCCGTGACCCCCGTGCGACCCAGCGACCGCACCGGCCCCCCGCGCGGTTACCTGATCACGCTGGCCTACCTGGATGAGCGCCTGCTGGAGCGCTTACAACCTGACGGGTGGACGCTGCGCTTGAAAATCGCACACAGCACTCCGGCCATCCGCTTTGGCGCGGCGATCACCTGGGACCAGCCGCAGGTCGAGCACAACGCCGAGTTCCTACGGGTGGTCACTGCCATCACCACCCACGACGGCAGCCTGCGGGTGGTGCTGACCACCGATCGCAGTGCTGGTAAACGCCTCAGCGACCAGACCGCCCTGGCCATCCTGGTGGCGGGTCTGGGCGCCGCGGCGATCGCCCTGCTGGTTGGCACCTGGCTCGGCTGGCGTTGGCTGGCTCCGATTTCCGCCCTCGCCAACGCCTGCCGCCACCAACTCGACGACCCCCAAGCGCAGCTGCCGCAGCGCAGCGGCTTGATGGAAGCGGACGTGCTGAGCGACAACATGCATCAGCTGATCATGCGCCTGCGCATCGGGCAGGATGAACTGGCGCACGCGCTCGATCGCGAAAGCGCCACCAATGCCGTGCACCGCCGTTTTCTCACCCAGCTCGGCCACGAGTTCGGACAACCGATCCGCCGCATCATTGCCTTGTGCGACCAGATGGAACGCCGCTCGGGCCATCTCGATCCCGAGGAGGTCGCCGCCGCCAGAACACTGGCCAACGAATTGGAACAGCGTTTCCAAGAGATCCTCAGTCTGGTGGCTACCGATCAGCACGATGCCCCGCCCAATCGGCCAGTCGTCCTGCACGACTACCTCAACGGCTTGGCCGAACTGATGCGCCCACAGGCGGCGAAGGCCGGCATCATCATCAACGTGGAGGCCACGTCAGAGGAAGTGCAGCTCGACCCAGGATTGCTCAGCCCGGTGCTGATCAACCTCTGCGCCAACGCCCTGCGTGCCGGCTCTCCTGGTGGCCACGTGTGGCTGAAAGGCCGGATCGATCAGCAGCGCGGCGAAACCCACTGGACGGTAACGGATGACGGACCGGGCCTGCCAGCGGCGCTCGCCGATCGCCTGCGTGATGCCTGCACCCGCGGTGAGGTGATCCCCGGCACCCCAGGTATCGGCATGGGCCTGACCCTGGCGCTCGCCAACGTGCGCGCCTTGGGCGGATCGCTGTCCTTGCTCAATCAGTCGGCACCCGGCGTGACCATCCTCATCCGTCTGCCACTGCCTGAGCGAAATCGGCAACCGTCAGCGACGGCCTCGGAACGCATCCGTCGCAAACGCTGAGCCGCATCCGCGCCGTGCATGACCGCCTGCGGGGATGTGCATTGGACCATGCCGTGGGACGCGACACTGTGCCCCGCCCGAGGGAAACCGTCATGTCCGAAGTACTCAAGAAGAAGATGCAGACCGCCACCCTGGTGGAAAAGACCGTGCTTGGCGGCGGCCGTCTGGGCGTGTTCAAACTGAAGCCCGACAACGGCGCGCGCTGGTGGTTCCAGGCTGGTCAGTACACCACGCTCGGCCTCGACACCGCCAACCACGGCTTCGTCCCACGCGCATATTCGATCGCCGGCAGCCCGCTCGATGAGGGCATCATCGAGTTCTACATCGCGCTGGTCGAAAACGGTCAGCTGACGCCGACGATCTTCAGCCAGGAAGTCGGCGCGAAATTCCACTACCTGACGCCCAAGGGCAAGTTCACCCTCAAGCAGGCGGGCAAGAATACGCTCGTCATGGTCGCCACCGGCACCGGCCTCGCACCGTTCGTGGCGCAGATCCGCACGCTGTGGAAGTCGCACCTCTCCGGCGTGCCCTCCCCCTACCGCGTGGTGTTGTTCTACGGCGCGAGCTACAGCGACGAGTTCGGTTACCGCGCTGAGCTGGAGCAAATGGCCGCAGCGAAAAAAGACGGCTTCGACTTCACCTTCATCTGCACCTCATCGCGTCCGGACGCCGCGCGCGGCTGGACTCCGGCGATCGCCAAAGGCCGCGTGAACGAAGTCGTGCGCCACGCCTTCGGCTGGCCGGTACCCGAAGGCCGCACCGTCTCGCTGCCCGACGGTGTCGACGCCGCCGCGCTCAAGGCCCACGTGTTCCTCAACGGTCCCGGCGACGTCGGCTTCATGGCCTGCGGCAATCCTGGGATGATCGAAGATCTCAAGGAACCGATCGCACACGCGGGGGTGGGGACGTATCTGGTGGAAGAGTTCTGGAAGGCGTGAGCGAAGCATACAGGCAAGGCGAGCTGGGGCTCGCCTCTCCCAGGAGGTCGCTTCAACAGCTGCGTGAAAACGGTTGTCGACGTCAGCTCAATCTGCGATGTTCGCTGCATGAAGACGCCCCCTGGGAGAGGCGAGCCCCAGCTCGCCTTGCCTATATCTGCACACCGCGGATAGCACCTCCCGCGCAATCTCCCACATTTCGACGCTCGTTTAGCAACTCAGATAATCACCTACAGACTGGCCGATTCATTGCCCGCTGATGTCGCTGCGCGTCGAACCGATGAACAAGGCCACGACGGGCAGGTTCGCTACCGTCAACGTATCGAATCCGTTCTCGATAGGGGATTGGGCTGTTGTTGCCTCCGTTTTCCGGACATCGCCAAGGATGTCGTCGGTACTTGGCAGCGATTCGCGCAAGAGCGCTATCGTCTACTTGCTTGGGTGGTGATGCCGAACCACGTGCATGTGATGACAACGGTTTTTCCGGGATGGCCTTTGGCCAAGATCGTGCAGTCGTGGAAGTCATGGACAGGTAAAACTGTGGCGAAAAGGCAAGGCGAGCTGGGGCTCGCCTCTCCCAGGGGATGGCAACGCGATTACTGGGATCGCTACGTTCGCGACGAAACGCACTACCTACGGGCCGTGGCTTATATCCACAACAACCCCGTCGCAGCCGGCCTTTGTTCTGCCCAAGAGAATTGGCCCTGGTCATCTGCTAAAGGCTGAGCTACCCCGCCGCTGGCTTCACCGGCACCGCCGGCTTCGCCTGCGCCGTCGCCGTGCGTTTACGGTTCTTCAGCACATGACTCATCTGATCGAGGATCACCGCCACCAAGATCACCGCACCGATGATGACGTTGCGCCA
>JANPLC010000437.1:0-6721 GCA_031426335.1 Planctomycetota bacterium
CGTGTTTTTACATCTTTTCGTCATCTGTGTTCGTGGATTTGTTCGTGTAGGAGACGGTGACGGAGACGGTGACGGAGTCGGAGACGGAGACGGAGACGGAGACGGAGACGGAGACGGAGACGGAGACGGAGACGGTCAACCTCGCGGGATGAACATTGCAGTCGTGTCAGACTGGGCATAGCTTCCCCGCGAACCCTCTCACCGGAGAGGAACACAACAGGAACGCACCATGCCGTATACCGAAGCTCAATACAAAAGCTGGATGATCGCCAAGGGCGCCCTGTACTATAAAATGGGTTCCGGGCAGACGACCTTCAATCCGTGGGTAGCTGCAAACCGGGCCGCCCATCCCAAGGGCGTGGGCGTCACGAACGTCAGCGTCCACACCGGATGGCAGGTCTACAGCAAGTCGCTCGCCGAGAAGGACGACATGATCATGGGTCGCCTGGAAGACACGGCGAAGTACTACGTCAAATACGGCCTGGACGTGGATGGCGTCTTCAATCTCACCGCCGGACAACACATCAGCGTGCAGAAACTCAGCAGTTGGACCACCGTGATTAATGACTGCTGGCTGATGGGTGCCGTGCACGCCTGCAAAAAGTTCATTCTCGTTTCGTCGGTGAAAGATGTCGAAACCAACGTCTACAATTATTCCAACAAGATGTTCGTCGTGACCGGACGTGAATTGACCGGCCTACGCATCTTCGGTTACGCGCCGAGCATCGTCGACGGCAAAGTCTCGTTTATCTGCAAGAACAAAGAAAAAGCGATGAACGCGACGTTCCAAGAATATGCCGATTTCATGAATAAAGCTGCCAACAGCCCGGTGCAGAAGGCGAAGACCGCGCTCTTTGCCCAAGGCATCATGTAGGCTGATAGCCGCCCAGACGGCACGCTGATGCCACCGCCACCGCCACTTCATTGGTGATCCAGCCCAAGGGCGGTGGCGAACGCGTTTTTTATCTGATTCTTCCGCGATGCGTCTCACCGACGCCCTCTCGATTCAGACGGTCCTCCATACTTCACCACAACATCCCTGGCATCGCCTAGTAGGGACTGATAGGTTCCCGCTTACCGGCTCCCACCGGTGGAGATGATTGCCATGTATCGACCATTTCGCGGCTGCGCGCTGGTTCTAACCGTTGCCCTGCTGGTGCCGCTGTCCGCGCAACTAGCCGCAGGCGAAGTACCCGCTGACCCCTTATTGCCCCCGGTCACTCCCGTCGTTCCGGTGACCCCGCCCGTCACTGCGGCACCAGTGGCTCCGACAGCTCCGGTAGCTCCCGTAGCACCGGTGCTCAAATCACTAACCGCCGTGCCCACGGACGCCGCGCAGGCCGAGGCCCTCAAAACGCTCAAGGCTGCCTTCAAAGAAGAATTCGCGGCGCGGCGCAAAACTGAAGATCGGCAACTCTTTGCCCGGGTGCTGTTGGAACAGGGGCACACGGCCACCGACGACACCGAACGCTTCGTGGTGCTGACTGAGGCCAGTGCGCAAGCCGCCAAAGCCGGCGATCACACCACTGTGCTGGCGGCGCAGGATGCCTTAGCCGGGCAATTCACCGTGAACGCTCGTGAGCTGCGACTGGCGGCACTCGCTGATCTAGCGCCGAACCTGCCGACGGAAGAAGCGGCCAATGCCACGCTGGAGGCCATGCTGCTGCTCGCCGAAGTCGGCATCGCCAAAGACGATTATCCGTTTACCGCCCGCACCTGCAAAGAAGCGGATGCACTTGCCCGCCGGCTGAACAACGCACCACAGGTGGCGCGGGTCAAAACCATTGCCGATCGCGCGAAATTCCTGGCCGATGAGTTCAGAAAAATCGGCCCCCTCGAAGAAGACCTGCTCGGCAGCATGACGCCCGATTCACACCTGCGCCTGGGACAATTCCTCTGCTTCGCCAAGGGCGATTGGCAGAGTGGCTTGCCGCATCTGACCGAGTGCGGCGAGGCCGCGCTCCAAGCTGCCGCGATCAATGAACTGGCCGCCATCAGTAATCCGGCGGCATCCGCCGGGCCACAGAAAATCGCTGACGGCTGGTACGACCTCGGTCAAAAACAGAAAAAAGCAGCGAAAGAAGAAATCTATGTCCATGCGCTGACGTGGTACCGCCGCGCTGCTCCGGGTCTCAAAGGTCCGGCCAAGCTCAAACTCGAAAAACGCATCGACGAATTGGTGCGCGCACTTGAAGCCACCGGTCGCACCATCCGTTATCCCGCCGGCGCCACCCTGCTGCTGACCTTCGAACGCGAGACCCTGTCTGGCCAAGGGGCGTCGCTGACCCACGTGCTCGACATCTCAGGGCACAATCTGCGCGCCAATGCCACCGGCCCGCTCACCGTCGAATCCGGCAGTCATGGCTTGGCGCTACGCTGTGATGGAAAAAGCTGGCTCACCGTCAGTAACTCGACGGAGCTGCAAGTAACCGGCAATCACACCATCGCCTTCTGGATGTGCCCCGATTCGCTCACCGTTCGTCGGAATCCTTTTCATAAAGGCTACACCAATGAAAATTCCCTGGTGCTGGAGATCGACGGTTCACTGAACTACCTCTACGGCAACGGCACCACCTACCAGGCCTTCACGTTGCCTGCGGCAGGCGTCGCAAAGAAGTGGACCCACGTCGCACTGACTCGCGACATCACTGCCAAACGGCTGATCTACTTCATGGACGGTCGCAAAGTAACCGAGGCCGTCCTGACCTACCCGATGGTGGCACCTTCAACCACCGACCAATTGATCGGCAGCGGTTACACCAGTCCCTTCCTCGGACTGATGGATGATGTCGGTCTGTGGCCACGCGCGCTGAGCGAAGCGGAGATCCGCCAGATGTACGAAGCGACCTCCACCGGGCGATAAGCCGTCGTTCCCCTGGATTACTCCTGCTGGCAGCACTTCTTGAATTTTTTCCCGCTGCCGCACGGACACGGATCGTTGCGGCCGATCTTGTCACCAGGGCGGGTAAAGGTCTGCGGCCGGAATGGATCCGCAGCAACGAAGGATTCTTTGAGCGCACCGACAAAGCGCCCCAGAGTCTGACCGATACCCAAGCGCCCCTGACGCTGCAGGTCTTCGAGGTAGCTGCGGCACAGGCTGGGCACGAACGGTCGCACCTCGGCGTCGATCTGAAGTCGCGCCACGTGCTCCAACAACGCGTGTTTGAGGTCTTCATCGTCCAGACTCGCCGGCTCCACCCCGCGGCGTTCGCACGCGGTGGTCAGCAAGATTTCCAACACCGCTTGCGCGACACCCTGCACCGATGCAGGGAACAGGCTGATACGATCGCCATGAGCGAAGTCAGCCGCCCAATTAGCCAGCGTTTCTTTCAAGTAGGGTCCCAGCATGCGCGTCTCCGGCGTTGGAAACATGATCGGGGATTGATGACGACTGCCAATGGCGACTGCTTAAGTCCCGTGACCAGGATGCCGTGGGGGAGACGCCCTCCTATGAGCACGCCGCTTGCTCGTGGCCTGTTGGCCGGCGGACCGCCAGACTGCGCACACCATCGGGAGTCCGCCATGCTGCGCATCGTCTGCCTTTGCCTCCTTTCCCTGACCCTTGCCGCCGCTGAGAACCTCACGCCCGATGCACTCCACGGCCTGTGGGTCGTGGATGAAAAAGCGCTGACCAAGGATCAGAAGGACGCCGCCGCGTCAGCAGCGCAGATCGAAAACTTCGGTGTGAATCTGACCCTGCGCACCGCGCGCGTCATCTTCGCCAAGGACACCGTCATCGCCGGCATGTGGCGACTCGATCAGGCTACACCGACCACGGCGATCGTGGTCGTGCAACCCAAAGGTGGCGAAGAACGCCGGTTCAAAGTGACGCGGCAAAAAGGCCATCTGATTTTTGATGAATGCCCAGGGAAATTGCCGCTGAAGAACGCACGCTGAGCAACCGACGAACGGCAAGTGGCGAACCTATCTGGCCGCTGACCGCCGAGAGGTTCAGTTGTGGAGATAAATACTCTCGGCGATCTGACCCGGATTGAGAACGTGATCGACGCAGCCCGTGGCCATGGCGTGCAGTGGCATCTGGTCAACGATGGCGGAGCGGTCTTGGGCGTAGGTGATTCCGCCATGCTCCTTGATGGTCACAAAACCTTTCGCTCCATCGCCGTCGTACCCCGAGAGCACCACCGCAACGGCCCGGCCCTGGGAATCGATGGCCAGCGAGTTGAGGAAACGATCAAACGGTTTGTGATGAGAGGGAGCCTCCGAACGAGGGGCCAGATGCAGCCTGCCATCATCAATGGTCAACTGCGTGTTGGGTGGAATGGTATACACGTGGTCCGCCAGGACGAGTTCCTGATCGCGTGCCGCGGTGACGGCCATCGCGGTGATCCGCGACAGGATATCTGGGGTCAGCGAGAGCGTATCGGCCTTGAGGTGTTGGATGACGATAAAGGCCATGCCGGACTTCGACGGCATGCGCTTGAAGAAATCGATGAGCGCTTCCAGCCCACCTGCCGACGAGCCCAGGCAGACGATCTTCTTTGGCGCGGTGCTCTGGGTGGGCATGTGTAGTGGTTTTCTGCACGTGTGATACTTGAGCGTGACCGTGATGGTTGGCTGCGGACAACGTTCATGACGAAATCCACGGGTTCACGGTTGGGCGAAAGCCACCGCGAGCCGTTGCACGGCAAATGCCTGCGCCTCGCGCGCCTTGCTGACGACGGCTGACATGCCGAAGAATTCATGGGCTGCTCCGCGGTAGAGACGATGCTCCACTGGCACTCCTGCCGCCGTCAGGGCCTCGGTCAGCAGATCACCGTCTGAACGTAAGGGATCAATCTCCGCGCTGACAATCGTGGTCGGTGGGAGCCCACGCAAGTTGGCCGCGATTAGATTGAGACGTGGGTCCTTGAGATCCGAACTGCCGTTGGTCGCGTTTTTCACGAACCAACCCATCATCGCCGCATTCAAGGGTTTGGCGTCCGCACAGTCGTGATACGAGGGCGAGTCGGTAGAGGTGCTCGCCACCGGATAGACCAGCAGTTGATGCACGGGCATGGGCAACCCCTGATCACGTGCCGCGATCGCGACATGGGCAGCGAGATTGCCCCCCGCGCTTTCACCGGCGACCGCAATCTTGGTGACATCACCGCCCCACAAAGACGCGTTGGCCCGGACCCAACGATAGGCCGCGATGGCATCGTCATGGGCTGCAGGAAATTTGTGTTCCGGGCCCATGCGGTAGTCGATGGAGATCACCACTGCGTTCAGTTGCTTCGCCAACGAGACCGGCGTGGCCTCGTAAATATCTAAGCTGGCAATGACCCACCCGCCGCCGCGAAAAAACACTAGCACGGGCTTTGCGCCGCTGATTTCCGCGGGCTGATAGATCCGTGCTTTTTGTGGACCGGCAGCGCCCGGATAGGTCGTTTTCTGAATCGTCACGCCCGGGTCACCGGCTGCAGCAATGCCCCTCGCGCGCAGCACTGCCTTGACGGCATCGGCTGGCGATGGCTGCAGTCGCGCCTGCGCCGGGGTCAAAGATTCGATCGGCTTGGGTCCAAGCCCAGCAAGCGCGTCCAAGACCTGCTGCATGTCCGCATCCGCCGCTGGCGGTTGAACGAGTTTTTTTTCCTGAGCAGTGGATCGGGTAATCATGAAGCCTCCTGACACAACGATGGTGATGACTGCGCGACCCATGGCGCGACCGTGAGCGAGCACATGCCATGCCTAGATCATCCGTGGATCGTCAACACTGTGATTGGGTCGATTTATCGGCTCGCGGCCTCCATCTGATGCCGGACATGCCGAAAGCTGTGGCCACAGGGGAAATGACACCTCGTGACACCACGATGCTGAACGATTCGCATGTCGCTCATCGTGCAGACTGCAGGTGCGCGAACGGCGAACGACCATAAGCGATCGGCGAATCAGCAGTCTCCGTGATTCCCAGCATTCGACCACGATTCTGCGGGATCTTCCCTGGTGTCTCGTTGTCCTGCCGCCGGAGACCACTAACGAGTTATTGCCACGGTTGACACCGCACCAATCCTGTGAGCAACTATCACTCCGACCTGCACGAGGAACATTCCGATGACCGACCAGCTTAGCACCTCCGCCACCGGCACTCCCGGACGTCGCATGGGCAAGGGCACCACCAATCAGGATTGGTGGCCGAACCAGCTCAACCTGCGCATCCTGCACCAGCATTCGTCGAAGTCGGATCCGATGGACCCGGCCTTCGATTACGCGGCGGCGTTCAAGGCCCTCGATCTGGCGGCGGTGAAACAGGACCTGCGCGCGGTGATGACCACCTCGCAGCCGTGGTGGCCGGCGGACTTCGGGCACTACGGTCCGTTGTTCATCCGCATGGCGTGGCACAGCGCGGGCACCTACCGCACCGGCGATGGTCGTGGTGGTTCGGGCTCGGGTCAGCAGCGTTTCGCGCCGCTCAACAGTTGGCCGGACAACGTCAGCCTCGACAAGGCACGCCGCCTGGTGTGGCCGGTGAAACAAAAGTACGGCCGCGCGCTCTCGTGGGCCGACCTGATGGTGCTGGCCGGCAACGTCGCCCTCGAATCGATGGGCTTCAAGACTTTCGGTTTCGCTGGTGGGCGCGCCGATGTGTGGGAAGCGTATGAAGACGTCTATTGGGGCGCGGAAAAGAAATGGTTGGAGGACAACCGCTACACTGGTGATCGCCAGTTGGAGAACCCGCTCGCAGCCGTGCAGATGGGCCTGATCTACGTCAACCCGGAAGGCC
>JANPLC010000438.1:0-5871 GCA_031426335.1 Planctomycetota bacterium
GCCCATCAGCTTGGTGGTGTTGTGGGTACTGGTGTGCCGCCGCTTGGGCCTGGCGTGCGAACCGATCGCGCTGCCTGGACACGTGGTCGGTCGCTGGCCTGGCGGCTACATCGACCTGTTCGACAACGCCCGGCGCATTACACGCGAAGAACTCGATCAACGCGTGCAGTCCGTTGGCGAATCCAGCGCCGCGCCGTACTTAGCCCCGGCGAGTGATCGCGCCTTGCTGCGGCGCATGGCGCGCAATCTGGTGCATGCGTATATGAAGCGAAATGACCGGTTACGCGCGACCATCGCGCATGGGTTGGCGACGGCGTGACGGAACTTCGAGCTTCGAACGGCAAAAAACAGACCATGACAAGCGCAGCTCGTATCTACTTATTCCGACAACACCGCGTCTCCGGCTTTGATCTGCGCGCCTTCGGTCAATGTTCCCGCAACGGCCATGCAGATGGTCGAGGATTCTTTCACCTGCGTGGCGCTGATCACGGCAAGCTGCTGTTCGCCGCGCTTGACCAGGAAGCGTTGACCGGCACGGATCTGCTGGTCCTTGCCCGCGCCGATCATCACCAGCAGTGATTTCGGTTCACCGATCCAATCGGCAATCAGCACGGACGTGGCCACCGGAATGGCGAGGGCTTTCTCGTCGATCGGCGGCGCTGCGCGTACGGGTTTGCTCGCGACTGGTGTGGGAGTTTCTCCATCCAGGATGGCGGAGGCCCGGCTCGCAGCCTGTTCCGCTGCGCGTCGCTGTTCCGGTGTCTGGGTCGGGGCAGCTGGTCCACGTGGGTTGCCCGCGAGTGCGATCTGCACGACCAGCGCCGCATCAGCGAGCGAGACCGTGCCGCCGGCCAGTTGCTCAGCGAGCGCACGTAACTCTCCGGCGACGGTCGCCTGACCACCACGTTCGATGTCTGCCGCGCGTTCGCGAATGACTTTGGCGGCGATGCCGGCGGCGGGTGACGGTTCGGCGGCCATGAGCAGGCCGGGCAACAGGAGCAGTGGGACGAGACGTTTCATGAGCGGCAGCCTGTCGTGGGGTGGCCGCATCGGAAGCGCTGTGCTGCGGTCCCATCGACCAAGCACCTTACACCGTGGCAAGGCAATCGCGGATGGTTGCGTCGAGGTCGAGCGTCTGGCGCCAGCCGGTCAGCGACGTGAGGCGGCTGACGTCAGGCACACGGCGGCGCATGTCCTCGAAGCCGCCTTGTGGGAAGGCTTCGGCGTACGGCACCATGCGCACCGTGGCGCCGCTGCCGCTGCTGCCGCTGCTGCTTCTTCCGCTGGTGGCGATCACCCGATCGGCCAACGCGCGCATGGTGATTTCTTCGGCCGAGCCGATGTTGACCACTTTGCCGAGTGCGGCGTTGCAGCCGAGCAGAGCGAGGATGGCAGAGACTGCGTCGCGCACGTGCAGGAAACAACGCGACTGGCCGCCGTCGCCGTGGACTTCCAGCGTTTCACCGCGTTTCGCCGCGGCACAGAAGCGCGGCAGCACCATGCCATAGGCCGGGCTCTGACGCGGACCGGTGATGTTGAAGAAGCGCGCGATGGTCACCGGCAGCTTGCGTTCGCGGTGATACGCGAGGGCGAGGAACTCATCCATCAGCTTGGAACACGCGTAGCTCCAGCGGTGCAGCGACGACGCGCCAAGCACGCTGTCATCGTCTTCACGAAACGGCGTGCGATCTTGTTTGCCGTAAATCTCGCTGGTGGAGGCGAGCAGGAACGGCAGCGAGCGGTGCGCCTGCGCCGCGCGCAACATGACTTCGGTGCCACGCAGGTTAGTGACGATCGAGGCCACTTGTTTGTCGAGGATGCGTTTCACGCCCACCGCCGCCGCGAGGTGCACCACCGCGTCGACTTGTGCACAGGCTTCGTCGACCAGGACCTCATCGCACACCGAGCCGTGCAGGATGGTCAGCCGCGAGTGACCAGAGACTGCCGCGAGGTTGCGCAACGATCCGGTGGAGCAGTCGTCGAGCACGGTGACCGTGTCGCCGCGTGCGAGCAGGGTGTCGACGAGATGGCTGCCGATAAAACCGGCGCCGCCGGTGACCAGGAGATGCATGCCCGCACGTTAGGGTAATGGCTGCGCAACCCAGGGGGCTCTGCTCGCTGGCTGCGCGGTGGTGTGTGGTGCGTGCGGAGCCGGCGAACGGGCGTGGAAGGATCCCGGCATCCCCGGTCCCGTCTTTGGACAATCCCCGCCAACGAAGCCAGGGTTTTCACAATCCCCGCAAACGTTTTCCGCAGGTCGGAGTACAAAGTCCGACATGTAGGTGAAAGCGCTTTCATGTAAGGCTAACCGCAACTTTTCCCTGCCGTGCTGTCCGCCTCGTCCGGCCTCGTTCCATGGAGTCCTGTTTATGCTGACCCGTCTATTTGCGCTCGCCCTTTTGCTCATTCCCACTGCTTGGATCGCCGCTGCCGACACGGCTTCGGCTCCGGCAGCCAACGGCAAGATCCCCGTGCTGCTCATCGGTGGGCAGAACAATCACGACTGGCAGAAGAAGAACGCCTTCTTGATGGCGTTCCTCGCCAACCAGCCGGGCATCGCGGTGGAGGAGAGCAACACCCCGCCGGCGAAAGCGTCGAAGGAAGCCTGGGCCGCGTGGAAGCCCGACTTCGCCAAGTACGGCGCGGTGCTGCTCAACTACAACGGCGAAATGTGGCCCGACGACATGAAGGCCGCACTGGAAAAGTACCTGAACGACGGCGGTGGCGTGATGCCGCTGCACGCGGCGAATAACAGCTTCTCCGGCTGGAATGGATTCGAGCAGGCGGTTGGTCTGCTGTGGCGCCCCAAAGAATTTGGTGCCAGCGTGTTCTTTGACGCTGAGGGAAAACTGCAGCGCGAAGAAAAGGCTCAGGGCCGCGGCATGGGCCACGGTAGCCAATACGACTGGAAGATGACGGTGCGCGACACCACGAATCCGATCACGGCCGGCATGCCGGTGAAGTGGATCCATCGCTTGGATGAGCTGTACCACGGTCAGCGCGGTCCGGCAGAGAAGCTCAACATCTTGCTCACGGCGTTTTCCGACTCGACCAAAGGCGGCACCGGCAAGGACGAACCGATCGTCTGGTGGGTGCCGGTCGGCAAGGGCAAGATGCTGACCAACGTCATGGGCCATGTCGGCGACACGGCGTGCCTATCGTGTGTCGGTTACCAGACCGTTCTGCTGCGCTCGATCGAATGGTTGGCCAAGGGCAGCTGCACGACGGCGATTCCAGCTGATTTTCCCGTGGAAAAAGCCAGCCAGAACTATCCCGGCGGCGTAGCCAAAGTGCTGCCGTCGGCGAAGGATCTCTCAATCGAAGAGTCGATGAAGCGCTTCAAGCTGCCGCCCGGTTACCGCATCGAACTGGTGGCGCAGGAACCGGCGATCATCAATCCGGTGTGTTTCGCCTGGGACGCCAACGGCAACCTCTACGTCTGCGAGATGCGCACCTACATGATGGATGCCGATGCGAGGGACGAGGACAAGCCCTTGTCGCGCGTCTCAAAACTGTCGGACACCAACGGCGATGGCGTGCTCGATAAAGTCACGGTGTTCCTCGATAATCTGGTGCTGCCGCGCATGGTGCTGCCGCTTGATGACCGGGTCGTGATCGCGGAGACCTACACCGGCAAGTTCGTCAGCTATAAGGACACCAACGGCGACGGCGTCGCCGACGAGAACGAAGTGGTCTTCGACGCCGGCAAGCAGGGTGGCAATCTTGAGCACCAGGACAGCGCGCTGACCTGGGGCAGCGACAACTTCATCTACACCGCGCAGAACGGCAGCCGCCGCTTCCGTATCGGTGCGGATCGCAAATGGACCACGGATCAGATCTATGGTCGTGGTTCGCAGTGGGGCATGGCGATCGACGATATGGGGCGCATGGTCAGCGCGACCGGCGGTGGTGAAAACGGCGCCTTCGGTTTCCAGCAACATCCGAGTTACGGCGCGTTGTCATTGCCCGGCGAACTCGATCCCGATTTCCAGATGGTCTATCCGCGCATGCAGACCGTCGACGTGCAGGGCGGCCTTGGCCGCGTGCATCCGATCAAAGGCACGGTCAATCACATCACCGCCTGCGCTGGTCAATCGATCTTCCGCGGCGATCAGATGGGTGCTGATTTCACAGGTGACTACATCTTGCCCGAACCGGTCGGCCGCCTGGTGCGCCGCGCCAAGGTCAACGTCGTCGACGGCAAACGCGTGATGGTGAATGCCCATCCCGGCGATGAGTTCATCACTTCCACCGATCCGGCGTTCCGCCCGGTGTGGTCAGCGACCGGCCCAGATGGCTGCCTTTACATCGGCGATCTGCACAACGGCATCGTGCAGGAAGGCAACTGGACCAAGCCCGGTTCCTACCTGCGCGAGATGATCGACCGCGACGGCCACGCGCGTTACGTCGGCCACGGCCGAATTTACCGCGTGCTGCACGAATCGAGCAAACCCGGCCCACGTCCGGCACTGTTGGCGAAGACGCCGGCCGAACTGGTGGAGGCACTCTCACACCCCAACGGCTGGTGGCGTGACACCGCGCAGCAGCTGATCGTGCTGCGTGCGGACAAGAGCGTGGTGCCGGCGCTGCAATCGCTGGCTAAAGGCGGCAAAGAACCGCTCGGCCGCATGCATGCGCTGTGGGCCCTTGATGGCCTGGGTGCCACCGATCGCGCTGCGTTGGTCGCCGCGTTCAAGGATGCCGATCCGCGCGTACGTACCGCTGCGGTGCGCATCAGCGAAGCGTTGTTCAAGAAGGGCGACGCTGAGTTGATCCCTGAGTACGCGACGCTCGGCAAGGATAAGGACATCGACGTGGTGGTGCAGGTGATCAACACCCTGCGTTACTCGAAGGATCCGGCGGTGAAGGCGCTGATCGTCAGCCTCGCGGCGAAACATCCGGGCAACGAGATCATCGCCGCCTCGGCCCAGCAGAGTAATCGCTTCGATCCGGATCGTCCGAGTCCGTTCAATCCCAAGCTCGACCCAGGCGCGATGGCCTTGGCTAAGAAGGGCAACGAACATTTCGTGCAACTGTGCTTCGCCTGCCACGGCCAGGACGGCAAGGGCATCACCACCGCCGACGGTATGCGCATGGGCCCGTCGTTGGTCGGTAGCCCGCGTGTGCTCGGCAATCACGACGCGGTCACTCGCATTGTGTTGCACGGCCTGATGGGCGAACTCGACGGCAAGACGTACGCTGGCTTGATGTTGCCCATGAAGGGCAACGACGACCAGTGGATCGCTGAGGTCCTGACCTACATCCGCACCGCGTTCGGCAACAGTGCCTCCGCCATCACCAAGGACGACGTGGCGAAGATCCGCGCCGCAACCAAGGACCGCGCGGCACCGTTCACCATGGCGGAATTGTCCGCGTGGGTGCCAGCATCGCCGTCGGTGATGGCGACCTGGGCCATCACCGCCTCGCACAACGGCAAGAAAGTTTCACAAGCCTGCGACGGCGATCCCACCACGCGTTGGGACACCGGCGCCAAACAAGAGGCCGGCCAGTGGTTCCAGATCGACTTCGGCAAACCGTGGGCGCTGACGCAGTTCACCGCCGAGACCAACGCCTCCCCAGGCGACTGGCCGCGCGGCTGGGAACTGACGACCAGTGAGGACGGCATGAAGTGGTCAAAGCCAATCGCGAAAGGCGAGAACCAGAAAGCCCCGGTCATCGACCTCAAACTGCCGGCAAACACCGTCGCGCGCTACCTGCGCCTGACCCAAACCGTCAGCGGCAAAGCCGGCGGCTTCTGGTCGATCCACGAACTGGCAGTGTGCGGCGAAGCGAAGAAGTGAGCGAAGCGGTTCCACTCTGCCCGGGAGCGCCGGCTTCAGCCGGCAGAGGGGGACCACGTTGATGTCCGTG
>JANPLC010000439.1:0-3630 GCA_031426335.1 Planctomycetota bacterium
AGCAGCGGTTCAACCATCCTTTTGGTCGAAGACGAAGCCATGGCGCGTGAGTTGCTCGCGCGCGGCTTGTCGCGTCTGGGTTACCAAGTCACCGCGGTCGGCGACGGCAGCGAAGCGCTGCCGCTGCTGCATCGCGCCTGGGACATCATCGTCACCGATCTGATGATGCCGCGGGTGGATGGCCTGCGCTTGCTGGAGGAGATCAACCGCCTCTGCCCGCGTGCCCTGCGCGTGGTGATCACCAGCTTCGCCGACAAGGACAAGGTGGTGACGGTGCTCAACCTGGGCGCTGATTATCTGTTGGAGAAACCCTTCGGGGTCGATCGCCTGGCTGGCATCCTTGCTCGTCTGTTGGCTGATCGCGTCAATCACCAGGCCAGCGGTACTGGCGACCAGATGGTCCAGTTCTTCCAACGCCGCCTGCTTGGCCTACCGTTGACAACGCGGGAGCGCGAACTGGTTGCCGGCCTGCTCAAAGGTCAATCGAACAAGGAACTGGCGGCGTCCGCCGGTATCAGCGAACAGACGGTGAAGAACGCGCTCTCAGCGATCTACGCCAAGCTTGGCGTGCAGAGCCGTACTGAGTTGTTCCACGCGGTGTTCCCGATTTGAGCGAAACCGTGGCGGATTCTGCCGCCCCCAGTCGGCGTGAGCGAACGCTGTGCAATCATTCGGATCGCTGGTTGTTTGCGGCCTCCCGTGGGTCACGCTGCGCGGTGGATCCCGCCACAACCCGACCCGGAGGCCGCCATGAGTCCAATTTCCCAGGTGCTCAGCCACAAAGGCGGCACCGTCCTTGCCATCGAGGCGGATGCGACGTTGCACTCCGCCGCCCAGATGATGGCCAAACACGGCATCGGTTCACTCGCCGTGCGATCCGCTGGTGCCATCGTCGGCATCCTCTCCGAACGTGATCTGGTACTACGTCTGGCCAGCAGCGCCGGAGCAGTGGTCGTCATGTCCGTGCGCGACGCCATGCATGACCTGCACGAGATCGACTGGGACGACGATGTCCGTCACGCCATGACCCTGATGACCGATCGTCAGGTGCGCCACCTGCTGGTGCGGCGTCAGGGCGCGCTCGTCGGGATCGTCTCGATCGGCGACTTGGTGAAGGCGACCATCGCCGAGCAGGAAGGCGCCATCGCCACCCTGCATCAGTACATCACCGGCCAGCCGGATTGATCTGCCTCTGATCGAGCGGCGATGCACGCCGGCGGTGGTTGTCCCGACGCTCTGGGCCTTGGTGGCCTGGAGCAAAGTGGCTATTTGCCGCGTAACGGCGCGGCGCTGACCTCGACCAAGACCTCATTCGACGTGGCGTTGCCTGTGCTGAATTGGATGCGGTAGGTTCCTGGGGTGGTGATGAAGGGCTTCAAGCCGCAGTCGTCGAGCCAGACGCCATGCTGGCCGATGGAGAATGCGCCTTCGAATCCACCGGGTGCTGCGGAGTGGCGAACGCCATCGATGATGAGCACTCCATTGGCTAGGTAGCCGACGGCATGACGTTCCTTGGCGCTGTGATTTTCGATCACCAGGGCGATGCGGCAATTTCTGCCGACATCGGTGTGGTCTAGCGGCACCAGCAGCAGACGGATGCCGTCGACCGGTTCGCCCCAGGGTGCGGTCAGGCGCAGCAGAGCGATCTCTGGGCGGCGATCGAGGACGCCGCCGAGGACGCCGCCGCCCATGACGCTGGGTTCGCGCAGTTTGAATAAGCTCGTGCCGGTGAGCGGGGCGTCGCCGTATTTTTGACGCAGGAGCGGTATCGCCGCTGCATGACGCAGGCTCGCTAAGGCCTTGGCGTAGTGTGCTTGCTGACGCTGCGTGGTCGCCTGTGCGAACAGGGCGAGCACGGCGTCGCCAGCCGATTGGTACTCGATGCGCTCCAGGGCTTCGACCACGTCCATTTTGGTTTCCACGTCTTGCACCTGGGGCAACGCGGCCAGCAGTGCTGGACCGCAGGTGGAATCGGCGATTTGTAAAAGCGCCTGTGCGGCATTGCGTTTACGCCATATCGCGGTGCGCGTGTCTTCCGCACGCAGCAGTTCGGGCAGTAGCAACGTGGTGGCGTGCGCTCCGCCCAGTTCGCCGAGGGCCCGGATCGCTGAGTCCACCACCGCCGCATCCGTCGAGCGCACGCCGTCGGCGAACACCGTAGCTGCGGGAATGCGCAACTCGCTCAGCGAATCGATCGCGGCGCGCACGTTCGGGCCGTCCGGACAGAACCGTGCGATCAAATCTTGCGCTACGCGGTCGCTCGCGGCGGCCTGTTCCGGCGTGCGCTGTGCTGCCGTTTGTTCATGGCTCTCATTTTCCAGAGGGCCTGGAAAAAGTTCGGTGAGCAGTCCCTGCAGCCGTCCTTGGCTGTCGGGCGCGCGCAGTGCGATCACTACGTCGCTGCGACGGATCAGTTCGTAGGACCGTCCTTCTGGAACCGGTTCTTGAATGCCGATCCACTCCCCAGGCAGCACCCAGCATTCGCTTGCCGGAGGAATGATGGACATGGCGCGCAGGTGGATGCCACCGCTGAAGGCATGCCAGCCAGTTGGGATCCCATCGTCGGCAATGACCTCCACCGTCCACAACCGCAGTCGCATGCGCTCAATCACCTGAGCAAGCACGGCCGTGCGTTCGGGGCCAAGACGAGTGGCGTCCAGTTCCGTCGGCAGGGCTTCACCGCCGCAGAGGAACATGGTCGAGGTGAAGGTGGCCAGCAGGTAGCGCCCCACCGTTGCGGCACCGGCACGCAGGTCCCATGGAAATGGATCGCTGATCATTGGTCAGCGATGAACGGGAGCCCAAGCACAGGGTTCAGTCTGGACGGTTGTGCGAACGCGGGAATAGATCCGCTCTGTACTAGCGGATTTCTGCCGCAGCCGCACTCGCTTTGACCCGGCTGATCGAATCGAGGCAGCCAGTGCGGGAGCCGAATGGCTCGCTGGTCGCCAACAGTTCGCCATTGCCAGCTTTCAGCTGCCAGCGCCATGACTTGTCGCGGGACTTCTCCGGGGAAAGGATCTCGAAAGCCGGCGCGCGGCTAAAGGTCGGTACGATGGTATCGGCGTATGGGTCACTCATGGGGCATCCTTCACGGAAGCATACCCCCGCCTGAATTGGCCGACCACCGTCTCACCGCTGGACTTTGCGCGCGTGTCACCCCGTAGGCCAGTGGCTCACTTGCCGGCGTAATCCTTCCAATCCCGCCACAACCAGCGCAGGCTGTCGGGCAGGATCGCGCCGCCGTGGTTGGCGTTGTGGGCGCCGTCGCCGAAGACGAACTTGCTGTCGTACTTCTTGAAGCGCAGGGCGGCGTCCATTTCCTGGTTGGCGAGCGGCCAGTTGCCGTGTTCGTTGTCGAGGTCGTGGCGTCCGTCCTGCAGGAACACGCGGAGCGGTTTGTTCGGCGTCTTGCGGATCAGCGCGTGGTAGACGTGGCCGCCGCGGATGTTGGTGAAGCTGCCGACGTGGCTGAGGACCTTGCTGAAGACGTCGGGTTTTTCCCACGCCACGGTCCAGGCGCAGATGCCGCCGGAACTGATGCCGCAGATTGCGCGATTGCGTGCGTCCGTGGTCAGCTTCACGGTCTTGCCGACCTCGGGCAGGATCTCTTCGATGAGGAAACGCGCG
>JANPLC010000440.1:0-3130 GCA_031426335.1 Planctomycetota bacterium
TCGGTAGGTTCTTGAAGTTGCGCGCCAGGTCGGCGGCATTGGCTGCTTCGGCCGTGGTGGAACAGCACCACATCGCCACGGCGAACAGGGTTGAGGACAGGCGGATGCGTGCGGACATGGATGGCTCCCGAGGAGGCGCAGGTTTAGGGGAGGGGATGGGTATTCCAACAGGCTACAGACTACAGGCTACAGACCACAGGTCGTGATGAGGACGTCATGCTCACGACCTGTGGTCTGTAGCCTGTAGCCTGTGGCCAGCTGAACTTCCCCTGTCCAATCCCTCCGCCCCACGGACTCCTCTGGCGGAGTCCCCATGCGCACTGCCCGCCTGCTGCTGCTCTGCCTGCCGCTGGTCCTCACCGCTGTCGAGTCCGAGGCCGCCTGGTTCGAGACCCATGTGCGGCCGATCCTGCACGAGCGGTGTTTCGAATGCCACAGCACGACCAAGAAGGTGAAGGGGGGCTTGGCCCTCGACACCAAGGCGGACTGGGTGAAAGGCGGCGATGCCGGGCCGGCGATCGTCCCAGGGAAACCGGAGGAGAGCTTGCTGCTGAAAGCAGTTAGCTGGGCCGATCTCGATCTGCAGATGCCGCCGAAGAAGAAGCTCTCCGAGCGCGAGCTGAACGTGTTGAGCGAATGGGTGCGCCGCGGTGCTCATGATCCGCGTGTCGGTGCCCAGGCTGCGGCGCACAAGAGCAGCGCGCTGTCGGTCGAGGCAGGGAAAACCTTTTGGGCGTATGCGCCGCTCGCCCCGATGGCTCCGCCCGCGGTGAAGAACAGTGCGTGGGTGCGCAATGACATCGATCGCTTCGTCCTCGCCGGCCTGGAGTCGCGCGGCATGCAGCCGGTGGCCGATGCCGCGGGGGTGGATCTGGTGCGCCGGTTGGTCTTCGTCCTGACCGGTCTGCCACCGACTAGCGAGCAGATCGATCGTTTTGTCGCGGCCACCGACCGTGCCCGCGCGGTCGACGACCTCACCACTGAACTGATGGCCACGCCGGCGTTTGCTGAACGCTGGGCCAGCCACTGGCTCGACATCACACGTTTCGCTGAATCGAGCGGCGGTGGTCGTACGCTGCTGTTCAAGGACGCATGGCGCTTCCGCGACTACGTGGTGCAGGCGTTGGCCGAGAACCGTCCGCTCGATCGCATGATTCGTGAACATATCGCCGGCGATCTGCTGCCGGCGGCGTCACCCGAGGAACGCGCGCGCAACCTCACCGCCACCGGGTTCCTCGCGCTCGGGCCGACGATCTACGAGGAACAGGACAAGCAGCGCCTGCGCTTCGACGTGATCGACGAGCAGCTCGACACCATCGGCAAGGCGTTCCTTGGCCAGACCATCGGCTGCGCGCGTTGCCACGACCACAAGTTCGATCCCATCCTGCAAAGCGATTACTACGCGCTCGCCGGCATCTTCGCTTCGACCCGCACCTTGTCGAACTACAGCGACAACGTGGTGAGTTGGATCGATGCGAAACTGCCGCTCGATCCGGCGCAGGAACAACGCATTGCCGAGTCCGAGGCGGAGCTCGACGGCGTGCAGAAGCGGCTGAAGGCGGCCAAGAACGACTTGGCGAAGCTCAAGGACGTGGCCTCGGGGTTGGCGAAGAAGACCAACCAGCCGATCCCGCTCAGCGACCTCACCGGCATCGTCATCGACGATGCCGATGCGCAAATGAACGGCGGGTGGAAACACTCGACCTATTCCAAACACTACTTTGGTAAGGGTTACGTGCACGACGACGACAAGGACAAGGGGGCCAAGACCCTGACCTTCATGCCGCGTCTGCCCGCTGCTGGCCGTTATGAGGTCCGCCTCGCCTACCCGGCGTTGGCCGGCCGTGCGACGCGGGTGCCGGTGCACATCTTCCACGCCATGGGTGATGTGACGGTGTATGTCGACCAGACCAAGGAGCCCGACATCGAAGGCCGATTCGTGTCGCTCGGCACCTTTTCATTCGAGCAGGACGGCAACAGCTACGTCATCGTCTCCAATGAAGGCACCACCGGTTACGTCACCGCCGACCTGGTTCAGTTCCTGCCTGCCGGTGCCAGCAGTCAGAACACATCGGCGACCGCCACCACGACGACAGAACCGCAGGGCGCCAGCGCGCTGCGCAGCGAGATCGGCGACTTGGAGAAACGCCTCGCCGAGCTGACGCAGCTGCGCGACAACCGTCCGCTGGTCATGAGCGTGCGCGAAGAGGACACCATCAGTGACACCCACATCCGCGTGCGTGGCGAGGTGCATCAGAAGGCTGCGCTGGTGCCGCGCGGATTCCTCAGCGTCCTGATCAGCAAGCCCGCGAGCCTGCCGTCGACGCAGAGTGGTCGCAAGGAACTCGCCGAGTGGTTGGTGAGCACTGACAATCCGTTGACGGCGCGCGTGCTGGTCAATCGCGTGTGGACCTGGGTGGTCGGCCAGGGACTGGTACGCACGGTCGACAACTTCGGCACCACCGGCGAGACACCGTCGCATCCCGAACTGCTCGACCATCTGGCCCAACGTTTCCAGCGCGAGGGTTGGAATCTGCGCCAACTTATCCGCGAAATCATCCGCTCACGCACCTGGCAGCTCGCCGTCGGTCAGGCGGCGAACGATCCAGACAATCGTCTGCTGTCGCACGCCAACCGTCGGCGTCTGGATGCCGAACAGATCCGCGATGCCATGCTGGTCGTCAGCGGCGCGCTCGATCGCACCGTCGGTGGACCGAACATCCGCGGCGCGAACGCGGCGGCCTCGGAAAGCGCTGCGGCCTCGGCGGTGGAGTTCGGCTACCAATTCACCGACGTGCGCCGCAGCCTGTACACGCCAGCGTTCCGCAACAATCGCTTGGAACTGTTCGCGACCTTTGACTTCAGCGACATCAACACCTCGCAGGGCCAACGCCACACCAGCACGGTGGCGCCGCAGGCGCTGTACTTCCTGAATCATCCCTTCGTGTTGGAGCAGGCGCGCCTCGCGGCGAAGGCCGTGCTGGCATCGCCGGGAACCACCGACGAGCGGCTGGTCACGTTGTTCCGCGGCACGCTCGGTCGTCCGCCGTTGCCCGTCGAACGCAGCGCATGCGAACCGTTGCTCGTCGCTGGTGCGGGTGAAGAGGCCTGGGCGATGATCGCACAATCG